>DASXCX010000122.1:0-17940 GCA_036490955.1 Allostellaceae bacterium | reverse complement strand
GCGAAACCCGTGCCCGCGATCTCGTGAAGCTCGTCGGCCTCGAAGGCTTCGAAGCGCGGTATCCAGCGCAACTTTCGGGCGGCATGCGCCAACGCACGGCGCTCGCTCGCACGCTCGCCTTTCAACCCAAGATATTGCTGATGGACGAACCGTTCGCCGCGCTCGACGAGCAGACGCGGTTGTTGCTCGGCGACAAGCTGCTGCAGATCCAGCAAGAGCTGCGGCAGACGACGCTGCTCATCACCCACAACATCGCCGAGGCGGTGCAACTCGCCGATCGCGTGGTGGTCATGACCTTTCGGCCAGGCCGCGTGAAGCGCATTTTCGAGATCGATCTGCCGCGGCCGCGCGATTCTGCGATCGTCGGTTCGGCTGCTTTCGGACAATATGTGGCGCAGATCTGGAACGATTTACGTGAAGAAGCCAGCAAAGGCCTGAGCGCTAGCGAGGCATCGCTAGCGCGTCACGCCGGCCATAATGAGGGAGGGGAAGATGCGTAGATATTGGGTGATATCGACGGCGTTGATGCTTGCAGCGGCGGCAATTCCGGTGCGCGCCGACACTTTGAAGATCGCGATTCCGCAAAAAGGTGCGTGGGACACCTCCTTCAGCGTCTATGGCGATCGCCAAGGCTTTTTCAAAGAGCAGAATATCGATCTCGACATCACCTACACCGAAGGCGGAGCGACGACCGAGACGGCGGTGATCTCGGGCAGCGTCGATGTCGCGGTCGCGACCGGCACGCTCGGTATCATCTCGGCCTACGTAAAGGGCGCGCCGGTACGGATCATCTCGGCGGAATCGACCGGTTCGGCGGATCTCTATTGGTATGCGAAAGCCGGCGGCGGGATAAAAAGCCTTAAAGATTTAAAAGGCGGCAAGACGATCGGATTCTCGGCGCCCGGCTCGTCGAGCAATCTATCGCTGCTGACCTTGCTCAAAGAGCAGGATGTTGACGCCAAGCCGGTCGCCGCGGGTGGCATGCCGCCGACCTTCACGCAAGTAATGTCGGGTCAACTCGATGCCGGCTGGGCGGCGGCGCCATTCGGCGTTGTCGATCTCGATCAAGGCAAGATCGTCAAGATCGCTGGTGCGAATGATTCGAAAGACGTCGCCAACGAGACGATCCGCGTCAATGTCGCCAATCTGAACACGCTGCAGCAGCATCGCGACCTGATCGCGCGCTTCATGAAGGCTTACGTGAAATCCTATCAATGGGCCTACGACAATCCCAAGGCGATCGACTATCTTGCCGAAGACAACAACTTGCCGCACGACGCCGCCGAGAAGACCGTGAAAGGCTTCCTGACCAAGGAAGCGAACGACCCGTATCGCTTCAGCGGCATCCAGCGAGTGCTCGACGAAGCGCTGACGGCAAAGCGCATCCCGAAACCGATGAAGGAGGACGAGGTGAAGGGCGTCTTCGACATCGTGTGGAAGCCGGGACAGTAATGCGGCCGTGAGCCGCGCACTCCCAGTTCTTACGGGGCTTGCCGCGATCGCCGTGCTGCTGGCGGTCTGGCAGGGGCTGGTGATGCTCGGCTTCGGCAATCCGCTGGTGGCGCCGGCGCCGAGCGATATCGCGGCGAGCTTTCCCCAACTCATCACGGATGAAGGTCTGATCCAGCGCTTCTTGCAGACTTTTGCCGAGGCGCTGGTCTCGGCGGCGCTCGCCGTGGTCGTCGGCACCGCGATCGGCTGGTGGCTGCATGCGAAGCGCTGGGCGGGGCTTGCTTTCGAAAGCTGGGTCGGGAGCTTCGCGGCGGCGCCGCTGGTGCTGCTTTATCCGCTCTTCCTCGTTTTCTTCGGCCGGAACATCGGCACAATCATCGTGATGAGCTTTCTCACGGCGCTGCCCTCGATCGTCCTCAAGACGAAAGAAGGACTCGATGCAATCCGCCGCGTGTTGATCGACGTCGGCCGCAGCTTTCGCCTGACGCCGGCACAGCTTTTCTGGAAGATCATGCTGCCGGCGGCAATACCGACGCTGTGCACTGGCATCCGCCTCGGGCTGGTCTATGCGCTGATCAGCGTCGTCGGCATCGAGTTTCTCATCAACTTCGGCGGCCTCGGCGAATTGATCGACGATCTCGCGCAGCGGTGGGAGATCCCGATGATGTATGGCGCGATCAGCTTCGTCATCCTCACCAGCATCTGCTTCTTCTACCTGACGGAAAGGGTGGAGCGGTGGCTGAAGCGCGTGTAGACGCATCGCCACGCCGCGGCTTTTCGCCGGTTCTACCGCTGCGCATTGCGACGCTGCTCGGACTTTGGCTGATCTGGGAAGCCGTTGCGCGCTCCAACATCGTCTTCGAAGGCGTGGTGCCAAGCTCCGTCACGATCGCCGCGGCGGTCGTGGATCTACTCACCAGCCCGAGCTTCTATTGGAATCTCGGGCTGACCCTGGTCGAAGTCCTGGTGTCGCTTCTGGTCGGCTCGATCGCGGGCATCGTTGTCGGCCTGGCGCTTGGTGCGAGCCGCTTCGTGGGTAAGGCATTCGAGCCTTACATGCACTACCTTGCGCCGACGCCGAAGATCGTGTTCCTGCCGATCCTGCTCGTTCTGTTCGGGATCGGACCAGGCACTAAAATCGCGATGGGCACGCTCTCCTGCTTCTTCCCGATGGTGTTGTCGGTGGCGAGTGGCGTTCGCCAGGTCGACCCGGTGCTGCTGCGCGTCGGGCGCAGCTTCCACCTCTCGCCGCTGCAGACAGTCCGGAAAATCTATCTGCCGGCGCTGGTGCCGCCGATCGCGACAGGGCTGAAGCTCGGCACCGGTGTTGCGATCATCGGCTGCTTGCTGGCTGAGATCAAGATGTCCAATCGCGGCCTCGGCTTCCTGATCATGCAGTACTACGCGCAGTTCCGGATACCTTATATGTATGCGGCGCTGCTGATCGCTTTCGCGATCGCGGCCGGCGGCAATGCACTGATCGCGCGCTTCCTGCGCCTTCCCGGAAAATAAGGCAACCGCGAGCTGCCCTTATTTAGGCCGTTCTCGGAGTCCCGCCCGCGATTTGGGGCGAAGTGCCGGGGTCGCTTCGCTAATGGGCCAGCCGTGACCTAGGTTGGCTAGGCGGTGGTCGCGCGAGCAGCTAAAGTACTCTTAGCCAATAACGGGAGGGTTTTGTGTCCAACGAATATCGCCTTTTGAGCTATCGCGATGCGGCGGGCATCGCCCGCGCCGGCGTGTTGTTCAACGATCGCGTTCTGCCGGCGACGCCGTTGCTGGAAGGCGCGCCCGGAATCGATTCATCCTCGGTGCTTGGGCTGCTGCAAAGCTGGGGCGAGGTGCATCCGCGCATTACGGCGGCGCTCGGCCGCGTCAAGCCGAATGACGGCCGCCCGCTTCCCGAGGTCGCGCTCCTCGCGCCGATCCTTTATCCGGGCGCGGTGTTCTGCGCCGGCGCGAATTACTGGGATCACATGAAGGAAATGAACGAGCGCCAGCGACGTCTGACCGGCAAAGAGCCGCCGGAGCCGAAGAAGGCGAAGGACCCGTGGTTCTTTATCAAGACCGGCGCGCATTCGATCGTCGGCGACGGCGCCAATGCGCGCATGCCGGCGCTGTCGCAGAAACTCGATTGGGAAGCGGAGATCGGCGTCGTCATCGGCAAGCCGGCGCGTAACATCTCGCTTGAGCGTGCGCATGACGTGATCGCCGGCTACACCTGTGTCAACGATCTGTCGGCGCGCGACTTGAGCGTACAGCAGGACCGCGCCGGCGGCGGCATGTATATGGACTGGCTCGGCCAGAAATGTTTCGACGATGCTTGCCCGATGGGGCCGTGGATCACGCCGGCGGCTTTCGTGTCCGATCCGAACGACATCGGCGTGAAGCTCTGGGTCAACGGTGTCGAGAAGCAGAACTCGAATTCGAAGAACATGATCCACAACATCGCCGAGCAGATCGTCTCGCTCAGCCAGCACGTGACCCTGCGGCCGGGCGATGTGATCGCGACTGGTACGCCGGCGGGGGTCGGCGCGGGGCGCGGCGATAGCGGCGAGTTTCTCAATGCCGGCGATGAGGTCAAGGTCGAAGTGCAATATGTCGGTACCTTGACCAACCGTATGGTCGCAGCGTCGTAATACTTGCGGCATTGCGCGGAGCAGGGCCGAGAGTCATGCTCCGCGCGATGAGCACCCCATGGCCGGCGACGGTGCCCGAGATCCGCGCGAATGACGACAATGCTGCGGGTTACCGCGTCTTCGTACGCGATCTCGTTCTTCCCTGCAGCATCGGCATTTACCCGCGCGAGAAGGGGTTGCGACGGCGTGTTCGCGTCAATGCCGAGATTCAGGTGGCAGGTCCGCTGCCGGACAACGACGATTTCGCAGATGTGGTGAACTACGAGACCATCGTTGCCGGTATCAAGGCGATCACCGAAGCGGGGCATATCAATCTTGTCGAGACGCTTGCCGACCGTATCGCCACGCTTTGCCTGGCCGATCACCGTGTCATGGCGACGCGGGTGATGGTCGAGAAGCTCGATGTCTGGCCGGAGACGGAGAGTGTCGGCATCGTCGTCGAGCGCAAGCGTCGTTAATCCTTAAGTACCATCGGCGATCGCCTGCCAGACTGCGACCGCTTGCTTGGTCTCGGCAACATCGTGGACGCGAAGAATCTGAACGCCCTGCCGTAGCGTCTGCAGCGCGCCCGCGATCGAGCCGGGCAGCCTTTCTTCGGCCGGGACACCGCCGCTGAGCCGCCCGATGCTCGATTTGCGCGATAAGCCGATCAGCACACCGCACCCAAGCGCATGGAAAAGGCTGAGCCGCGCCAGAATCTCAAGATTGTGCGCGATCGTCTTACCAAAGCCTATGCCGGGATCGACGACGATGCGATGGCGCGGAATTCCTGCCGCCTCGCAAGCCGCGATGCGCTGCGCGAGGTAATCGGCGACATCGAGCGATGCCGATACATAATGGGGGGCCTGCTGCATTGTGCCCGGCTCGCCGCGCATGTGCATGAGCACGACCGGCGCGCCGACCTTCGCAGCGGCATCGAGGCTGCCTTCGCCTTCGAGCGCCGAAACGTCGTTAATGATGCGCGCACCCCAAGCGAGTACCGTCGCCATCACTCCGGCGTGGCGCGTGTCGACGGAGAGCACGGCGCCGGATGCGGCAAGAGCGCGCACCACCGGCTCGAGGCGGTGCAACTCTTCCGCTTCGGAGACGGGAGCCGCGCCGGGGCGTGTCGATTCCGCACCGATATCGATGATGTCCGCTCCGGCTTTGTACATGGCGCAGCCGAGAGCGATTGCCGCTTCGGGATCGCCGCTGCTACCGCGATAAAAGCTGTCGGGCGTCGCGTTGACGATGCCCATGATGACCGGCCGGTCGAGCGACAGCCCCGCCCAACGACAACGCGGTTCGCTGACGCGAGCGAGCTGGGTCTCGATGCGCGTCCGCCGCGTCTCATCGAGCCGGCGCGCCCAGTCTTGTACGCGCCGCACGGGTGCGAGCGCGGTGGTGACGCGGTCGCCTTGTCGCGCCATGACTTCAACCTGCGTAAATGCGCTGTTTCCGCCAGCGAGGGCTAGCGCGATGCCTTGCGCGATTGCGCTGCGCGCTGTGCTACCGGTGAGAAGGGCTTCGGGTCGCAGCCATAAGGCAGAAGCCGGGGCGTCGATCGCTTCGAGCGCGCGGGTCACTGCGTCCGTGTCACGGGGATTGTTATTAGCCATGGCGACATAGTGCCAAATCCGCCGCGTCGCGTCAGGCGGCGGCCCGGGTAGAACGCCAATGGCCGGGTTGTTGTCGGCCTCGCGATATCCATATGTCTCACGTAACGCCGTTTGGCGTTTTCCTCCCTGAACTCAAGGCCGCGCTCGTCGCGGCCTTTTTTCTATTGTTCAAGAATTACTTTGTGATCTCAAAATTAACCAATAACAGCCGGGTATGGTTAACAATAAATCCCTAGACTAGGAAAATTTTATGTAATAAGTTTCCTGAGTGATTGAGAAAAATCCGGCAATTATTTGTAAATGTTGTTTACATCTGGGGTTTTACTCAATTTAGTTAATAATGTGGCGTGATTCGGGGTCGGATTAATCCGGACCTGGCTTTTTGCGGAGGCTGAAAATGGTTGGTTGGCGTTTGCGGATTTCGAGCGGCGTGGCGGTGGCGGCTTTATTGGCTATCGCGCCGGCCCATGCGCAAAGCCTAAGCGATACGGTTCGCACGTCGGTCTCGAGCAGTCCGCGCGTCGAATCCATGATCCACAATCGGGAATCGGTCGACGCGGAGATGCGCCGCGCCAAGGGACTCTACCTGCCGCAATTGGACGTCCGCGGCGCTATCGGTCCCGAATACACCGACAATATCCTGACCCAGGGCACCAACGGTCAGCACATGCGCAGTGAGCTCGGCGCTGTGCTTGCGCAAAAGCTTTATGATGGCGGCGCGGTTGCCGGCCAGGTTGATCACGAGCGCGGCCGCTCAAAATCCGCGGCCTATCGTATCCGCGAGAACGCCGAATTTACTGGCCTCGACGCTGTCGAAGCGCATCTTGATGTGGTGCGCTTCCGTCACGTCTTCCAATACGCGCAAGACAATGTGCGAGCGCATCAGGATTTGCTGAGCCGCGTGCAGCAGCGCAGCAACGGTGGCGCGGGCCGCGCGGCCGATGTCGCACAGGCACAAAGCCGCCTCGATCTGGCAACCGCGACGCGCGACGAAACGCGCGGCTTGCTCGAGGACGCCGAGGCACGCTATCTCAACGTCGTCGGTGTCGCGCCGGCGGCGCTCGAGGACGCGCCGGTGCCGACCGGTGCGATCAACAACGATATCAATGCCGAGCTCGCCCAGCTCCAAGCGCAAAACCCAACGATTAAAGCCCGCGAGGCCGATATCGAGGCCGCGCAAGGCCTGGTCGAGCAGGCGGACGCCCGCTTCGATCCGACGGTTTCGTTCGAGCTCAGCGGCGACAAGAATCGCAATGTCGGCGGCTTCCCCGGCCGCGACAACGAGGCGCGCGCCCTCCTGGTGCTGCGCTGGAATCTCTACGCCGGCGGCGCCGATATCGCCAATCGTCAATCGGCCTATGCGCAGGTCGCACAGGCAAAGACGGATCGCCTCCAAGCGTTGCGCGACGCGGAGCAGAATCTGCGCCAGTCGCAATCGGCCTATAACGCGGCGGTGCAGCGCATGCCGGCTCTCCAGAGTTCGCTGGCGCATTCGCAGCAGGTGCGCGACGCTTACGACCAGCAATTCCAGATCGGTCAGCGTACGCTGCTCGACCTGCTCGACGCGCAGAACGAAGTCTTCCAGGCGCAGACCCGTCTGGCGACCGCGCAAGGCCAGGCGGCGTTCAACGCTTATCGCATCTTGGCGGTCGAGGGCATGCTGCTCGGTACGCTCAACGTCCCGCCGCCGGCGGCCGCCGATCCGAACCACGCGCCGGGAGTCGCGCCGCGGCCGGAGAGTTGATCTCGTCGGTGTTGTTGAAGTCGGTCCATGTTAGGCACGGCGGCGAGGGATGATGAGCAAGCTCAAAGTTGTAGACGCGCTACCAGATGCGGGGGCGCCTGACGCAACCGACGACCCGGTTCTTGCGGCGCTTTCGATACTGGCGTGCCTGCTCGAACGGCCTATCTCGGCGCGTGCGCTTGCGGCTGGCCTGCCGTCCCATGGCGATGCTTTGTCGCCCGAGATGGTAGTGCGCGCGGCTCAACGGGCAGGTCTCTCCACACGATGGCACAAACGCGCGATCGAGGAAATCTCGCCGCTGAACTTGCCATGCCTGCTGCTGCTCAACGAGAACAGCGCTTGCGTCGCGACGGCGATCGAGGACGGTGAGGTCGAGATGCTGCAGCCGCAGCCCGGCAGCGACCCCATTCGCGTGCCGCTCGACGAATTCCGGAGCAATTACGCCGGCTATGCCCTCTATGCGAAGGCCCAATATCGCTTCGATAAGCGCAGCGACGATGTGGTCGACATCCCGACGCCCGAACGTTCCTGGTTCTGGAGCACGCTCTCGTCGTTCCGGCACGTTTACGCTCACGCGATCGCGGCTTCGTTGGTGGTCAATCTGGTCGCGCTTGCAAGCCCGCTTTTCGTGATGAATGTCTACGATCGCGTCGTTCCCAACAACGCGACCGCGACGCTCTGGGTGCTCGCGAGCGGCGTTTTCGTCGCGTTCCTCTTCGATTTCATCTTGCGCACGGCGCGCAGCTATTTCGTCGATAGCGCCGGCAAGAATGCCGATGTGGTGCTTGCCAGCAAGCTCTTCGAGCATGTCATGGGTATGCGCTACGAGGCGCGGCCGGCGTCGTCGGGTGCGCTTGCGGCCAATCTGCGCGAATATGAGACGTTGCGCGAATTCTTCACGTCGACGACCTTGCTCTCGCTCGCCGATCTGCCTTTCGCGCTGCTCTTCATTCTCATCATCGGTCTCATCGCCGGCCCGGTTGCTCTGGTACCGCTGCTCGCGGTGCCGTTGTTGCTCGGAGGCGGCTTTGCCCTGCAATTCGCGTTGCGCGAGGTCATGAGCCAGACGCAACGCGAAACCTTTCAGAAACACGCGATCCTGGTCGAATCGATCGAAGGTCTCGATACGATCAAGATCACCGGTTCGGAAGGCCGTGCGCAAAGGCTGTGGGAGCGTTTCATCGGACGTACCGCGCGTACGGCGATGCGCGCGCGCTTCATCTCGACGATCGGCGTCAATATCGCGACCCTGACGCAGAACCTCGTCAGCGTGCTGGTGGTGATCGTCGGCGTCTACGAGATCGCGGCCGGCAATCTCACGACCGGCGGCCTCGTCGCGGCATCGCTGCTCTCCTCGCGCGCGATGGCGCCCTTGGCGCAGCTCGCTTCGCTACTGGTGCGGTTGCATTCTTCGCTCATGTCGCTGCGCTCGCTCGATAAGGTAATGAAGACGCCGCTCGAGCGGCCGAAAGACAAGACGTTCCTCCATCGCCCCAAACTTCAGGGCCAGATCGAATTCCGCGATGTCAGCTTTGCTTATCCCGGCCAGAGCCATACGGCATTGGCAGGTATCAGCTTTCGCATCGAGGCCGGCGAGAAAGTTGGCATCCTCGGTCGCATCGGCTCGGGAAAAAGCACTCTGGCGCGGTTGCTGACCGGGCTATATACGCCGAATTCGGGCGCGATCCTTGTCGACGGCGCGGATCTTCGTCAGGTCGATCCCGCAGATCTACGGCGCAACATCGGCTATGTGCCGCAGGACCCATTCCTTTTCTTCGGCTCCTTGCGCGACAACATCGCGCTCTCCTCGCCGAACGTGTCGCATGGCGCGATCCTGCGCGCGGCGACCATCGCGGGCGTCGACGATTTCATCAAGCATCATCCCGAAGGCTATGACATGCAGGTCGGCGAGAACGGCAAGCATCTCTCGGGCGGGCAGCGCGAGGCAGTAACGATTGCGCGCGCCTTGCTCAGTAACCCTTCCATGTTGGTGATGGATGAGCCGAGCGGCGCGATGGACGCTACCTCGGAAACCTGGCTCAAGCACAGAGTACGCGAAATCCTGCCGGGCAAGACCTTGCTGTTGGTAACGCATCGCCCGTCGATGCTGGAATTGGTCGACCGGCTGATCGTCATCGACAACGGCCGTATTGTCGCCGACGGTCTGCGTGAGCGCGTGCTGCATGCGCTTAACCAGGGAGAGCTGCGCATCGCCGCGCGGGCCGGTGCGCGATGAGTCAGATGATCGACAACGATTTCCTCCCCGATTACGACTATGCGCTCCGGGCCCGGACATCGCGCTTTGCTCATCTCCTGACGCTCGGCGTCTGCGCCTTCTGCATTGTCTTCTTGGTCTGGGCGCATTTCGCGAAACTCGACGAGGTGACGCGCGGCGATGCTCGGGTGGTCCCCTCGAGCAAGATTCAGCTCGTCCAGAACCTCGAAGGCGGCATTCTTGCCGAGCTTGCGGTGCATGACGGGCAGATCGTGCAGAAAGGTGACGTGCTGCTACGCATCGCCAATACCAATGCCGAATCACAATATCGCGACAGCCGGACGCAATATCTGACGCTTGAAGCGATGATTGGGCGCTTGCAGGCCGAGATCGCCGACAAGCCGCCGCAATTCCCCCCCGAGGTGCTGAAGGAAGCGCCGACTGTCGCGCATAGCGAGCAGGCCCTCTACGACAGCCAGCTCGATCAATTCAAATCGAATATAGCCGTGCTGAATGACCAGCTCGCGCAGAAGCAGCAGGAGATTGCCGGGCTACAATCGAAACAGCAGACTTTGTCGCGTTCGCTCGAATTGGCCAAGCAGGAGCACGACATGACTGCGCCGCTGGTCGCGACCGGCGCGGCATCGAAGCTCGAGTTGGTGAAGCTCGAACGCGATCTTAGCGATCTCCAGGGCCAGCTCGCGGACGTGAAAATCTCTATCACGCAGGCGGAGGCCGCGCGCAACGAGGCGCAAAAGCGGATCCAGGAAAAGGCCGCGACCTTCCATTCCGACGCGCAGGCTGAGCTTAATAAGCACACGGCCGAGCTCGCTGCGCTGTCGCAGCAGATTTTCACGCAGCATGATCGCGTCACGCGTACCGAGGTACGCTCGCCGGTTCGCGGTACTATCAAAGATGTGAAAGTCACGACGATCGGCGAGGTGATCAAGCCAGGCGAAGATCTCGTCGAGATTGTCCCGCTCGAGGATTCGTTATTGGTCGAAGCAAGGGTCCGGCCGGCGGATGTCGCGTTCCTTCGCCCCGGTCAGCCGGCAACGGTCAAGATCACAGCCTATGATTTCTCAATCTATGGCGGCCTCAAAGCGCGGGTCGAGGATATCTCGGCCGACGCGATCAAGGACGACACGCCCAATCGTGGCACATTCTTCCGGGTGACGCTGCGCACCGAGAAGAACTCGCTCGGCACAACCGATAAGCCGCTGCCGATCATCCCCGGCATGACGGCGAGCGCCGAAATCCTCACCGGGCAGAAAACCGTGCTGGATTATCTGCTGAAGCCTCTGCTCAAGGCCCGGGACGAGGCGCTGCACGAGCGCTAGCAACGGCCCGCACGGCCTTTAAGCTTTCGGTAACGCTACGCCGCCACACTCGGGCGCATGATTTCATCCTGGGGCAACTTGCCGGCCAGTTTTGCGGGCGAGGCTATCGTGGCTTTCTACGTCTTCGCTCTGGTCTTCGCGGCCTTGAGCGATCTGGTCAGCCTGCGCATCCCGAATTGGCTGACTGGCGCTCTGGCGCTGGGTTTCCCGATTGCGGCGTTGATTGCCGGCATCGGCCTTTCAGGCCATAGCGTCGATTGGATCTCGCATATTGAAGCGGGTGCGGCAGTGTTTGCCGTCGGCGCGATGCTTTTTGCGTGCCGCATTCTCGGTGGCGGCGATGTAAAGTTGCTGGCGGCAATGGCACTCTGGTGCGGCCTCCATCTCCTGGTGCCGCTGATCTTGCTGACGTCGGCGATCGGTGGCGTCTTCGCGCTGATCGTGCTCTGCCTGCGCCAGCCTCTGGTGCAGACGGCGATCCTCGCGGTTCTGCGGCGCGCGCCATTATTTCTTTATGCGAAAACGCCGATACCTTATGGCATTCCGATAGCGATCGCCGGCGTGATGCTCGCGCCGCATCTGCCGTTCCTCGCCTGATTCAGGCGAGTTTAAGACTTCCAGGCCATCACTCCCTTGTGAGATGCCGTCGGGCATGGCGGCACACTTGCAATGAAGCATTAACCATGCGTGCGGAACTGCCATGGCTGGCGCGGGCAATATTCTTCGTGAGGCGCAGACCGAGACGGCGCCGCCGACGTGCGCATCGTTAAGCCTCGCCTCGTCATGGGAACAGCGTATCCTGCAACTTGAGGGCAAGCGCTATTCGCTGCGTCTGGAACATGAATTTTGGACAGCGCTTGAAGCGATCGCATCGCATCGCAAGCTGCGCCTCAATCGTCTTGTCGCCGATGTCGCGTCGCGCCGATCCGGCGATGGCAACCTCTCCTCGCTGTTGCGCATATTGTGTCTTGGGGAGATGGAACACCGCACGGAGGTGCACTCGCCAGCTCTCGATAGCGCCAGTATCACGGCGCTCGTCGAGGCCGCGCCCGCGCCGGGGTTGGTGCTCGATACCGACCAAATCGTTCTCGCCGCCAACAGCGCCTTCTTCCGTTGGAGCGGCATCAAGCGTGCGCTACTATTGCAGCAAAAGCTCGCGGGGCATTTCCGCCTACAAAGCGTGAGCGGCTTCGCTGGCCTCTGGGCGGGGCCGGTAAGGGAGGAAGAGACGCGCATCATTGGGATCATGCCCGGCCGCGTCGTGGCGGCCGACGCGAGGCTCGTGCCCGTACTGAACGCGCGCGGGCGGCGGCTCTGCGTTGTCTGGGTGACAGCCTGATGCGCACCCTATTGGCGGCTCTGGCCGCGACCCTCGTCCTCCTCCCGGCTGTTGCTTTCGCTTCCTGTCTGGCAAGCGGGCACGCGCCCACTTTTAGCGTCGCTATGAAGGACCCACCGGTCAACTATCGTTTCGATTTCGACAACGCAGCGCTCACGAAGATCGCCAGCGAGAACGGCATGCCGGGGCTCAAGGGCGAGGTCCCCTTCGGCCTGACCATCGGCCGCTACGATCTTGAAGTCACAGTCGACACCGACAGCATGCGCGACGGCATCGGCTATTGCGCGAAGTTGCTGGCCGCGCATGTCGAAATCGGATTGAAGCAACTCGATGTCATTGTCGACCGTCGCTTCGCGCTGGGCTCGTGCGAGCGTCAAGCAGTCCTCGATCATGAAGGCCAACATGTCGAGATATTCCGCGAGGCGGTGCGTCATTATTTGTCGGGCTTGGAACACGCACTCGCAGAGACATCCATACCGCTCGACATCCACGTCGCGGACCGTGACGCTGCGCGGGCTGCCTATCTCAAACCGATTACGGATTCGCTGAAACCGATCTTCGCCGCGATCAACGGCCGCGCACGCGACGGAAACACGCAGCTCGTTAGGCCCGAGAGTTATGCAGCCGTGTTCAAGCGGTGCAGTCATTGGTGAGCGACCGGCGCTTTGTCCTTAACGCTCAATGGCACGCAGTTTACAGCGTGTCTAAACGTGTCGCGCGTCTTGACACGAGGAGTGTCGAACATGGTTAGCATCTGCCTAATGCGAGAACTGGCAAATCGCGTCATCGCGCGCCACCCGATCACGGAGCCGTGCTATGTCGATTCGATAACATCCCATTGTGATCCCACGCCGAATCAGCTTGCCATCTCAGCAGCGACCTACTACCGTCCCAAGGTGGTGAATGGACGTAGAATAAAAGGGGGTCGCGCACGCCGAGCTGCAAACGAAGCTGTAGCGGGCCGTAGCGTTCCACCACTGCCATTCACCAATGAGCCCTAAAATGGGCCGCGATCGGTGGCGGTGCTGTCGGGAGAAGCACTTGAAGCAGGGACGGTAGCGGGGGGCGAGTGGCGAAAGTATCTCGGATTCTCGGGGAGCGGCTATTTCCCGAACGTCGGTTGCTCGTGCAGAGCAACAGCGGCGTACATCATGTGGCACTGCCCGGCTGGCTTCAGGCGATGTTGCTCGCCGCGTCGTTATCGACGGTCGGCGCCGTGGCGTATCTCTGTGTCGGCTATATGCATCTGCGGAGCACCCTCGACAGCCGCTCGGCCGATGCGACGCCATCGCTAACACCAGTTCTCGCCCGCACGCAACCACTCCGACTCGCGATGACGCCCGCCGCGACGACACCCGATGTCAACACGTCGCCGTCGCCGAATATCGATTCGGCTGCGCTCGATCAGATGCGCGGCGAACTCGCGGCGCTTCACGAACAAGTTGCCTCGCTGAACGAGAATTACGCCCAGGCAAACGCCAAATATCAGCAGGCCACAGACAAGCTTACTGCGCTGAGGCAGCAGAACAGCCAGCTTTTATCCCAGCTTGCTGACGCAAATGCGCGCTCGAAGACGATACAACAAGCGCGCGACGACGCGGAGCGCCGCGCCAAGGCGAGTGAGCAGGCGCTGAACAGCAAGAACGGCAATTCGGAGCAGCTCGCGAAGAATCTCGATGCTACACGGAATGAATTGCAGCAATCCGAGACTCGGCGCACGACGCTGCAAAATCGTCTGCAAGAGCTGCAGACGAATCTGCAGTCTGCACAGACGCGCGCCGATCAGTCGGACAAGCGCAATCCGCAGGTTGCTTCCGATCCGCAAGACACACTGACAACGCCAGCTGCAGCGTCGCCGGCGATCGGACAACCTGTCGCGCCAGATGTCGCGTCGCCCGAGCGCAAGCCCGCATCCGGTGGCGCACCTCATGCACAGAACGACAGCGGGAAATCCTCCGAGTTCGAGCGGTTGCTCGCTTCGACCGGGCTCGACATCGATCGTCTGCTGCATGGCCTCGACGGCAGCGCGTCGGGTGGCGAAGGCGGCCCTTATATCGCGCTGAACGATCCGCGCGCCGCCGCGCTCGATCAGCAGCGGCTCGAAGAACTGAAGAAACTGGCGAAGAACCTCCCGCTCGCTTCGCCGCTCAATCAATATCAACTCGGTAGCGATTACGGCGCCCGCGTCGATCCTATCAACCACAAGGAATCATTCCATCCCGGACTCGATATGGACGCGCCCTACCGCACCTCGGTGTATAGCACCGGTGCGGGGACGGTGATTTTTACCGGTAATATGGATAGTTACGGCAAGGTTGTTGAAATCGACCACGGCCACGGCATCGTCACGCGCTACGCGCATCTTCATCGTATTTTAGTGGCTAAGGGTCAAAAAGTGGGATTGCACACGCCAATCGCGGAGCTCGGCAGTACGGGTCGCAGCACCGGCCCACACCTGCATTACGAAGTTCGCGTCGAAGGCCAGACGGTCGATCCCGCCAAATTTATGCAGGCAGGCAAGAATGTGGTTCAAGTCAGCGGCCAGCAATAACGTCGGGGGCACAGGTAATCGCCGGGGCACGCCCTCGATTCTCAGTGAAGGCTTCCGCGTCGATGGCAATATTGCTTGCTCGGGCGAAATTCACATCACCGGCACGCTGATCGGCAACGTTGTTGCCAGCAAAGTCACGTTAGGCGAATCGGGTTCGGTCAACGGTTCTGTCGAGGCAGAGACGGCGATCATCAATGGCGCTCTGGAGGGCCGGCTGGTCGCGATTGATGTGACTCTCGGGCGCTCGGCACAAGTGCGCGCAGACGTCGTTTATTGCTCGATGCGCATCGAGCCGGGCGCTACATTTGAAGGGTATAGCCGTCGCGTCGAGCGTGAGCATCTCGCCACCGGAGAGGGCAAGCAGCTTCTCCCGGCTCTGAAATCACTGCAGCCGGCGGAGCAAGACGGCGTGGTCGCGTCGGCTCAAGCCGGCGAATAACCGCTCCGATTTCTTCTCTTAGATTAATCGAGTACGGCGGCAAACACCGCCGGATCGACGTTGCCGCCCGAAGCGATGATCGCCACGGTTTTGCCTCTGACCTCGAGTCTGCCGAAAAGAACAGCCGCCAGCGCGGCCGCACCGCCTGGCTCCAGCACCAGCTTATAGGCCGAAAAGGCAACCGCCATCGCGTGACGTACCTCCTCGTCGGTGACCGTGATGCTGCCGGCGACAAGCCGTTGCGCGAGCGCGAAAGTGATCTCGCCCGGCGTGGGGGCCAGCAGCGCGTCGCAAATCGAGCGCGCCGACGGATCGTTGGCGACGCGTTGACCGGCTTCGAGCGAGCGCCGGAAGTCATCGAGCTGCGCCGGTTCGGCGGCATAGACGGCGGCATTGACTTGGTGAGCGGACAGGCCAAGCGCGCAGCCGGTGACGAGTCCGCCGCCGCTGCATGGGGCGATCAGCGCATCCAGCGTCCAGCCTTGGCGCTGTGCTTCCTCGCCGACCTCGAGTCCGATCGTACCTTGACCGGCGATGATGCGGGCATCGTCATAGGGCGGGAGCAATTCAGCGCCGCGTTCCGCCGCGATGCGCTGCGCGATTTTTTCGCGGCTTTCGCGATAGCGGTCATAGGGAACGATCTCGGCGCCGTAGAAACGCGTATTTGCGACTTTGATGGCCGGCGCATCGGCGGGCATTACGATCGTCGCCGGCATTTCAAGAAGCTGCGCTGCAGCGGCGACACCTTGCGCGTGATTGCCCGATGAATAGGCGACGACCCCGGCGCGACGCTTGCCCGTATCGAGCTGCGAGAGTGCATTATAGGCACCCCGGAATTTGAACGAGCCAGTGCGCTGCAGGCATTCCGCCTTGACGAGCACGCGCGCGCCGAGCCTGGCATCGATTTGCGGCGAAGACAGAAGCGGCGTTAGGACCGCTTTGCCGTGAAGCCTTGCTGCCGCTTTGCCGACGTCATTGACATCCGGCAGCGTCAGCGTCGTCATCGTTTAGCGTTTCAGATCAGTGGCGAGGGAAAGCGTGGGCAGCGAAGCGCCGAGACGGAAGCGATAGACCTGCAAATTCTCAAGCACGCGCTGCACGTAGTTGCGGGTCTCGGTGTAGGGAATACGTTCGACCCAATCGATGGGATCGACGCTGGCGCTGCGTGGATCGCCGTGGTCGGCGATCCACTGATGGACGCGTGCTGGCCCGGCATTGTAGGCCGCAACGGCAAGCACATAAGATCCCGAGAAATTATCGACCAGTGAATCAAGATATGCGCGGCCGAGCGTGACGTTATACGCGACGTCGCTGGTGAGACGCTGACGCGAGAACGGCAAATGCAGTAACTGCGCGACCTTGTTGGCCGTGGCGGGCATCAACTGCATCAGTCCCATGGCACCGGCGGTGCTGACTGCAGCATTGTCGAAAGCGCTTTCTTGTCGCGTCATGGCCAGCACCAGCGGCGCCTCGATATTCCCGCCGGGCGGAAGAGCGGCGACGGGATAGCCTTCATCCATCAGCGTGACGCCGGCATAGCTTGCGCGCTTGGCGGTGAAAACCGCGACATCAGGACGCGCGACGGCGCGAGCGAGCCGTGCGGTAAGGGCGTAATCCGCCGGCGTCTTCGCTTGCTCGGTGATCCCCTTCAGGAAGACACCGAGATCGTCGATATTGCCGATCTGTGCGAGGTCGCGGACCAGACGGACGAGCTCGTTGGCCTCGAACGCCTGGGTCTCGACCGCAGTCGGGTTCGGCTCGCTTACCTTAAAGGTCGCTGCGGTGGCGCCGAGATGCGCCGCCGCCAGCTGACCGTAATAGGTTGTCAGGAACGGCGCCGCCGCGTCGTACCAAGTTGCTGCGAGCGTCTTATTGCTCATCGCGTCGGCAGCGCGCGCCGACCAATAAGCGCCGCGGGCAAGGCTGATCGGCAAAGTTGCGGCGTGATAGAGGTGGACAAAGTGGTTGTAGGCGGCAGCCGGTTGACTGAGATCGCGTAGCGCGATCCACCCGGCGAGGAATTCGAGTTCGGCAAAGGCTGGGCCGGCGGTGAGGCCACTGTTGGAGGCGAGCCGGTAGGCGCGGGCGGCTTGACCCTCATCGAGTAAGCGGCGCGCGATGATCAGCCGCTCCGACGCCCATGCCTCGGGCCGCACGAGATCGGCGGGCGGGTGTTCGATGATCGAAGCCGCATCATCGTCGAGGTCTTTGTGGCGGCGCCAGCGCGCGCGCTCGAATTGCAAGCCGGGATCGGCCTGCAGCCGCGCCGGCACGCGCGCGATCAGCCGTTCGGCGCCGGGTGCCATTGCCGCGAGGCCAAGCCGTGCTTGGGCAAGGGCGGCCGTTTCCGGCCCGACATGCTTGATCATGTGCTTGGCCTCGTCGGTCTGACGATCCCAAAGCAGCCGATCGAGCCGGCGCGTATTGTCCTCGCCGCGCAGCACGTCGTGATAGCGCTCGAGCATGAATTTTTCTTCGATCGCGCTGTAATCGCCATTGATCCAGGCTTGGCGGATCAGGCGCTCCGCATCGGCGCGGCGTCCGGATTGCATCCAGATCTGCGCCAGTCGCAGCTGTGCCGCGGGCAGGATCGGCGGATGCGACCGAAACCAGGGGATGAGTTGCG
>DASXCX010000121.1:0-16071 GCA_036490955.1 Allostellaceae bacterium | reverse complement strand
GGTCCGGCTCTTCGAGCTGCCGCTCTTCGTCGCCGCGCTGTTCTGCTTCAGCCTGATCGCGATCTCGACTCCGACCGAGAACGCAATGCTGGCGCATTACACGCCCTCGCGCTGGCGGGCGACGGCGTTCGGCGCGAAATTCTTGCTGTCGCTCGGCGTCAGCGCGCTCGGCGTGCCGCTGGTCGCGACGGTCTACGACCGAACCGGCGACTTCGTCTGGCTCTTCGGGATCCTGGGCGTACTGGCCATGGTCGTGGCAGCAACGGCGCTGCTCTTGCCGCGCGAACAGCGGGTCGCGCGCGCCGCCGTCGCGGCAGCGGCGGAATAGCGCTGCCGGCTCGGGTGTTAACGATTACCAGTGTCGCGGGCCGGGCTTCTGTGCTAGGAGGGCCGGGGGGCGGATAGGGAAAATCCAGTTATGGCCGATGTTGCGAGTGATGTTCTCGAAGTGATTGCCAAGCAGGCGAAAACCGACCCTGCGAAGGTCACGCGCGAGACCGAATTGGCCGACCTCAACCTCGAATCGCTCGACACGATCGAGCTGATTTTCGCGCTCGAAGAGAAGTTCAATATCGAGATTCCGTACAACGCCAATGAGGCGACCACCGCCGGCATCAATTTCACGACCGCCGGCGACGTGATCGATGCGGTCGCCAAGCTCGTCCAAGAGCAGAAAGGCTCAGCGGCGTGATCCGTCGCTGCGCATGAGCAGCTTGAAATGAATCGCGTCGTCGTCACCGGGCTCGGCGTCATCGCGCCGCTCGGCAAGAACACCGTCGAATTCAGCGCCAGCCTCAGAGCCGGCAAGAGCGCGATTGGGCCGATATCGATCATCGAGACCGAGGGACTGATCACCAAGATCGGCGCGCAGGTCCTCGATTTCGATCCGCTGGCGCATTTCGAAGAAAACAAGCTGCCGCTCTACGATCGCTGCACGCAATTCGCGCTCGTGGCGGCGCGCGAGGCGATCGCACAGAGCAAGCTCGATTTTCGCGCCGGGCTCGGCGCGCGCACCGCGACGATCATCGGCTCGGGCGTCGGCGGCCAAGGGACTCAAGACGAGAACTACCAGCGGCTTTATCTGCAAGGCCTGAAGCGCTGCCATCCGCTGACCATCCCGAAGCTGATGATCAATGCGCCCTGCTGTCACATCACCATGGAGCACGGCATCACCGGCCCGTCCTTCGTTGTCGCGAGCGCCTGCTCTTCGGCCAATCACGCGATCGGGGTCGCCTTCCAGATGGTGCGCTCGGGCATGGTCGAGGCGGCGGTTACCGGCGGCACGGAAGCGGTCTTCACCTTCGGCACGATCCGCGGCTGGGAAGCGCTGCGCGTGATGGCGCCCGATACTTGCCGGCCGTTTTCGCTCGGCCGCAAGGGCATGGTGTTGGGCGAAGGCGCGGCGGTGATGGTGCTCGAGACCTATGAGAGCGCGCAGAAGCGCGGCGCCGAGATCCTCGCCGAAATTGCCGGCTTCGGCACGACCTCCGATGCGAGCGACATCGTGATGCCGGCGCTCGAAGGCGCGTCGGGCGCGATCGCGGCTTGCCTCGCCGATGCGAAACTCGCGCCCGAGCAAGTCGACTACGTCAATGCGCATGGCACCGGAACAACGGCGAACGACATCACAGAGACCAAGGCGCTGCACAAGATCTTCGGCGAGCATGCAAAGAAGCTCGCCGTGTCCTCGACCAAGTCGATGCATGGTCACACGCTCGGCGCGGCGGGCGCGGTCGAACTCGCGGCGACGATATGCGGCATGCGCGGCGGCTTCATTCCACCGACCGCGAATTACGCCGAGCGCGATCCGCAATGCGATCTCGACTACGTGCCGGGCGAGGCGCGCGAGCGCCGGGTCAACGTCGCGATCTCGAATTCCTTCGCCTTCGGCGGCCACAACGCCGTCGTGGCGGTGAAGCGGGCCTGATCGCGGGACGCGATGCGCCCCAAGCACTACGTTTTGATCGCGCTCGGCATGATCGCCGTCCAGGCCGTGGTCGAGCACACCATGGGCCGCGTCACCATCTGCACTTGCGGCTACGTCAAGCTCTGGGAAGGCCAGGTCAACAGCGCGGGCAACTCGCAGCATTTGACCGATTGGTACAGCTTCTCGCATTTGATTCACGGCTTCGGCTTCTATCTGCTGTTTTGGCTCGCCGGCCGGCGCTGGCCGATCGGCGTCCGTTTCCTCGCCGCGCTGACGCTCGAGATATCTTGGGAGCTGATCGAGAACAGCAGCTTCATCATCGATCGCTATCGCGCAGAGACCATTTCGCTCGACTATTACGGCGACAGCATCATCAATTCGGTCAGCGACACGCTGACGGCGACGATCGGCTTCTGGCTGGCCTATTACCTGCCCGTGACCGTGATCGTGCTGTTGGCGATCGCAATGGAGATCGGCGTCGGCTACGCAATCCGCGACAATCTCACGCTCAACATCATCATGCTGATTCACCCGGTGCCGTGGATCAAAGCATGGCAAAGCGCCGGTCAGGTACTTTAGTTGGCAAGAGCTTTGTCATTGCGAGCTCTTAGGGCGAGCGAAGCAACCTCGGGGTAAATCCGCCGTTTCTGGATTGCTTCGTCGCACGGCGCTCCTCGCAACGACAACAAAAGCTACGCCGCTTTCGCCAGCGGGTTCTGCTCGGCGGTCAGAATCTTCTTCACCGCCGGGCGCTGCAGCATGCGGTCTTTCCACGCGGTGTAGTTCTTGAGATCCCGTAGCGGCAGCTCGGCGCGCATGCCCCAGCTATAGAACACCATCGCGTAAGGATCGCAGGTGGTGAACTGCTCGCCCATCATCCACGGGCCGCGGCTCAGCATGCCGTCGATCTCGCCGAGATTTTCCCACGCTTCCTTCTTGCCGCTTTCCTTAATGGCGGCTTGCGCGGCGGGATCGCTGGCGAATTTGTCGCTGCGGAAGATGCGCGTGAAGGACGGATGCAGCGTGTCGGCGAGCCACGTCATGATCGAGGTCCAACGCGCCTCGTCCAGGTCGCCTTCGGGCTTGAGCTTTGCCGCGGAGAATTTCTTCGCGAGATAAGCCATGATGGCCGCGTTCTCAAGGAGGATCGTGCCGTCGATATCGAGCGCCGGCACTTTATGCCGCGGATTCACCTTGAGATAGTCGGGCGCCATGTGCTCGCCCTTCATCACATTGACGATCTTCTCGCTATAGGGCGCGCCGGACTCCTCGATGGTGATATGCGAGGCGAGGGAACAGAGACCTGGGCAATAATAGAGCGTGAGCATGTCGATCCTCCCATTGGTTTGAGGTGAGTTTAATCTAGAGGCCGAGCCGCGGCATCTCGATCGCCGGGCAGCGGTTCATCACGACATCGAGACCGGCGGCTTCGGCTTTCGTCGCGGCTTCGTCGTCGCGCACGCCCAACTGCATCCAGACGATCTTGGCGTGCTTCGCGATTGCTTCGTCAACGACCGAAGCGACTTCCTCCGAGCGACGGAAGATGTCGACCATATCGACCGGCTCGGCGATATCGCGAAGTGAACCAACGACCTTCTCGCCGTGAATGATCTGGCCAAGCGCTTGCGGATTGACCGGGATGACGCGAAAGCCCTGGCGCTGCAGGAAAGCCATCACGCGGTTGCTCGGTCGGTCGGGACGGGGGCTCGCCCCAACCACCGCGATCGTCTTCACCCGCGCGAAGATGCCGCGAATGTAATCGTCGCTGTAGGCGTCGTGAGTCATCGGCCCTGCCATAACGGTTTGCGCTTCTCGAGGAAAGCATCGATGCCTTCCTCGGCGTCGCGCGCCAGCATGTTCGTTGTCATCACCTCGGCGCAATAGGCATAGGCTTGCGCGAGGCCAAGCTCGGCCTGCGCGTAGAATGCCCTCTTGCCGATCGCGACGGTGAGCGGCGACTTCGCCGCGATCTCGGCGGCAAGCGTTGCGGCGGCATCTTCGAGCGTCGCCCCCGGCACGACGCGGTTGATAAGGCCCCAGGCGCGCGCGGTGTCGGCATCGATCAATGAACCCGTCAGCAGCATCTCCATCGCCTGCTTGCGGCCGATGGTACGCGACAGCGCCACCATCGGGGTCGAGCAGAAGAGTCCGATATTGACGCCGGGCGTCGCGAAACGCGCATCGTCGGCGGCGATCGCCAGATCGCAGGACGCGACGAGCTGGCAACCCGCCGCGGTCGCGACGCCCTGCACCCGCGCGATCACCGGCTTCGGCAGCATGACGATGCTGGTCATCAACCTAGCGCATTGCCCGAACACCGTCTCATAGGCTTGGCGGCCTGGATTGGCGCGCAGTTCCTTGAGGTCGTGGCCGGCACAGAAAGCGGGACCTGCACCTGCGAGAACGGCGACGCGAACGCTGTCATCGGCGGCGATTTCGTCGAGCGCGGTTTGCAGCGCGCTCATCATGGCGACGGAGAGAGCATTGCGTGCGTTCGGACGGTTGAGGGTCAGTGTCGCAACGCTATCGCGGTCTACGCGTAGGACCAAAGCCCCATCGCTCATCGGCATCTCCTCGGCTTTCCGAGGCTTAGCGCGGGAATCAGGGTACGGCCATGGCCACGACCCGTATAGGGTATTATAATACCATAGCCGAAAAGCCGAGATTTTATGGGCTCATCGCTTGACTTCCGCGCGCCGGGCAGCATACTGCGCAGCCTTATCCGAGGAAGTGGGATGAAGACTTACACTGCCACCCCGGCCACGATCGAAAAGAAGTGGCTGCTGATCGACGCCGACGGGCTCGTGCTCGGCCGGCTCGCCGCGCTGGTCGCCGACCGGCTCCGCGGCAAACACAAGCCGACCTACACGCCGAACATGGATTGCGGCGATCACATCATCGTCGTCAATGCCGAGAAGGTCGCACTGACCGGAAACAAGCGGCAGGACAGCATCTTCAATTGGCACACCGGCTTTCCCGGCGGCATCAAATACCGCAGCAAGGGCGCGATCCTTGCCGGCAAACATCCCGAGCGCGTGATCGAGAAGGCGGTCGAGCGCATGGTGCCGCGCGGTCCGCTCGGCCGGCGCATCATGGGGCATCTACGCGTCTATGCCGGCCCCAATCACGAGCATGAGGCGCAACAGCCGGTGAAGCTCGATATCGCCGCCATGAATCCGAAGAACAAGAGGGCCTAAGCGATGGCCGACCAACCGCAATCCTCCCTCGGCACGATGCGCGACGCGCTGCAGAATGTGCAGCTGCGCCATACACCCGCGCCCAATACCCCGGCCGCGGCAGCACAGACCGATGCCCAACCGAAGCTCGACGCACAGGGCCGCGCCTATGCGACGGGCAAACGCAAGAATGCCGTCGCGCGGGTCTGGGTGAAACCCGGCACCGGCAAAATTACGATCAACGGCCGCGACAGCCCGATCTATTTCGCGCGTCCGGTGCTGCGCATGCTGATCAACCAGCCCTTCGCCATCGTCAATCGCCTCGGCCAGTTCGATGTTAACTGCACCGTGATTGGCGGCGGCCTTTCGGGACAAGCGGGCGCGGTGCGTCACGGCATCTCCAAAGCGCTGCTCAACTACGAGCCGGGACTGCGGCCGGCGCTCAAGGCGCAAGGCTTCCTGACGCGCGACAGCCGCGTCGTCGAGCGCAAAAAATACGGCAAGGCCAAGGCCCGACGTAGCTTCCAATTCTCGAAACGCTGATCCCGCAGGCGTCGGCGCGTTTCCATTCGAGGGCGTCCTGCGGGACGCCCTTTCTTTTTCTAGGCTGTCTTTTGACGAGAGGAGGGGTTCATGGCTTCGAGCTCTGATAAGACGCGGGTCGCTATCCTGGGCGCGTCCGGTTACACGGGCGCCGAGCTGCTGCGCATCCTCGCGCATCATCCGAATGCGTCGCTCGACACGCTCACGGCAGATCGTCAGGCCGGCAAGCGGATTGGTGCTGTCTTTCCGCATCTCGCGCATCACGTCCTGCCGGATCTCGTCGCCATTCCCGACGTCGATTGGGACCAGCTCGATCTCGTCTTCTGCTGCCTGCCGCATGGCACGACGCAGGAGGTGATCTCGGCGCTGCCGGCGCATCTCCGCGTCCTCGATCTCTCGGCCGATTTCCGCCTCGCCGATCCCGAGGTCTATGCGAAATGGTACGGCCATGCACATCGCGCCGTCGGGCTGCAGCGCGAGGCGGTCTACGGCTTGACCGAGATCGCGCGCTCGGCGATCGCCAACGCACGCTTGGTCGCCGTGCCGGGCTGCTATCCGACGGGCGCACAATTGCCGCTCGTACCGCTGGTGAAAGCGGGTGTGATCGATCCCGATGACATTGTCATCGATGCGAAGTCGGGCGTTACCGGCGCCGGCCGCGCGGCCAAAGAGTCGAGCCTCTTTGCGGAGGTATCGGAAGGCATCACCGCTTACGGCGTTGCGCATCATCGCCATATGCCGGAGATCGAGCAGGGCTTGTCGCGCGCCGCGGGCCGGCCGGTGACGATCAGCTTCACGCCGCATCTGATGCCGATGAATCGCGGTATCCTGTCCTCGATTTATGTCCGCATGACCGGCGGCGCCAAGATCGAGGATCTGCGGCGCGTGCTCGAGGACACCTATCGGGAGGAAAACTTCGTGCACGTGCTCCCACAGGGTCATTACCCGGCGACGCATCACGTGCGCGGGTCCAATCTTTGTCTGATCGGCCTCGGCGCCGACCGGCTTTCCGGCCGCGCGATCATCGTCTCGGCGATCGACAATCTCGTAAAAGGCGCCTCAGGCCAGGCGGTCCAGGATATGAACGTCATGCTCGGCCTGCCTGAAGTAACCGGGTTGCAGACGGAGCCGCTCTTCCCCTAACTCGGCACACGCGCTCTATGGTTTGACCGCGCAAAGCCACCGACGCTAGGCTTTACGCATCGCCAGGGGGAGGGCGCGTCGAGATGGTGTTGCTCGATCACATCGGCATCCGTGTCACGGATATGGAGCGCGCGATCCGCTTCTATTCGGAGATGTTCGGCTTCGACGTGGTGCAGCGCTTCACCCGCCCCGATCCCGAGGGCCGGATGATCGACACCGCCGCGCTCAAGGTGAACGATTTCAGCGGCATCTTTTTGACGATGCAGCCGGGCCTCGAACCCCACGCGGCAGAAGAGCGGCCCGAGCATATCTGCCTGACCTTCGACCCCGCCGAATTCAAGACCGTGGTGGAGCGGCTGACGAAAGCCGAGGCTTTCGGACGCCTGCCCTCGAAGCTGATGCCGCGCAGCGGCATGACCGGGCGCAGCCCGTCGATCGATATTCTCGATCCGGACAACAATCGCATCGAAGTCAAAACCCTCGGGTCGTGAGGCAGCGGCGATGGACGGACAGGAACGCCGCCGCGTCGGCCTTGGTGATTTCGGGAGCTGGCCGCATTACGGCGAAATCGCGCTCGGCCTGCCGAATTATTGGTATCCCGTCACCTGGTCGCGGCGCATCGGCGGCAAGCCCGTGCGTGTCGAGTTGCTCGGCCAGCCGATCATGTTTCTGCGCGAGAACGGCCGTCTCTGCGCGCTTGCCGATACCTGCCCGCATCGCGGCGTGCCGCTATCGATGGGACGCCGGGAATTCCCGGGCACCTGGAGTTGCATCTATCACGGGTGGACGTTCGATATCGAAACCGGCGTGGTGCGCGCGGCGCTGACGGATGGACCTGAATCCGCTGTCTGTGGACGTGTGCGTGTCCGCACCTTTCCGGTCGAGGAGCGCGCGGGCATCGTCTTTGTCTGGATGGGGAAGGGCACGCCGGTTCCGGTCGAGGCCGATATTCCCGACGAATTCCTGTTGCCGAACGCCGCCATCGTCGGGCGGCTGACGATCCGGCAGGGCAATTGGCGCTATGCCGCCGAGAACAGCGTCGATGAAGGCCACGCCGCCTACCTCCATCGTTACAAATCGCTTTGGACAAAATTCACGCGCATGCCGGGCTGGATACTCTCGCGCCAAGGCGGCAATCGCCGCGGCGATTGGATCGTGCGCACCGCCGATGAGATCGGCGGTGAAGCCGAATTTCCCGCACTCGGCCGCTGGCCGAAATTCCGCTTCTGGAACCGCGTTTCGGGCCGCGTGACGGTGAGCTACCGCTTGCCCGGCAACATCCGCGTCGCCTATGGCCGCTACAATCACTACAACTGGTACATGCCGCTCGATCGCGATCGGCATCACTATTTCCAATTCCTCGTCGCGCAGGGCAATGGGTGGCAGCGGCAGATGTTCCGCCTGCGCTATTGGCTCTATCGCCGCTGGTTCTTCCATGTACGGCTAAACAACCAGGATTCGCGCATGGTGCGGGCGATGCCGGAGACGGAGCCGGCGCCGCTCTACCGTCCCGATGCGTCGATCGCCGCCTGGCGGCGGCTCTGCGAGGAAGCGCGCGGCGAAAGCTAAGCGGCTATTTCACGAACTCGTTCGTGAAGAGTGCGTCATAGGATTTGAGCTGCTCTTCCGGTTTCAAGAAGCCGGCCCGCACGTTGATAAGCTCCGAATTGGCGAGATCATGCGCGGAGGCTAACGGCGGGTTCGGCGTCATGGCCTTAACGCTCCCGTAAGAGGCCGCGAGCACCGCGTCGCTGACCGCCGCAAACCGCCTGCGCAGGCTGGCGATCGATTCTTGCGGATGGGCGTAAAGGAAGCTGACCGCCTCGACCATCGAATGTGCCATCCTTTCGCAGATCGAGCGATGATCGCCGCAATAGCCCGATCGTGTCGCCAGCAATCCGGCCGCTGAGGGCGAAAGATCGGCGATGAGCGGCTTGGAATTATCGGCAACGATCACGCCGGTGCCGTCGATCTCGACTTGCTGAGGGAAAGGCGGACCGAAGACGAAGCCATCGATCTTCTTCTACGCGAAAGCCGGCAGGAATTCCGACGCTCCCATCGGTGCCACGACGATCTGATCGGCATCGAGACCGCCTTCATGCGCAATCAGCTTGAGGAAAGCGTCGGCGATCGAACCGATGCCGCCGACAGCGATGGTTTTGCCTTGCAGGATTTTGGCGCGGGTGGCGAGCGGAGCGTTGGCATCGAAACCCGCGGCCTCGGCGACGTCTTTGCGGACGACAAGGATTTGGCCACTTTGATTTCCGAGTTCGACGATCGCGACGATCTTTTGGCCATGCGCGACCGCCCGGGTAATGGCCGAGCCGGTCGAAAAGGAGAAATCGGCCGAGCCAGCGATCACAGCGTTCAGGCCTCCGACGCCCGGGATGGTGACCATCGAAACATCGAAATCGGCTTCGCGCCAAAAGCCTTGATCCTGGGCGATGTAGATCGGCAAGAGCTGAACGATCTCGGCCGGGATGGCAAAGGTGATGCGATCCGCAGCGCGGGCGGGCGCGGCGCCGGCCAGCAAGGCGGCCAAGACGAGGCTCGTGACGGCTTTCAACATGCGTTCCCCCGGTTGCGGCGATGCCCACCTTGGTCTGGCCGAGGTCTTGCCAGAGCCGCGCACCGGGCGCAACATAGCCCCAACCGTCGCTGAAAATCGCAAGGGAGATACGTATGCCGTCCGTCACCATCATGAGCATCGGGGAAGTCGAGCTCGTCCAAGCCGGCATCGGCCGCGAAGGCAGCATGGCCGTGAAGCAATTCCCGCTCGATACCGGTGTGCCCGGTATCCAGCTCGAATTCTCCTGGAACTCCTACGATACCGGCTATGGCACGCCGCGGCATCGCCATACCTTCGACCAGTATCGCTACGCGCTGACCGGCGACCGCATGATCGAGGATGGCTATGTGAAGCCGGGCGAATGCGCCTTCTATCCCGAAGGCGTCTATTACGGCCCACAGATGCAGACGGCGCCGACGATCGGCCTCGGCCTGCAATTTCAGGGCATTTCCGGCTTGCCGTATCTGACCCATGTCGATCTGCGCAATGCCGTGAAAGCGCTGAAGGCCGAAGGCTGGACCTTCAAGGACGGCGTCGCCAGCAAGGTCGGACCTGACGGGCACAAGATCAACAAGGATTCCCACGCCGCCTGCGTCGAATATCTCACGGGCGAGAAGATCGATTTTCCGGTCGGCCGCTTTGAGAAGCCGGTCGTGATGAAGCCCGAGGGCCATCCTTGGATCGCCGACCGCAAAGTCGCGGGCGTCGAGCATAAGAAGCTCGGCTTCTTCGGCGGCTCGGGCATTCGTCTCACTAAGCTCGCGCCTGGCGCCAAAATCCCGGCGCGCCGCGAGGAAGATGCGGAGATTCGCTATGTGATCGAGGGCTCGATCAACTACGGCGGCAAGACCTGGAAGGGCGGCAAGACCCAGGATGAAGGCACCTACATGTTCGTCCAGGCCGGCGCCGATGCCGGCGAGATCACCGCGCCGGACGGTGCGACGTTCTTCGTGATCGAGCTGCCGATGCTTGCGGATATCGCCGCCGGCAAGCAATCGGCCATTCGCGTCAACGCAAAGGAACCGCAACCGGTGCACGCGTAGACCCGGCGGCCGACCGCACAAAAGAAAGCGCGGCTCGCAAGAGCCGCGCTTTCTGCTTTCGGGAAGAGAGAACCCTGATTCTAGATTTCGCTTGTCGCGCCGGCGTATTTAGCCCCGTTCTCGCGGATCCAGATCTTGGCCTCGTCCTCCGAGCGGAAATCGCAGATGTGCTGGCGGTTTCCGCCATCACGATGGAGAACCAGCTCGTAACCGCCGTATTTGAGCTTCGTGACGCTGAAAGGCGAGTTGGACTGCCCCGGATTCAATTGCTGCGCGCTTGATTCCATAACCCCTCCTTACCCAAGAGCGGAATCAATCGCCCGACTGTTTTCAGCCGTACGCTTCCCGGGCGTGCCTCCAAAATTCTTCTTGGCTCCAACCTGCCACATATCGGTCACGAAATTCCAGTGTGACATTGTGACCCGGACAGGTTTTCGGGCTCCCGGACAATGCGCCGGGCAAGAGCCGAACCCAGACTTATTATGTTATGGCGACACTTCCTCCAAGACCCGCGCTTTGGTCTCGGTGCCGAAGGCAAAGACCATCAAGCAGGGGATGAGAGGCGCCAGGCCGAGCATGGTAAAGACGCCAGGCAAGCCGTAGCTGCTCAGCATCAGCGCGACCATGGTCGGGCTGAGCGTCGTGAAGACGTTGCGCACCGTCGATCCCATGCCGCAACCGAGAGCGCGCATCCGCGTCGGATAAAGCTCGGAGGTGAAAACGTAGATCGAGACCGATACCGAGGCGAGACTGAAATTGGCGATCGTCGCGCAGACCAGCATGAAGATCGGATCGTGGGCACCTTGGATCGCGAGCGTCAGCAGCGACAGCGAGCCGACCAGCAGTGCCGAGCCGATCCAGATGCGCCGACCGACATGATCGATCGCGAGCGCCACGGCGATCGCGCTCGTAATCGAGATGCAATGGGTCGCCAAGGTGAATTCGAGCGCTTGCTGAACGGAGAGATGCAATTCTTGGCGATAGATCGTCGGCAGCCAGGAATTGAGCGCCTGCGTCACGAAGAAGCTCAGCCCCCAGATCGACCAGAGGACGAGCGTGCGCATCCGGTAATGGCCCGTGAAGAGCTCGCGCAAATCGGTGCTCTTACGCACCGGCGGCGGCGCGACCGAGAAATCCGGCGCCGGCAGGTTGGAGCCGAGCTTTGCCTCGGCTTCGCGCTCCATCGCGCTCACGATTTCGTCGGCTTCTTTCGTGCGGCCTTTGCTGGCGAGCCAGCGCGGCGATTCCGGCAGCATGCGGCGCATGATCGCTGCGACGAAAGCGGGGCAGGCGCCGATCAGGAACATCACCTGCCAGCCGTAGCGCGAAACCAGCAACACGGCGAGCAAGGTGCAGACGAAATAGCCGAAAGCGAAAGCGGCTTCATACATTAGGAAGAAGCGGCCGCGCGTCTTCGACGGGGCGATCTCGTTGATATAGGTCGCGGCGACCGGGATCTCGCCGCCGATGCCGATGCCTTGCAGCACGCGGGAGACCGTAAGGGTGGCAAAGCTCCAACTCGCGGCGCAGACCAGGGCAAAGATGCCGACCACCCAAATGCTGTAACTCGCGGAACGCAGCCGGCCGTAACGCTCGGCGAGATAGGGAAAGAGCAGCGCGCCGAGCAACTGGCCGAAGAAAGTCCCGGAAAGGAGGAGGCCGATTTGTGCCGTGGTGAGGCCCCAAGCACCTGCCAGCACCGGCATGACGAGGCCCATCACCAGGGAATCATATCCGTCGAAGAAGGTCGCCGTGCCGACGACGATCCGTGCCTTGACCTGCGTGTGTGTCAGGGGCATTCGCTCCATGCGCGCCGCGATGTCGCGCTGCGCGGTCGCGAATATCGCGGCGTCGGCGCCGCCGATCGCGGAAGAGAGCGGGATATCGACCATCACATAGTCTCCCTGAACGGCGGGCCCTTCTCTGCGCGCCCGCTTTTGTGCAATTCCGATCGCTAGTCGAGAGGCTCCACTTTCAAGATACCGGCGTCGTGGTTGCTGCCCGCCCAAAAGACCGGCCGCGGCCCGGAATCATCGACGAAGACGCGGCGGATATTCGTTGCCTGCTCAGGCAGCGGATATTCGACAAGGTCGCCGGTTTCGGGCGTCAGCCGCACGACCCGATCGGTGAACATAGACGCCGTCCAGACGTCGCCGTTCTTATCCGCGACGACGTCGTATGGGTTGGTCCACGCCGTTGGAATTTCGTATTCGTGGAACTGCGCCGTCTTCGGATCGAACATCGCGATCCGGTTGGCGCCGTATTCCGCGAACCAGAGGTGATCTTGCGCATCGAAGCGGCCGCGCCGCGGGCGCGAGCCTGGCGTCGGCGTGTGATAGACCGTCGGCTGCAGGGTCTTGGCGTCGATGCGGCTCACCTTGTCCGAGCCGAAATCGAGCAGATAGAGATTGTTCTCGCGATCGACCGGAATGCCATAAGCATTCAGGGGCTGATGCGTCTGCGGATCGAGGACCGGCCCGATGCGATCGAGCTTCAGGCTCGCGAGATCGAGGCGATAGAAGCTGTTCGGCGTGTCGACGCGCGTCCACACCTTGTGATCGACCGTTGAGGCGGCGGGCGAGGTGAAGCCGACCTGGCTGACCTCGTCCTGCTGATCCTTTGGAATCTTCCAGATCGTGAATTTATGCGTCTTGCGATCGAATTCCGCGAAGGCGGCCTGGAATTGCAGCGACAGCCAGAGATTGCCGTTGGGGCCCATCTCGAGATTGAGCGTGCCCGGCGGATCCTCGTCCTTCAATTGCGATAGCTTGAATTCCGCGACCTTGCCGGTCTTCGGGTCGAGACGGCCGAGCGCGTTGTCGGCGAATTCCGAAAACCACACGATGCCGTCGTTGTCGACGACGACATCATGTGGTTCGATCGTCGGCCGCGGTAGCGCGTATTCCGTGACGATGACATGCGTCGACTTGCCGGTGACGCGAGGCATCGTCTTCAGCGGATAGTCCCAGCTCGATTTGGTGCTGAGATTGATGCTCGCGAGATATTTCGACATTGCCTCGCGCACCGGCAGGGGCAGGTCGCCGTGCGGCGCGCGGGCCATCGCTTGCGGTCGCGACGGCGTGGAGCAGGGACAGTATTTCGCCATGCGGTCGAAGAGCGGCAGCCATTCTTCGGGCGTGTGCGTCGATTGCACGATGCGCTGCAGCGTATGGCAACCGTTGCAATTGAGCAGCGACTTCTTCTGCTGCTCGGTGCCGGGAATGCTCATCAGCCATTCGGCGTCGTTGAGCTGTGCCGCGAGATTGCCGGTTTTGCGCAACGTGAGATCGTCGGTCGTGGTTTTACCCGCGGCGATATCGGTCACGCCGCTGCCGTCGATCTCGTAGCCGTCGGCGCGGATGGAGACGAAGTAATGGCCAGGCGCGAGGCGTGTCGCCGGGAAGCGGTAGTTCCCGTCGTGATCGGTGACGACGCTGACCGTGACCGTGCCGTTCGGCTGCTTGGCGCTGACGACGACGCCCTCCATCGGCCCTTCGGCGGCCGAGGTGACGTGCCCGGCAAGCGCAGCATCGTTCGTCGCCGCCCGCGCCGGCGCGCCAGCGGCAATCGCGCTTACGCCAAGAATCGCAAAGGCAAGCCCGAGAACGCGAAGCATCGCCGTCTCCTCACCCATGGGTTCAGCCGCGTTTCTCGTGCGGCCGACTTATGAAACGAGTGTCGCGCTAAGCGGCTTCGGCGTCAAACCTGACGAGGTCAGGACTTCAGCTTGCCTTGGTCAGCACATAGGAGCCGGGCGCGTCCTCGATCACTTTGAGGTCGCGATCGCCAGGCTGGCGCGCATCGACTTCGCCGCCGGCATATTTGCTCACCCATTTCTGCCAGGTCGGCCACCACGAGCCGTCGGTATATTTCGCGGCCGCCAACCACTCGTCGGCGCTCTTGGGCAACTTCGTATTCTGCCAATGGCCGTATTTCGATTTGCCCGGGGGGTTGATGACGCCGGCGATATGGCCCGAGGCCGAGAGCACGAATTTCACCGGACCCTCGTAGATCTGCGTCGCGGCATAAGTCGACTTCCACGGCGCGATGTGATCCTCCTTGGTCGAGAGGAGAAAGGCCGGCGTCTTGATTTTCCTGAGATCGATCGGCACGCCATCGAGTTCGAGCGCATTCGGCTCGATCAGCTTGTTGTCCTGGTACATGTTGCGCAGATAATAGGCGTGCATTGCCGCCGGCATGCGCGTCGAATCACTGTTCCAGTAAAGGAGATCGAAGGGGAAGGGCTCTTTGCCGAGAAGATAATTGTTGACGACGAAAGACCAGATCAGATCATTGGCGCGCAGCATGTTGAAAGTCGACGCCATGTCCGAGCCTTCGAGATAGCCGTGCTCTTTCATTCGGCCTTCGAGCGAAGTGAGCTGCTCCTCGTCAATAAAGACCGCAAGCTCGCCGGCCTCGGAGAAATCGGTCATCGTCACGAAATAGGTCGCGCTCTTGAACCGATCGTCCCCTTTCACCGCCATATAGGCGAGGGTTGAAGCCAGTAGCGTGCCGCCGAGGCAATAGCCGATAACGTTCGCCTCACGCTCGCCGGTTGCTTTCTCCATGGCGTCGAGCGCGGCCAGCGGCCCTTCGAGCATGTAGTCTTCGAATTTCTTCTGGGCGAGCGCCTCATCGGGATTGACCCAGGAGACGACGAAGACCGTGTGGCCTTGGCTCACCGCCCATTTGACGAAAGAATTATCGGGCCTGAGATCGAGGATGTAATATTTGTTGATCCAGGGCGGGATGATCAGCAGCGGCCGGCGATGAACTTTCTCGGTCGTCGGAACGTATTGGATGAGTTGCATCAGGTCGTTCTGATAAACGACCTTGCCGGGCGTGACCGCGATATTGCCGCCGACCTTGAAGGCTTCGAGATCGGTCATCCGGATCATCAACTTGCCCTTGCCGCGATCGAGATCCTCGAGCACGTGCTTCAGACCGTTGACCAGATTTTCGCCGCCGCTGTCGATCGTTGCGCGCAGCACTTCGGGATTGGTCAGCACGAAATTCGACGGCGCCATCGCGTCGACGAATTGGCGTGTATAGAAATCGATCTTGCGCGCGGTCTTGTCGTCGAGACCGTCGACCTCGCGAACGGTCGATTGTAGCCAACGCGCGCTCAGCAAATAGCTTTGCTTGATGTAGTCGAAGAGCGTGCTCTCCTGCCAAGCCGCGTCCTTGAAGCGGCGGTCGCCGGCCGCCGGCTCGGCAACAGGCGGCTCGGGCTTGCCGCCCAGGAAGCGCTGCGTCGTGTTCGACCACAGCTTCAGATAGTCTTGCCATAAGGAGAGCTGTGCCTGGACGAGCCGGCCGGGATCGCTCATCAGGCGCTGTGTCATCTCGAGGAAGGCGCTGCCGATGTTGAGCGGATCGGCCATGCCGAGTCCCGGCTGCGGTTGCTTGGCGAGGAAATCGCGCACCAGCTTCTCGCTCAGCCGGGCAATTTCCGCCATATGCTGGGCCCATTGCGTCGGATCGGGGAATTTCGGCGCACCGGAATCCGAATCGTTCATTTTTTCGTCCTTGCACCCCGATACTGCCTGAGCCAGCATCCGCCCGCGATGGCGCAAGACGGTGGCCAGCAGGCTTCCGGCCAACAGGCCCGAGCAGTCTATATGGAGTAGGTGCTAGTGCGGAACAAGTTTGGCCTCGTGATATTGGGCA
>DASXCX010000120.1:0-9572 GCA_036490955.1 Allostellaceae bacterium | reverse complement strand
GCGCGCCTCGAAAGAGACGCCGATCAGCCCGGTCTGGGCGGCGCATTGCATCAGCGAGGCGAAAGGCGACGATGCGATCGTCGTCAACGAATACTCGTTGATCCTGCGCTATGTGCAATTCAAAGAGGCGCGCACCTGCTTCGGCCCGCCGGGCGCCGGCGGTCTCGGCGTCGGCGCGGGCTCGGCGGTCGGCGCGAAGCTTGCCAATCCCGACAAGACGGTGATCGCCGTCTTGGGCGACGGCTCTTACATGTTCGGCAATCCGACCGCCGCGCATTACGTCTTGAGCGCGCTGCAATTGCCGGTGCTGTTCATCATTTTCAACAACGGCATGTGGGAAGAGGTCGAAGGCTCGGCGCTGCGCGTCTTCCCCGACGGCCAAGCGGCGCGCGCCAATCGCGTGCCGGTGGCGCAGCTTGGGCCCAATCCGAATTACGAGCATATGATGCAGATCTACGGCGGCCATGGCGAGCGCGTCGATCGCCCGGACCAGCTTCCCGGCGCGCTGCAGCGCGCTTTGCACGCCGTGCGCGTCGAAAAGAAACAGGCGCTGATCAATCTGATCGTCGGAAGGCGTGGGGCGGCGCCGTAACACGGGTTCCCGCTCGCCCTCGCATCGCTGATGCGACGGGCCCCTCCCTCGTCCCGCTGGGGCGAGGGGGCAAGGGTTGGGGTGAGGTCGGCGCTCGATTGCTCCGCGCAAAGCAGCCTTCTAATGTCCTCCCAAATCGCGGAGGGACGGCATGAAGATCACACGCATCGAATCGCTGGTTTTCGGGGTCGAGGATATTCCGGCCAGCGCGCGCTATTACGACGATTGGGGCCTGAAGCGCGTCGATCACGGCGCGACCGGCGCCGATTACGAGCTGCCTTCGGGCCAGACCCTAAAGCTGCGCCAGGCGGGCGATTCGTCGCTGCCGGCGCCCGTCGAAGCCGGCTCGACCCTGCGCGAATGTGTCTGGGGTGTCGACAACACCGGCTCGATCGAGGAAATCGGTGCGGCGCTGAGCAAGGACCAGAACGTTACGCGCGACAGCGGCGGCGTGCTGCACGCGCAGGATCCCTGGGGCATGCCGATCGCTTTTCAAGTCGAAAAGCCGAAAGCGGTTGCGACGGCCGAGCGCATGAACAAGCCCTTCATGCCGGTCGAGCATGTGACGCCGACGCGCATGGGTCATGTCGTTTTTTTCGTGCCGAAGGATCGCGCGCGCGAGATTTCCGATTTCTATGAGGAGAAGCTGGGCTTCCGCCTGAGCGATCGCTCTGGCGGCCTCGGCGACTTCTTCCGCTGCGCCGGCGCGCAGGATCATCACAATCTGTTCCTGCTGGCGGCAAAGCCGAAGGGCGGGTTCAACCACGTCGCGTTCGAAGTGAACGGCTTCGACGAAGTGCTGCAGGGCGGCAATTTCATGAAGGAGAAGGGCTGGAAGCCCGCGACCAAGCTCGGCCGCCACATCCTTGGCTCGAACATCTTCTGGTATTTCGACAATCCTGCCGGCGGCAACACCGAATATTTCGCCGATATGGATGTGATGGATGACAATTGGGTGCCGCGGACCTGGGAAAAGCATCCCGGATGGGCGTATTGGGAGCTCGATCGCTAAGCGGCGGGGCACAAGATGAGCGAGAGGCTCAACGCGGCCGAAGCCGTGATCCGGTCGCTGACGATCAACGGGGTCGATACGATCTTCGGCTTGCCCGGCGTGCAGAACGACGTGTTCTTCGCGGCGCTCCACGATCAGCAGGATAAGATCCGCGTCATCCATACGCGGCACGAGCAGGGCGCCTGCTATATGGCGCTCGGCGCGGCGATGGCGACCGGTAAGCCGTACCCATATATCGTCGTGCCGGGACCGGGCTTTCTCAATTCGACCGGTGCGCTCTGCACGGCTTACGCCTGCAACGCGCCGGTACTCGCGCTGACCGGACAGATCCCGCAAGCCACGATCGGCCGCGGTCTGGGCATGTTGCACGAATTGCCGGATCAACTCGGCGTGATGGAGCGGCTCGCGAAATACGCAGCGCGTATCCGCGCGCCGCATGAGGCGCCGCATATCATGAACGAGGCGTTCCATCATCTGCGCTCGGGTCGGCCGCGTCCGGTGGCGCTCGAATGCCCGCCGGATGTCTGGCCGAAACGCGCCGCGATGGATTTCCCGCCGGCTGCCGCGGCGGAGAACAGCGCTGTCGATCCCGATGCGATCGAAGCGGCGGCGAAATTGCTAGGCGCGGCCGAGAAGCCGCTGATCGTCGTCGGCGGTGGCGCGATGGATGCCGGCGCCGAGTTGCTCGAAGTCGCCGAGATGCTGCAAGCGCCGATCGGCTATCACCGCTCGGGCATCGGTGTGGTCGATGGCCGCAATCCGTGGAGCGTCTCGGTCCTGCCGCAACAGAAACTCTGGGGCGATTGCGATGTCGTGCTCGTGGTCGGCACGCGGTTGCAGTTGCAGCAGATGAATTTCGGCGTCGATGCCGCGTTGAAGATCGTGCGCATCGATGCCGATCCGGAAGAGATCGATCGTATCCGCCGGCCGGCGGTCGGCATTGTCGCCGATGCGTCAGCAGCTTTACGTGCTTTGATCGATGCCTTGCCCAAACACAACAAGAAGCGCGCTTCGCGCCGCGACGAGATCGTGGGCTTGAAAGCTGAATTCCGCGCCGATGCGGAGCGGCGCTTCGCGCCGCAGGCGGCTTACATCGCGGCTTTGCGCGCAGAACTTCCCGAAAATGGAATTTTCGTGGATGAAGTCACGCAGATCGGTCATGTCATCCGCTTGTTCTGGGAAGCCTATGCGCCGCGCACCTTCCTGACGATGGCCTATCAGGGCACGCTCGGCTGGGGCGTCGGGACCGCGCTCGGCGCCAAGGCCGCGTGCCCCGACCGCCCGGTCGTGTGCATCGCGGGCGATGGCGGGTTCATGTTCCAGGTGCAAGAGCTTGCGTCGGCGGTGCGGCATAATCTCGGCGTGGTCTTTGTCGTCTTCAACGACAACGCTTTCGGCAATGTGCAGCGCAGCCAGAAAGAGGATTACGGCAATCGCGTCATCGCCAGCGATCTCGCCAATCCCGATTTCATGAAGCTCGCCGATTCGTTCGGCATCGCGCATGAGCGGGCAACGAGCGCCGAAGCCTTGCGTCCCGCGCTCCGCCGCGCCATCGCCTCGAACAAGCCAACTCTGATCGAATGCCCGGTCGGCGAAATGCCGAACCCGTTCTCGACCCTGCGCTTCCTGACGCCTGTCCGGCCGAAGCCGCGCGCGAACTAGTCTCTGCCGCCGCCATCGCGGCGCAGAAGCAAGAGAAAGGTGGCGAGCGATGGACTCGAACGAGCCGACGACGCCCAGCAAAGCGCGGCCGCGACATGAGCACTATAAAGAGCTCACGCGTGTGGGCCGCGATACCCCGATGGGCCGTTATCTTCGCTGCTTCTGGTATCCGGTCGCGACCGTCGCCGAGCTGAAACGCGAGCCCGTCAAAGCGGTGACGCTGCTCGGCGAAAAGCTGGCGCTCTTCCAGACCGACGAGGGCGCCTATGGGCTGGTGTCGCAGCGCTGTCCGCATCGCGGCACCTCGCTCGCTTGCGGCATGGCGGAAGCCGGAGGCATCCGCTGCGCCTATCACGGCTGGAAATTTTCGGTCGACGGCCGCTGCCTCGATCAGCCGGCTGAGCATCCCGCCAGCACGATGAAGAACGAAATCCGCATCGATGCCTATCCGGTCGAGGCGATGGGCGGCATGCTCTGGGCCTATCTCGGCACGGCGCCGGCGCCGTTGCTGCCACGCTTCGAGTTCATGGTGCGCGATGATTACGACAAGGACATCGGCATCAGCCGCATGCCCTGCAACTGGCTCCAGATAGCCGAGAACACGATGGATCCGTTGCACATCGAATATCTCCACATGCGCTACACGAATTATGTGAACAAGCGCAAAGGCCTGCCGCCGGTGCAGACCCGCACGCATAAAGAGATCGCGTTCGACATCTTCGAATACGGCATCAACAAGCGCCGCCTCTGGGAAGGCGACAGCGCGGATTCGCAGGAATGGACCATCGGTCATCCGCAAATCTTCCCCGGCCACGCGATGGTCGCTTATGGCGGGACTGACTGGGTGCAGTACCAGCTCCGCATTCCGGTCGATGACACGAATACGATCCTCTACTGGTACAACAGCCGCCGCCGCGACGCCGGGAAGGCGGCGCCGGCGGACGTGTCGACGTGGGAGAATCCGTGGTCGACGCCGGGCGGCGATTTCATTCCCGAGCAGCTCAACGCGCAAGACATGATGGTGATGATCACGCAAGGCGACGTCACCGATCATGCGCTCGAGCATTTGGGGCGCAGCGATCGCGGCGTCGTGCTCTATCGCGATACGCTGCTGCAGCAGATGGAACGCGTCGCGAAAGGCGAAGACCCGCTTGGCGTGGTGCGTGACGCGGCTAAGAACACGCCGTGGATCGACCTGCCGATCGAGCGGCATCTCGGCTACACGTTCTCGGGCGTTCAGTCATCCGCGGCATACGACTATCCGGTGACGGATGCGGCGACCGAACCTGTGGATTCGGCAAAAAGCTAAAAAAATCGTTGTGTCCAGCACAAGTCCGGGCATGACGAGATGATTTGGCGCGCCAAGCGATGCTAATAAAGCATGTCCCCACTCGCCAGGCGGAACAAAAAGACCAAACCCATGCCGATAAACACGAGAACGATGGCGCAAAAGGAAGCGAGGTACATGCGCGTACGGTGGTACGTAACACGGTCGGAAGGCCCGAAGAATTCCGCCGAGAGGGGCATTGGCTGAAAATAGAAGAGGATTTTATCGAACCGTCCTGAGGGGATTGTCTGGTCGCCTAGCCAGGCGCTTCTCATCGCGGTCCAGTGGTAGTTGCTGCAAACGATGCAGCCGACAAAGGAGAAAGCACAGGCTGCCAACAAAAGGGCGATAAGATCCCGGGCGATCTCGCGCGGTAGGCCGGTCATCTGCATACACTAGCCCCGCGGCGGCAGGGTCACCCAGGCGCTGCCTTTGTCCGAAGACGCCATGATCGCCTGCATCACGGCGACATTGTGCAGCGCTTCGTTCGGGCGCACTGGGAATTTGGTGTGGTTGGCGCAGGCTTCGGCGAAGGCCTTCAATTCCTGCTGCACCGTGTCGTCGATCTCGTAGCGCGTGCGCACGATCGGTTCTTGTGGCGAGACCGGTGTGACGATCAGCTCCTTGAAATTGTCGCGTGCCTCGATATTCGCCTTAGTGCCGTAGAGTTTCAGCGTTGCGTTTGCCGCCGAAGCGAAGATGCAGCCGAGCGAGCCGGTCGCGCCGCTTTCGAGCTCGAAGAGTGCCGCCGCCGTGTCGTCGAGTTCGACCTTGGTGATCGCCTGGCGCTTGGCGATGCCCGAAAGGCGCGTGATCCCGCCGACGATCCAGGTCAGCGTGTCGATGACATGCAGCGACATCGGCGCTAGCCCGCCGCCCGGGCATTCCTCGCGCTTGCCGCGCCACATGCCGGGCTGGTAATGCATGCCGCCGGCGCTCGAGTAATTCGCCTCGACATGGAGGACCTTGCCGACCGCGCCGTTCTCGACCATCTCCTTCATCTTGCGCGCGACTTGCGAATAGCGCCGGTTGTGGCCAATGCCCAAGGTCAGATGCGCATCCTCGACGGCTTTGACGGCCTTGGTGCCCGTCTCGAACGTTAGGGCAAGCGGCTTTTCGACGAAGACATGCTTCTTCGCCTTGGCAGCGTCGATGATCTGCGTCCAATGCAGCGAATGCGGCGTCGCCAAGAGGACCGCGTCGACTTCGGGATCGGCAAGCGCGTCCTCGTAGCGCGGGAAGCGCTTGCCGCCGAATTGCGCGCGAAAGGCTTCCGCCTCTTTATCGACGAGCGTGCAGCAGCCGGCGATCTGGATGAAGTCCTTGAGCGCCAGCGAATTCTTGGCGAGTTCCATTCCCCACCAGCCGGTGCCGATATAGGCAAAGCGCTGCATCTTTTTCTCCTCCCGTTTGCGCGGGAGTCTTACCCGCTCCGGCGGCTCGACGAAAGCGGCTGGATCGATAAGATGGGCGCATCTCAGGCGAGGAATGAGCCATGGATCTCGGAATCAAAGGCCGCAAGGCGCTGCTCTGCGCATCGTCGAAGGGGCTCGGCAAAGCTTGCGCGCTGGCGCTGTCGCGCGAGGGCGTCACGGTGTGGATCAACGGTCGCAATCAGGGCCCCCTCGACGAAGCCGCGGCGGAGATCCGCGCCAAGACCGGCGGTACCGTTCACACGGTGAAAGCCGACATCAACACCGATGCCGGCCGTCATGCGCTGCTCGCCGCCTGTCCTGAGCCCGACATGCTGGTCAACAACAACGAGGGCCCCCCGCCCGGCAAGATCGCCGATTGGGACGAGAAGCAATGGCTCGCCGCGCTCGGCGCGAATATGCTGCCGGCGGTGCTGCTGATCCGTGCGGTGTTGCCGGGCATGCAGGCGCGCAAATTCGGCCGCATCGTCAACATCACCTCGGCGATGGTGAAGTCGCCGCGGCCGCATATGGGGCTCTCGACCGCGGCGCGCGCGGCGCTCACGGCTTTCAGCAAGTCGCAGAGCTTCGATGTGATGGCCGACAACGTCACCATCAACAACCTGTTGCCCGAGCGCATCAAGACCGGGCGCCAGGAATTCATGGCAAATCGCATGGTGAAAGCCGATGGCATCACCATGGACGAAGCCTATAAGCGCATCGCCGCGACGCTTGCGGCGAAGCGCATGGGCACGCCCGAGGAGTTCGGTGATGCCTGCGCCTATCTCTGTAGCGCCCAGGCGGGATTCGTCTCGGGGCAGAATTTGCAGCTCGATGGTGGTTCTTACGCGGGAGTGATCTGACGATGCCCGTCGTCAAAGTCCGCGACATCGCTTACGGTCGGCTGCAATCGCCCGATCTCGATCAGGCCGAGCAGTTCCTCTCGGATTTCGGGATGGTGCGCGCCGCGCGGACCAAGGACGCGCTTTATATGCGCGGCACCGATCCCGCCGCCTATCTCCACGTGACACAACTCGGCGAGCCGAAATTTCTTGGCATGGCGTTTTATGCCAAGAGCGAGGAGGACCTCGATCGCCTGACCAAAGTCGAAGGCGCGTCGAAGATCGAAACGCTCGATGGGCCCGGCGGCGGCAAGCGCGTGCGCTTGCGCGACCCGCATGGCTTCGTCATCGAGGTCGTGCATGGCATTGCCGACAGCGAGCCGCTGCCGGTCGCGCGGAACGTCGTCAATTTCGGCACCGAGAAATATCGCCGCGCCGGCGAGTTGACGCGGCTACCGGCCGGTCCGGCGCAGGTAAAGCGCATGGGGCACGGCGTCATCGCGACGACCGATCTCAAACAGACGCTCGCCTGGTATCGCGAGACGCTGGGCTTCCTCTGCTCCGACGATGTCTGGAAAGACGATCCGAGCAATCTGGTCTCGTCCTTCAACCGCGTGGACGCCGGCGATACCTATGTCGACCACCACGTTTTCTTCACGATGCGCGGCGCAAAGGCCGGCCTCAATCATTTCTCTTACGAGGTGCGCGATTTCGACGACGTGATGATGGGTCACGAACATCTCATGAAGCAGAACAGGTACCAGCATATGTGGGGCATCGGCCGGCATCGGCTGGGTGCGCAAGTCTATGATTACTGGTGCGATCCTTGGGGCCGGGTGCATGAGCATTGGACCGACAGCGATGTGCTCAACGCCAGAATGCCGCCCGGTCTCGCCGAAGCCGGCAAAGGGACCTTCGCCCAGTGGGGCGAGTCCATGCCGGCACGCTTCGCCACCTACGCGGTCGAATAGGGGCACGGCGGAACAGGCTTAGCGCAAGGATTTTCGGCGTCCGGTTGCGTCCGCGCTCTGTATATTTTAAAAATACAGGCGGGGAGACGCACAGAAACGCACATGCCGAGGATCGCCGCTCTATCGACGAAAGCGAAGCGTCGCGCTGGCACGAGCACCCTGCGCTCGAAAAGGACTGGGAGCCAGCTCGTCTATGACGCGCTGCGCTACGCGATCATCGCCCTTGAGATCGAGCCGGGCTCGGTGCTCGAAGAAACCGCGCTCTGCCGCCAATACAAAGTGTCGCGCACGCCGGTGCGCGAGGCGTTGATCCGGCTTTCATCCGAAGGACTGATCGAACTCGCGCCCAATCGCGGCGCGCGCGTCGCGACCTTGCAATTCATCGATGTCGTCGATCATTACGAGGCGATGGAGATTTTCCAGCCGATCACCTGCCATTTCGCGGCGGTGCGCTCGACGCCGGCGGATATAAAATCGATCAGATCGCAGCTCGCAAAATTCTGCCAAGCTGTCGAGCGCGCGGATTACGAAGGCATCATCCGCTTCAATTACGATCTTCATTCCTCGATCGCAAGCGCGAGTCACAATGGCTGTATCGCGCGCGGCTATCGTCAGATGCTCGCCGACAAGCTGCGCATCGCCCAGCATGGTCTGCCAAGCGCCTCGCGCAACCGCGCCGCGGCTCTTGCCGAGCGTTTCGCCGGCACGGTGCGAATCTCGCGGCGGTTGATCGATGCGATCGCCGCCGGCGACGCGCAAGAGGCGGAGCGGATCGCGCGCGAGCTCAACGAATACGTCCGCGCTCAGGTTGTCGCGCATTTCTCGGTCGATCTCGCGCATCAGGTGACGTTGCCGACGCCGCAGCGCCGCGCTGAGCGGCGCCAAACGGTCGGGCAGGTCGTCAAACTGCGGAGCGCGATCGCATGACCGCATCCATCATTCTTATTCCAGCTTTCCAAACCAGGGACAATTCATGAGCGAGCAATTGCGATTGGCCGCCGACATCGGCGGCACCTTCACCGACGTCGCCGTCTTCGACGAGGGCAGCGGAAAGCTCAATTTCGGCAAGGCGCTGTCGACGCCGAAGCACCTCGTCGAAGGCATCAATAACGGCGTCGCCAAGGCCGGCGCCGATTATAAAAGCGTCGGACTGCTGCTGCATGGCTCGACCGTCGGCATCAACACCATCCTCGAGCGGCGCGGCGCCAAGACGGCGCTGATCATCACCAAGGGCTTTCGCGATATCTACGAGATCGGTCGCATCAATCGGCCGGACTCCTACAACCTCTTCTTCCAAAAGCACGAGCCGCTGGTCGAGCGCGCGCTGCGCTTCGAGGTAAACGAGCGCATCCTTGCCGACGGCGAGGTCGAGCAGCCGCTCGACGACAAGGAGATCGAGGCGCTCGGCGATCATCTCGCCGGTCTCGGCATGGAGGCGATCGCGATCCTCTTCCTCCATTGCTATCGCAGGCCCGATCACGAGCAGCGCGCCAAGGCGATCCTGCAAAAGCGGCATCCGAACATCTTCGTGTCGGCGAGCCACGAGCTCTCCCAGGAATACCGTGAGTTCGAGCGCTGCTCGACGGTCGTAGCGAACGCCTATATCGGCCCGATCGTCGACCGCTATGTCGGCGGCATCGACAGCCACATCCGCAAGGAAGGCTTCAAGGGTTCCTTCCTCATCGTGCAATCGACCGGCGGGCTCTATGACTCCTCGCAGGCTCGGCAATATTGCATCCGTATGCTGGAATCGG
>DASXCX010000119.1:0-2369 GCA_036490955.1 Allostellaceae bacterium | reverse complement strand
CGCTTGCCGGGTGGGACGCGGCGATCGCACCGGCGCGCGAGTACACGGCGCATCTGATGATCAACATGTACGCGCTCGATGGGCCACCCCGGATCACTCACATCTGGGGCTTCGAAAGTCTTGCGCAGCGTGCGTCGTTGCGCGGCGAAGCCTTTGCCGCCGGTGTCTGGCCCCCGAAGGGTGGACCGGAAAACGTCCTCGAAGCGGTCTCGGTCATCGCGATACCGGAGGGCGAATGATCAAGCAATACGGCTACGCTGAGGCTGTTTGCCGCCAACGGCGGCCGTCGTGCGCGACCGTTCATCGGCGCACCCGCCATGAATGCGATTCCACCGCCGCGCCGATGCTATTATCCTGAGCCGATGACGTCAGTCTGGTTTATCGCCGCGCTTCTTCCGATGACTGTCTCGCAGATCCTGCGATTGCATCAACACGATGCGGCGAACTGGATCTTCTGGGATTACGCCGGCCGGCTCGGTGGATTGGCCGTGCTGGCGGCAATACCGGCCGCACGGCTCGTTGCGTTTCGCCGTGAGAAGCTGCAGTTGCCGCTCTGGAAAGTCTCATTGTGCGTCGTTAGCACCGTGCTGGTGTGTATCGGCCTCGTCGGTTTGGGACGAATGATCGGCGCGGCCTTACCGATGACAGCGCTTGGCCGCTATCCGAGCCCTCACGGCTGGCTGCGTCTAGTCGATCTCACCTTCGGCCTGGCGTTAGTCACGCTAAGCGAGGAGATCGTCTTTAGACGCTATGCACGGCACATGCTCCTGCGTCATCTTGGCGATGGTCCTCTCCTCGTTCTCGCAACGTCGCTCCTCTTCGGCGCCTATCATTGGTGGACAGGCTTGGGAAACATGATCAGCGTTTCCATCGTGGGTGCGCTTTTTATGCTCTTCTATCAGCGATCCGGAGCTCTATGGCCGGTGGTTCTGGCGCACTATCTCGTCGATCTGTACTTCTTTGGATGAGCGCAGGCGATCGGCCAATGCCGCCAACCCGCCATGCGGGAAGCTTCGGCTTTGATTTCGCCGCGACAGAATGGTTCCATGATGCGACGACCGATCGGTACAAGCGTGCGTATCGCCGTGCCTGATCTTCCGACGCGACTTTGGGATGAACTGACCGAGGCGATTGCCCATGGCTGGTCGCGGTACCAGGCCTGCGGCCGCTCCTCGGAATGAGAGGAGGATGCGGCGCGAGCCTGAAACTACCGCTCCCGCGCCGGCACCCGCGTGATCTTCGCGCCCAGTCCGTTCAGCCGCTCGTCGATGCGCTCGTAGCCCCGTTCGATCTGGTCGGCATTGTTGATGGTCGAGGTGCCTTCGGCCGAGAGGGCGGCGAGCAGCATGGCCATGCCGGCGCGGATATCGGGGGAGATCATGGAGGCGCCGCGCATCCGGCTCGGCCCGGCGACGATGGCGCGGTGCGGGTCGCACAGCACGATACGCGCGCCCATCGCGATCAGCTTGTCGACGAAGAACATCCGCGACTCGAACATCTTCTCGAACATCAGGATGACGCCGTCGCATTGGGTCGCGGTCACGATCGCAATCGACATCAGGTCGGCGGGGAAGGCGGGCCAGGGCTGATCTTCGAGCTTCGGCACATGGCCGCCGAAATCGTCCTTGATCTTCAGCGTCTGCTCCGACGGCACGATCAGATCATCGCCGGCGATTTCGCAGACGATGCCGAGCCGCTCGAAGCCCATCAGGATCGAGCGCAGATGTTGCACGCCCGCGCGCACGATGCGCAAAGGCGAGCGCGTCACGGCGGCGAGACCGATCAGCGAGCCGACCTCGATATGGTCGGGCTGGATCGCGTAATTCGCTGTCCCCAATGTCGCCTTGTCGTGCACGATGAGCGTGTTGGTGCCGATGCCTTCGATGTCAGCGCCGAGCGCGACCAGGAAATGCGCGAGATCCTGCACATGCGGCTCGGACGCGACGTTGCGCAAATAGGTGGTGCCCTTGGCGGCGACAGCTGCGACCAGCGCATTTTCGGTGGCGGTGACGCTGGGCTCGTCGAGGAAGACGTCGGCGGCGTGCAGTTCCTTGCTGCGGAAGGTGAGCTTGTCGGTCGCGGTGACGGTGGCGCCCATCTGCTCGAAGGCGAGGAAGTGCGTGTCGAGCCGGCGGCGGCCGATCACGTCGCCGCCGGGCGGCGGCAGCGCGACCTCGCCACAACGGGCGAGCAGCGGGGCCGCGAGCAAGATCGAGGCCCGAATACGCGCGCAGAGATCGCGGTCGAGATCGGCGGCGCGGACGTCTTTGGCGTGGATGGCGAGGCGGTTGCGTCCGCGCCATTCGGCTGACGCACCGACCGAGCGGATCAGCTCGACCAGCGTCTGGGTGTCGCGGATACGCGGCACA
>DASXCX010000118.1:0-12119 GCA_036490955.1 Allostellaceae bacterium | reverse complement strand
TCGGTCATCGCCCGGAGAATCTCGGCGACGCCCGCGTTGTTGTGATCTCTTCGGCGGTGAAGCCCGACAATCCCGAAGTCGAGGCCGCGCGCGCCCGATTGCTGCCGGTGGTGCGTCGCGCCGAGATGTTGGGCGAGCTGATGCGCCTCAAATGGGCCATCGCCGTTGCCGGCACGCACGGCAAGACGACGACGACTTCCATGATCGGCGCGCTGCTCGAAACGGCGGGGCGCGATCCGACGATCATCAATGGCGGCATCATCAACGCGCACGGCACGAACGCGCATCTTGGCAGCGGCGACTGGATGGTGGTCGAGGCGGATGAGAGCGACGGCACCTTTGTGAAGCTGCCCTCGACCATCGCCGTCATCACCAATATCGATCCCGAGCATCTCGACCATTACGGCTCGGTCGAGGCGCTGCATGAAGGCTTCGAGACCTTCGCCGGCAATGTCCCGTTCTATGGCCTCGACATACTCTGCATCGATCATCCCGTCGTGCAAGGCCTGATCCCGCGCCTCTCCGAGCGCCGCATCGTCACCTATGGCTTCAGCCCGCAGGCCGAGATCCGTGCCGTTGGCGTGAATTTGGGCCGTGACGGCGCGCGCTATGACGTCGTGATCGCGGACCGCCGCAACAACAGCACGCGCACGATTGCCGGCCTCACCTTGCCGATGTTCGGACGGCACAATGTACAGAATTCGCTTGCTGTCGTTGCCGTCGCGCAAGAGCTGAAGATCGACGACCAATTGCTGCGCGAGGCGCTGGCCGACTTCAAGGGCGTGAAGCGCCGCTTCACCAAAGTCGGCGAAGCGCACGGCATCACCATCATCGACGATTACGCGCACCACCCCGTCGAGATCGCGGCGGTGCTGAGCGCGGCGCGCGATGCGACCGCCGGCCGCGTCATCGCCGTGGTACAGCCGCATCGTTATTCGCGCCTCGCCAATCTCTTCAACGAATTCTGCACCTGCTTCAACGACGCGGATGCCGTCGTCGTTGCCGATGTCTATCCAGCCGGCGAAGCCCCGATCCAAGGCGCATCGCGCGACGGCTTGGTCGAAGGTCTGCGCGCCCGCGGCCACCGCAAGGTATTGCCGCTGGCGAACGCGGCATCGCTCGCGGCGACCATTGAAAGCATCGCCAAGCCTGGCGACCTCGTCGTCTGCCTCGGTGCCGGCTCGATCACGAATTGGGCCGCCAGCCTACCGGCCGAGATCGACCGGCTGGCAGCGGGAGCGCGGCCATGATGGCGGCGGCGATGCACAAGAGCCATCTGATCGATCGGTTGCCGCAGGTGCGCGGCCGCCTCACCGCCGATGCGCCTCTGGCTCAAGTGACATGGTTCCGCGTCGGCGGTCCTGCAGAAGTGATGTTCCGGCCCGCCGATATCGACGATCTGAGCGCATTCCTCGCAGCCAAGCCCGCCGATGTCCCCGTGACGGTGATCGGTGTCGCCTCGAATCTCCTCGTGCGCGATGGCGGCATCACCGGAGTGGTCGTGCGTCTCGGTCGCGGCTTCGTCGAGATCGAAACGAGGGACGATATTGTCACCACCGGCGCCGGTGCACCCGATTTCAACGTCGCGCTCACCGCGCGTGAGGCCGGTATCGCGGGATTGGAGTTCCTCTCAGGCATTCCCGGCACGGTAGGCGGCGGACTCCGGATGAACGCCGGCGCCTATGGCAGCGAGTTCAAGGACGTGCTCGAAAGCGCGACGGCCCTCGACGCACACGGCGGCCGCCATGAGCTCTCGGTCGACGAGCTCAATCTCACCTATCGCCATTCCGGCGTGCCCGAAGATTGGATTTTTGTCGCCGCGCGTTTCAAAGGCGCGGCAGGCGACAAACTCGCGATCGCGCGCCGCATGGCCGAGATTCAAGAGGCGCGCGAGCAAAGCCAGCCGATCCGCGCCAAGACCGGCGGCTCGACCTTCGCCAATCCGCCCGGCCACAAGGCTTGGCAGCTCATCGACGAGGCCGGCTGCCGCGGCATCCGCCGCGGCGCGGCGATGATCTCGGACAAGCACGCGAATTTCCTGATCAACACGGGTGATGCGTCCGCAGCCGACATCGAGGGGCTGGGCGAAGAAGTGCGGGCGCGCGTCCTCGCCAAGACCGGCATAACCCTCGAATGGGAGATCAAACGCGTCGGCCTGGCGAACGGAGGCGCCGCATGACGAAGCGCGCCGCCGTGCTGATGGGCGGATGGTCCGCCGAACGCGAGGTCTCGCTGGTAAGCGGGCGCGAATGTGCGCTCGCGCTCGAGGAGCTGGGCTACGAGGTGAATCGGGTCGACGTGACGCGCGATCTCGGCGCACTGGTTGCGGCGCTCGGCCCGAAGCCCGACGTCGTCTTCAATGCGCTCCATGGCCGCGGCGGGGAGGACGGCACGATCCAAGGCGTGCTCGAGACGCTGCACGTGCCTTACACCCATTCCGGCGTCGCCGCTTCGGCGATTGCGATGCACAAGCCGCTGGCGAAATGCGTTTTCGCCGCCGCCGGCTTGCCGCTCGCCGAGAGCAAGGTCGTGACCCGCGCCGGCCTGCTCGGAAAAGATCCGCTGCCGCGCCCGTTCGTCATCAAGCCGATGAATGAAGGATCGAGCGTCGGCGTGCATATCGTGCGCGAAGGCGATCATGCCTGGCGCGTCGAGATCGCACGCTGGGACCATGGCGACGAGATCATGGTCGAGCGTTACGTGCCGGGCCGTGAGATCACTGTCGCGGTGATGGGCAATCGCGCGCTTGGCGCGCTGGAAATCCGACCGATCGCCAACGCGATGTACGATTACGAATCGAAATACGCGCCTGGCGGCTCGGAGCATATCATGCCGGCGCCGGTGCATCCCAAGGCCTACGAGGCTGCGCTGGATATCAGCGAGCGTGCGCATCGCGCGCTCGGGTGCCGCGGCGTCAGCCGTGCCGACCTCCGCTACGACGACACAGCGGGTGAGCCTGGCCACATGGTGCTGCTCGAAATCAACACGCAGCCGGGCATGACGCCGACCTCGCTCGTGCCCGACATCGCCAAATTCAATGGCATCAGCTTCATCGAGCTGGTGCGCTGGATGGTGGAGAACGCCGCATGCGACTCCTGAACCGCGGCGACGATCCGCCGCCGGTGCGCATCCGCCGCCGGCGCCAACAACAGCGTCGTATGATCCTGGGCGCGACATCGGCCGTCGTGGTGGCAAGCTGTGCGATCGGCGCCTGGTATGTCGGACGCGACGGGCGGCTCGGAGCGCTCACGGCACAGGCGCAAGAGCACATCGCCAATGCCGGGGCCGACCTCCATCTCACCGTCGAGAGCGTGCAGGTCGACGGCCGTCATCGCGCCGACAAGCAGGCGATCCTCGCGGCGCTCGGCGTGTCGCGCGGCACGCCGATCCTTGCCGTCGATCTGGACGCGGCCAAGGCGCGGCTCGAAACCGTGCCGTGGGTGCGATCGGCCTCGATCGAACGCTTGCTGCCTGACACACTCTTCGTCCACCTCAGCGAGCGCGCGCCGCTCGCGCTTTGGCAGCATGGCAGCAAATTCGATCTCGTCGATCAGGACGGCAACGTCATCGCCAGTACCGATATCGGCGATTATCCTCCCTTGCCGCAGGTTGTCGGCAACGGCGCGCCCGCCGCTACGCCCGATCTACTGACGGTGCTCGGCGGCGAGCCGGCACTTCGGGCGCATGTCACCGCCTCGGTTCGTGTCGGCGGACGGCGCTGGGACATCCATTTCGACAACGGCATCGTGGTTTCGCTGCCCGAGAACAATGCCGCGAGCGCCTGGCATCGCCTTGCCGCGCTCGATCGCAGCGACCGGCTGCTCGAGCGCGATGTGCAGGTCATCGATATGCGCCTGCCCGATCGTGTCGTGCTGCGCATTTCACCCGATATCGCCAAATCGATCATCAAGAAAGGCAAGGCCGCGCAAGCGAGTCCGAATACATGACGAAGATGAATATTCGCCCGCGCGGCGGGCTGCTTGCTGCCGTTGATATTGGCACCACGAAAATTTCGTGCTTCGTCGTGAAGCTCGAGGATAACGAGCCCCGCGTCGTCGGCATCGGACACCAGGTCTCGAAAGGCGTCCGCAACGGCGTGATCGTCGATATCGAGGCGGCGAGCCGCTCGATCCTCAATTGCGTCCACGCCGCCGAGGAGATGGCCGGCGCGACGATCAGCGAGGCGGTGATCAACATCTCGGGCGGCTTCAGCGGCTCGCGCCTCGTCAAATCGGAGCTCGCGCTCAACGGCCGCGAAGTGAGCGACGTGCTGATGCAGCGCGTGCTCGATCAAGGCCATCGCATCAAGGATATGCCCGACCGGACGGTGATCCATTCCATCCCCGTCGGCTTCTCGATCGATGGCGGCCGCAGCCTCCGCGATCCGCGCGGCCTGTTCGGCCAGAAACTGACCGTCAACATGAACATCGTCACCGCGCAATTCGCGGCGGTACGCAATCTCTCCAATTGCGTCGGACGCTGCCATCTCGAGACCGCAGCCGTCGTCGTCAGCCCTTACGCCTCGGGCCTTTCCTGCCTCGCCGAGGACGAAAGCGAACTCGGCGTCACCGTCATCGATATGGGCGGCGGCACGACCACGATGGGCGTCTTCTTCGACGGCAATCTCGTCTATGCCGACAGCGTGCCGGTCGGCGGCACACATGTCACCAACGACATTGCGCGCGGCCTCTCGACGCCGATCGCTCATGCCGAACGCATGAAGACGCTCTACGGCAATGCCATCGCTTCCGCCAGCGACGAGCGCGAGACCATCACCGTGCCGCTGGTCGGCGAGGAGGATGACGGCCACGCCAATCACGTGCCGAAGTCGCTGCTCGTCGGCATCATCGCGCCGCGGCTCGAAGAGACGTTCGAGCTGGTGCGCGAGCGCCTCGAAGCTTCCGGCTTCGACAAGATCGCCGGCCGCCGCGTCGTTCTGACCGGCGGCGCCTCGCAATTGCCCGGTATCCGCGAACTGGCCGGGCTTATTCTCGACAAACAGGTTCGCAGCGGCCGGCCTTCGCGTCTCGAAGGGCTTGCCGAAGCCGCTCAAGGTCCGGCCTTCGCGACGACGGCCGGCCTCATCCATTTCGCTTTGTCCGAACGCGCCGAAATCCCGCGGCGGGGCCGCGCGCTGACGGAGGAATCGAACGGCCTTTTCGGCCGCCTGGGCAACTGGGTTCGTGAGTACCTTTGACCACCACCGCCAGCCGTCTCGCGCCGTGAGAGACGGTCAACGCTACGGAGCATCCCCGGAGGATAAGCAATGACACTGAATCTTACGCTTCCCGAAGAAGAAAAAGAGTTGGCGCCGCGCATCACCGTCATCGGTGTCGGTGGAGCCGGCGGCAACGCCGTCAACAACATGATCCGCGCCAATCTCGCCGGCGTCGAATTCGTCATCTGCAACACCGACGCGCAAGCGATGCTGCAAAATCTCTGCGAACGCCGCATCCAAATGGGTATCGGCGTCACCCGCGGCCTCGGCGCCGGCTCGCGTCCCGATGTCGGGCGCGCCGCCGCCGAAGAAGCGCTCGAGGAGATCATGATCGCGCTCGAAGGCTCGAATATGGCCTTCATCACCGCCGGCATGGGCGGTGGCACGGGCACGGGCGCAGCACCGGTGATCGCGCGGGCCGCGCGCGAGAGCGGTATCCTGACAATCGGTGTCGTCACCAAACCGTTCCAGTTCGAGGGCACGCACCGCATGCGGCTTGCCGAAACCGGCATCCAGGAGCTGCAGAAATACGTCGACACGCTGATCATCATTCCAAACCAGAACCTGTTCCGGGTCGCGAATGAGCGCACGACTTTCGCCGATGCATTCAAGATGGCGGACGACGTGCTCCATTCCGGTGTCGCCGGCGTCACGGATCTGATGGTGAAGCCCGGCCTGATCAACCTCGACTTCGCCGACATCCGCGCGGTGATGAGCGAAATGGGCAAAGCGATGATGGGTACCGGCGAGGCCGAGGGCGATCGTCGCGCCATCGACGCCGCCGAGGCCGCGATTTCGAACCCTCTGCTCGAAGACGTCTCGATGAAGGGTGCACGCGGCGTGCTGATCAATATCACGGGCGGTCTCGACATGACGTTGTTCGAGGTCGACGAGGCGGCAAACCGTATCCGCGAAGAAGTCGATCCCGAAGCGAATATCATCTTCGGCTCGACCTTCGACGAAATGCTCGAAGGTCGGATGCGCATTTCGGTCGTCGCCACCGGTATCGAAGCCGACAAGGCGGTGCAGCCCCGGCCGCTGATCTCGCTGGTCAGCGATCGCAGCAAGGCCGATGCGCCGCGTGCGGCGTTGGCACCGTTCACCCCGTCGCCGTCGCCCGCTGCGGAGTTAAAGCCTCTGGAGCAGCGCATCCCCGAGATGCGGCCGATGACTGCCGAGCCCCGTTTCGAGATGAAGGTCGACCCTGTACCGAGCGCGCTGCCGCACGCACAATCGATCGAGGCTCAGGCGGTACGCAACGCGCCGTTCATGCCGCCGAAGCCGGCGGAAGCCGCGGCGAAGCCGATCCCGGCGGCGATCGCCGTTTCCACGCTGGAGTCCGTCATCGCCGCGCCGCCGGTCGAGGCCGTGCGCCCCGCGCCGAAGCCCGCGAGCCGTGGCCCGAGCCTCTTCGAGCGCGTGACCAAGGCGGGGCGCCTCCTCCATCGCGAGGAACCGGAGATCAAACGCGTCGCGCCCGTCATGAACGTCACGCCCCCGCCGGCGCCGGCGCCGGCAGCAACCGCAGCGCCGGCCCCCACCCCGGCCCCGGTCGCGCAAGCCAAGCTTGGCCCGCTCGATCCGGCGGAACGCCCCGGCGGCAAGGAGGAGGATCTCCTCGACATCCCGGCCTTCCTACGCCGGCAAGCGAACTGATCCGGCCGAGTTAGTCGCGAATCGTCGGCCTGCCATCTGGGTTCCAAATTCGGAACGCCCGGCGGCAGGCCACGCGACTCAAGTGATATAAGTATTTGAATTCAATAATAAAAACTGGTCACAATCGGTAACAAAGAGTGATTTGTGGGGTTTACCAACGGTTGGTAACCCTAAGGCCAACATTGCATTGCAGCGCAACACCGGGGGTTGGTAGTGGAAGTTCGGGGATCGGCCGCACATCAGAGGACCTTGAAGGCTCCGATCCAGTGTCGTGGCGTCGGCCTCCATACCGGCGCCCGCGTCAACTTGGCCCTCCATCCGGCTGCGCCCGGCGCCGGCATCGTCTTTCGTCGCCGCGATTTGGACAACGTCGAGATCGCGGCCCATTGGCGTAATATCGTCGATTCGACCCTCTGCACCACCCTCGGCAACGATGCGGGCGTGAAGGTCGCCACCATCGAGCATTTGATGGCGGCTTTCGCCGGTCTCGAGATCGACAACGCAATCGTCGAGCTCGACGGGCCGGAAGTACCCGTGATGGATGGTAGCGCCGCGCCGTTTGTGTTCCTCATGGAATGCGCGGGTATCACCGAGCAGGTCACGGCGCGCCGCGGCATCAAGGTGCTGAAGCCGGTGCGCGTCGGCGTCAACGGCAATTCGGCGAGCCTCGTCCCGGCAGACGGCTTTCGCCTGAGCTTCGCGATCGATTTTGCCTCGGGCGCAATCCGCCAGCAGGAATTGAGCTACGAACTCGACGCCGAGAATTTCAAGCACGAGATCAGCCGCGCCCGCACCTTCGGCTTCCTCGATGAGGTCGAGCGTCTGCGCCAGGCGGGCCTGGCTCGCGGCGGCTCGCTCGAGAATGCCGTCGTTATCAGTGGCGACCGCGTCCTGAACAAGGAAGGTCTGCGCTACGACGACGAGTTCGTGCGCCATAAGGTGCTCGACGCGCTTGGCGATCTCTACCTCGCCGGCGGTGCAATTCTGGGGCATTTCCACGGCGTCCGCTCGGGCCACGCGCTCAACCACCAGCTGGTCAAAGCGCTGTTCGCCGATCCTTCCGCTTGGCGGCCGGTCACCCTCGCGGCGACGGATTTCGCCAAGGGCGCCTGGGACGAAGAGCCGCAGCGCGCCCGGGCCTAACCCCGACAAGCTTTAAGCCGTCCGCGATAAGCGGTAGAGTAGGTTTGCCCCGCGGGTCGGGAGCAGGATTTTCGCGTGGAAGAAGGCCTAGGGCTTTTCGCGCACAGCTAATCTGGGCTCGGGAATTCGCATGATGCCGTCAAATTGCCGCTTCGTCGCTCTACTGGGCGTGTTTTTGGGCGCGCTCGCTCTCACCGGCTGCGCCTCCAAGACCGATACTTATGTCGAGCGGCCGGTCGAGACCCTCTACAACAACGCGATGGATCAACTCCTCTCCGGCGACTACAAGACGGCCGCCAAAAGCTTCGACGACGTCGAGCAACAGCATCCCTATTCGGTCTGGGCCACCAAGGCGCAGATCATGAACGCCTATGCGCTTTACGAGAATCGCGATTACGACGCCTCGATCGTCTCGGCCGATCGTTTCATCCAGCTCCATCCCGGCCATCGCGATGTCGCTTACGCCTATTATCTGAAGGCGCTCGACTACTACATCCAGATCACCGATGTGGAGCGCGACCAGAAAGTCACGCAGCAATCCTACGACGCTCTCGCCGAGGTGGTACGGCGCTTCCCCGACAGCCCCTACGCGCGCGACGCTAAATTCAAGATGGATCTCTGCCGCGATCATCTTGCCGGCAAGGAGATGCAGATCGGCCGCTGGTATGAAGGCCAAGGCCAATATCTCGCCGCGATCAACCGTTTCCAGACCGTGGTGAACGACTATCAGACCACGACACATGTGCCGGAGGCGCTGCATCGCCTGGTCGAGTGCTATTACGCGCTTGGCCTCAATGACGAAGCGAAGCGTACCGCCTCGGTTCTCGGCTACAACTACCCGAAGAGCAAATGGTACGACGCGACCTATGGTCTCGTGACCACCGGGTCCGAAACACCGAAGGAAGAGCGCGGCTGGTTCGCACGAGTCGTCGATCCCTTCGGACTCTTCTGACCGCCCGCTTCGGTATAAGCGCCTCGCATCTACCCGGATTTTCGCCGCGCCGCTATCATCCGGCGCAATGCTGCTGGGCCTCTCCATCCGCGATGTGGTGCTGATCGACAAGCTCGATCTTGCCTTTCGCCCGGGTCTCTGCGTGCTGACCGGCGAGACCGGGGCCGGAAAATCCATCCTCCTCGATGCGCTCGGCTTGGCGCTCGGCATGCGTGCCGAAGCAAGCCTCGTCCGTCCCGGCGCCGCCCAGGCGATGGTTACCGCGGAGTTCGACCTGCCCGCCGATCATCCGGCGCGCCGGCTGCTCGACGAAGCCGGCATCGCCGCCGAGAACGACATCGTCATGCTTCGCCGCGTCGTCGGCAACGACGGCCGCAGCCGCGCTTTCATCGATGACCAACCGGCAAGCATTGGCTTGTTGCGCCAGCTCGGCGAGGTGGCGGTCGAGATCGAGGGGCAATTCGCCCAAACCGGGCTGCTTGATCCCGCGACGCATCGCGACACGCTCGATGCTTTCGGCGTGGCGCCGGCGCAGCGCGGGCAGCTCGCGATCTCCTGGGCGGCATGGAGGAAGCTCGCGCGCGAGCGCGAGGCAGCCGAGGCCGATTTTGCCAAAGCGCGCGCCGACGAGGATTTCCTGCGCCACGCCATGGCCGAGATTTCCGCGATCGAGCCGCGTGCCGGCGAAGAGACGCAACTCGCGGAAGAACGCGCGCTGTTGGTCAATCGCGAGCGCGTGCTCGAAAATCTCGAGGCCGCTCTATCGGAACTCGCCGGCGACAGCGGCGCCGAGCACGCCCTCTCTGGTGCGGCGCGAGCCATCGAGCGTGCCAAAGGTAAATCCGGTGGCAGACTCGACGCCGCCGCCGCGGCATTGGAGCGCGCCATCGTCGAGACGCGTGAAGCAATTGCCGAGCTCGAAGCCGCCTCCCGCACCTTCCAGGGACCGTCGAGCCTCGCCGAAATAGAGGAGCGACTGTTCGCGCTCCGCGCTCTCGCCCGCAAGCACAATGTCGCGGTTGAAAACCTGCCGAAGCTGGAAGCAGATTTCGCCGCCAAGCTGGGCGCGCTCGATGATGGCGGCACGGCAATCGCGACGCTGAGCCGGCGTGAGGCCGAAGCGCGGCAGGCCTATCTCGCCGCGGCCGATGCCGTTACCAAGGCGCGGGCCGCCGCGGCCAAGAAGCTCGATACCGCGGTGATGAAGGAATTGCCGCCGCTGAAGCTCGAGAAAGCGCGTTTCCACACCGCGCTAGCGACCCTTGCCGAAAGCGAATGGAGCGAGCATGGCCGTGAGCGCGTCTATTTCGAGGTCGCGACGATCGCTGGCGCGTCGCCGGGACCGCTCAACAAGATAGCCTCGGGCGGCGAGCTCGCGCGTTTCATGCTGGCGTTGAAAGTCGTGCTGGCGAAGACCTCCCCGGTCGCGACCTTGGTCTTCGATGAGGTCGATAGCGGCGTTGGCGGCGCGACCGCTGCCGCGGTCGGCGAGCGCCTGGCGCGGCTCGCCGAGGAGAGACAGGTTTTGGTAGTCACCCATTCGCCGCAAGTCGCGGCGCGCGCCGCACATCATTGGCGTGTCGCGCGCAGCGACGGCAAGAAGGCGAGCGCGACCAAGGTCGAAGCGCTGAGCGAGGCCGATCGCCGCGAAGAGATCGCGCGCATGCTCTCCGGTACGGCGATTACGGCCGAGGCGCGCGCCGCCGCGGCAAGCCTCCTCGCCGGAGCACGCGCATGAGCCCGGCGCGCTCCAAAGCGCAAAAGGATACGCCCAAGCCGATCGAGGAATTGACCGCTTCCGAGGCCAAGGCCGCGCTCAAAGCGCTGGCCGCCGAAATTGCGCATCACGACGAGCTCTATCACCAGAAAGACGCGCCCGAGATCTCCGACGCCGAGTATGACGCGCTGCGCCAACGCAACAAGGCAATCGAGGCGCGTTTCCCTGATCTCATTCGAGCCGACAGCCCTTCCAAGCGCGTCGGCGCCTCACCCGCAACCGGTTTCGCCAAGGTGCGGCACCCGCATGCGATGCTATCGCTCGACAACGCCTTCAGCGATGAGGACGTGCGCGATTTCTTCAAGGGGGTGCGCAACTTCTTCCGCGCGCCGCAAGATGTCGTCCGCGTCGAGGAAACCAAGATCGCCGTCATGGCGGAGCCGAAGATCGATGGGCTTTCCTGCTCCATCCGCTACGAGAAGGGCATGCTGGTTCTGGCGGCAACGCGCGGCGACGGCGTCACCGGGGAGGATGTCACCGCCAACGTCAAAACGCTGGGCAACGTGCCGAAGCACCTTAAAGGCCGCGGTTTGCCCGAGGTGATCGAGGTACGCGGCGAGATCTACATGGATCGCCAGGGCTTCTTCGCCCTCAACCTGGTGCGCGAGAAAGAAGGCGAGCCGGTCTTTGCCAATCCGCGCAACGCCGCCGCCGGTAGCCTGCGACAGCTTGATTCATCGATCACCGCAAACCGGCCGCTCGCTTTCTTCGCCTATGCTTGGGGTGAGCAAAGCGAGGCTTTCGCCAAAACGCATGCCGACGCGCTGAAGCGTTTCGCCGCTTGGGGCTTCACGGTCAATCCGCTCTCGAAGCTCTGCCACGGCATCGACGAACTCTTGGAATTCCATCGCAGCATCGGCGAGAAGCGCTCGTCCCTGCCTTACGATATCGATGGCGTCGTCTACAAGGTGAACGATCTCGATCTCGAGGAGCGCCTGGGTTTCGTCTCGCGCGCCCCGCGCTGGGCGATTGCCCACAAATTCCCGGCACAACAGGCGCAGACCGTGCTCAAGAAAATCGGCATTCAAGTGGGGCGGCGCGGCACGCTGACGCCGGTCGCCGAGCTCGAGCCGATTACGGTCGGCGGTGTCGTCGTCAGCCGCGCTACCTTGCACAATGAGGACGAGATCAAGCGCAAGGATATTCGCGAAGGCGACACAGTCATCATCCAGCGCGCCGGCGACGTCATCCCGCAAGTCGTCGGAATCGTCGAGGCGCGGCGGCCGAAGGATTCGAAGCCGTTCAAATTCCCTCATATCTGCCCGGAATGCGGCAGCAAGGCGGTGCGCGAGGAAGGTGAAGCCGCCTGGCGCTGCACCGGCGGTCTGATCTGCCCGGCGCAGGCGGTCGAACGGCTCAAGCATTTCGTGTCG
>DASXCX010000117.1:0-10994 GCA_036490955.1 Allostellaceae bacterium | reverse complement strand
GCGGCATGGGCGACGTGTCGGTGCTGGTGGGCGGTGTGTTCCTCGGCTCCTTGGTGTGGTGGTTGGGCTTGAGCTTCGGCATCGCTTCGGTCCGGCATATGGCGGGCGACGTCGTTATGCTCTGGCTCAATCGCGTCTCCGGCGCGATCCTCCTTTCCTCCGGCGGTGGCTTGCTGGTGCTCGCCCTTCGCGGACTGCGGGCTGTTGGCTGAGCACCCCGATTCTTGGCCTCGCGATGACCCGCGGCTAAGCTTTGCGGTCATGATCCGACGCTGGACATTGCCGTGGCTCGCCATCTTGGCGCTCTGCTTCGTGCCGCTGCTCGGCGCCCGGGCGCAAAGCGCCGCGCCTCAGGCACAAGCAAATGCGCCGGCCGCGTCAACTGCCGAGCAGCTGCAGCAACTCGTCGCCACGCTCAAGGACGACAAAGCCCGCGCACAGCTGATCGACGAGCTGCAGACGCTGATCGCGGCACAAAATGCCCAGCAACAGACGGCCGAAGCCGCGCCGAAATCCTGGTTCGCCGGTCTCCCCGGCCAGCTCGATGCGATCGGCGGCGAGATCCTGGCGGCAGCGCCGATCCTGGCGCAGGCTCCCTCCATCGGTGCCTGGACCGAGCGCCAGATCGACGATCCGACGCTACGGCAACGCTGGATCGACATCAGCGCCAAGCTTTTCGTGATCCTGGTCGCGGGCCTCGCGGCGGATCTGATCACGCGTCTTCTCCTGCGCCGGCCCGCACGCTTTCTCCATGCGCGACAGAGCGAGAGCCTGCCGCTGCAGCTTCTGTTGCTGGCGCTCGGCATGGTCGTCGAGCTTTTGCCCGTGCTGGCGTTTGCCGCGGTCGCGATCTTCGTCACGCCGTTGACCGAACCGGCGGCGCGAACGCGCGGGGTCGCGAGCGTGTTGATCGCCACGACGATCTGGGCGCGCGCCTTCCTCGCGGTCGCGCGCTGCCTGCTGCTGTCGCCGCGCGCACAGCTGCTCTATCCGCTCGGCGAGGAGACGCGGGCCTATCTCTATATCTGGATGCGCCGCTTCGCCTATTGCGGCGCCTATGGCTACGCGATCTCGGTCTGCGCCTGGTATTTCAATGCGCCCGGCGCGATCGAGGGATTGCTGATGCGCAGCGCCGTGCTGGTGCTGGCAGTCCTCGCCATCGTCTTCGTGCTGCAAAATCGCGCGCCGGTCGCGGAATGGCTGCGCGGCGACGACCGGGCCGACGGCATCCGTTGGCGTGCGCTGCGCAGCCGCCTCGGCGAATCCTGGCACATCCTTGCCATCGCCTATGTCGTCGGCACGTTCGGCGTCTACGTGCTGAATGCCGAAGGCAGCTTCACGCTCCTGCTGCGCGCGACCGCGCTCAGCCTCGTGGTGATCTCGGGCGCAACGATTCTCGCACGCCTGAGCGAGCGGCTCCTGCGCCGCAGCTTCGCCGTCTCGCCTGAGCTCAAAGAGCGCTTCCCGCGGCTCGAGGTGCGGGCCAATCGCTATACCGCGCTGATTTCGGGTGCGACCGTCTCCGTGATTTATATCCTTGCCGCAGCGGCGCTCCTCGAAGCCTGGGGCATCAACGCTTTCACTTGGCTCGTCAATCTCGCGCAGCAGCCGAGCTCGCGCGGCGCGCTCTCGATGGTGATCGTGCTGATCGGCGGCATTGTGCTGTGGGAGTTCTTCAGCGCGATGATCGAGCGCAAGCTCGCGGGCATCGACAGTGCCGGCCGCTCGCGCGCGCGCACCGTGCTGCCGCTGTTGCGCACGACCGTCCTGGTCGTGCTGATCACCATCGCGGCGCTGATGATCCTGTCGCAGATCGGCATCAACATCGCCCCGCTGCTCGCCGGCGCGGGCATCGCCGGGATCGCCATCGGCTTCGGCGCGCAAGCGCTGGTCAAGGACGTGATCACCGGCTTCTTCATGCTGCTCGAAGACACATTTGCTGTCGGCGACCGCGTCGACGTCGGCGGCGGCCATATCGGCGTGATCGAAGCGGTGTCGATCCGCAATTTCCGCTTGCGCGACATCCAGGGCATCGTCCACACCGTGCCCTTCAGCGCGATCACGACCGTCCTCAATATGAGCCGCGACTTCGCCTACGTCGTTTGCGACGCGGGCGTCGTCTATCGCGAGGATCCCGATCGCGTGATCGAGGTGATGCTTGAAGCCGGCAAGGAGATTGCCGCCGAGCCGCGCTGGTCGCGCTATGTCCTCTCGCCACTCGAAATCCTCGGTGTCGATCGCTTTACGGATACGGCGATGATCATTCGCGCGCGCATCAAGGCAGCGCCGCCCTATCAGCTCGAGTTGGGTCGCGAGTTCAATCGCGTGCTCAAGAAGGCTTTCGACCGCAATGGCATCGAGATGGGCTCGGTCAACCAGATCAACTATGCCAAGCAACTCGTCGTCACGACGGGACCAAGCAACGGCTCGAGCCCGCAAGCGCCGAAAACACCCTCACCCTGATTCGTCCTCACCGCTTAACAGCCGCTCCAGCGCTTCGACATCTTGCGCGCGCAACACGCGCCGCGCGAGATCGAGGCGGAAGCCGGCCCGCGCGAGGCTGGCGAGGTCTTTTTCGCGAAACTCGGCGCGCTTGCCAGGCGCGCGATAGGGCCCGAGCCGCCGCCGGCGCACCAGCGCACAGGCCGCCGCCAGCTCGCTTGCGCCACCTTCCTCATCGAGTCCGGCGATGGTTTGCGTGACGAGATCGCTATCGACACCCTTTTGCGCCAGCTTGCCGGCGATCGAGAAGCGCGAAGCGCCGCGCCGCGCCAGCGACGACGCGGCTTGGGCCGCATAGGCGCGGTCGTCGAGCAGACCTTTTTCGAGATAGCGGGCGATCAGCGCATCGACCATGCGGGCGCCGGCTTCGGCCTGGCCCTCCTCGCCGTCGCGCGCCGCGCGCGCGACCTTGCGCATGAGCACGCGGCGCAGGTTGCCGCTCGATGAGGCAAAGCGACTGAGATAATAAACCGCAGCGTTTTCCAGCGAAGCCGCGGTCATCGGCCGCCTGGCTGCACGCGCTCGCGCTTTTCTCGACTCTGCCATGCGCTGCTTGCCTTGCCCGCCTCTCACCCTGCCCGTAAATTCGCCGCTCGTCACGGGAGAACCGCTTGATGCATGCCCCGCTCGCGCGGCCGGTTCGCCGGTTCGGCGCCGTCAACTGGCAGGGCCTTTGGACCCTTTATCTGCGCGAAGTCCGGCGCTTTCTCAAGGTGTCGATGCAGACGCTGTTCGCGCCCGTGGTGACGACGCTCATCTTTCTGATGATCTTCCTCCTGGCGATGAACGGCCAGAGCCGCACCGTCGGCAGCGTGCCGTTCCTGCAATTCTTGGCACCCGGGCTGGTGATGATGTCGATCACCCAGAACGCCTTCGCCAATACGACCTCGTCGATCATGATCATGAAGATGCAGGGCAACATCGTCGATTTGCTGATGCCGCCGATCAATGCGTGGGAGCTGGCCGCTGGCCTCGCCCTTGGCGGGCTGACGCGCGGCTTAATGGTGGGCGTGGTAGTGACGGCAGCGATGGCGATCTTCGTCCACGTCGAGATCGCTTCGCTCTGGGCCGCGCTCTTCTTCGCCGGCGCCGCATCGTTGCTGCTCTCGGTCCTCGGCATCCTTGGCGCGGTCTGGGCCGATAAATACGATCACCTCGCCGCGGTGACGAATTTCATCATCACGCCGCTTTCCTTCCTGTCGGGCACTTTCTATTCGATTGAGCAATTGCCGCCGCTCTGGCACACGATCGCGTTGTGCAACCCGTTCTTCTACATGATCGACGGCTTCCGCTATGGCCTCACCGGCCAAACCGAAGCGCCGCTCTGGCTCGGCGTCGCCTTTCTCACCGCCATCAATGCGGCGTTGTTCTATCTCGTTTACGCTATGATCGATCGCGGCTACAAGCTCAAAACTTAGCCGCATCTATTGGCGCGCGAGCCGATCAACCTCTTCCTTCTCGGTTGCAGTTAATTTCCAGCCGGCGCAGCGCGCGTTTTGCTCGACCTGTTCCGGACTGGTCGCGCCGGCGATGACGCTCGGGACGTAGTCATGCGCCAGAAGCCAGGCGAAAGCGAGCTCGAGGATGGTCTTGCCGCGCTCGGCGCAGAAGGCTTCGAGCTTCTCGACGATCGCCCAATTGGCCTCGTTCATGTAGCGGCCGGAGAGACCGGGGGCCGAGAGCCGCGCACCTTTGGGGCCGGGCTGGCCGCGCTTGTATTTGCCGGTGAGCATGCCGCTCGCCAGCGGGAAGTAGGGCAGCAGCCCGAGGCCCGCGCGCCGCAACGCCGGGACGGTCGCCCGCTCCTCGTCGCGCACCAACAGGCTGTATTCGTCCTGCGATGAGACGAAGGCCGCGAGTTTGCTCTGCGCCGAGACCTTCATCGCCTCGTCGATCTGGCTCGCAGAGAAATTCGAGCAGCCGATGAAGCGGATCTTCCCCTGCTTTTGCAGATCATCGAGCGCGCGCAGCGTCTCCTCGATCGGTGTCGAGGAGTCGGGCGTGTGGATCTGATAGAGATCGATGTAATCGGTCTTCAGGCGCTTGAGACTCGCCTCGCAGGCCGACGTGACATAAGCACGCCTCGCGCCGCTGCCGGCGCCTTGGAAGACCATGCCGAATTTCGTTGCCAGCACGACATCCTTGCGCCGGCTGCCCAGCGCCGTGCCGAGATCGACCTCGGAACCGCCGTAATTATTGTAGGTGCGGCCGCCATAGATATCGGCCGTGTCGAAGAAGTTAATGCCTAGATCGATCGCTTTCGCGACGACCTCGCGCGTACCGGCGAGATCGAGTCGGCCGCCGAAATTGTTGCAGCCCAGTCCGACGACCGAGACTTTGGGACCATCCTTGCCGACGACGCGCGTTTCCACCGCTTACTTCTCCGCCGAAAGTTTCCGCGGTCTATCTAGGTGCTTTCGCGCGTTCCGGGAAGCCTCGCCCGGTCGGTGAGGCTTCTCGCCGGACGCGGCCAAGCCGTTGTCAAACGCCGACGTAGCGCGCCCCGGCCGGCACCAGCGACGGCCGCGCATTGAGACCTGCCGGATCGAGACCGGCCGCTTGCTGGAAAGAGCGCGAGATATGCTCGAGCTCGGTGCGCGGGATCACATCCTCGACGCGCTTAAAGCCGTTCGGGGCACGCTCTTCGGCGAGTTGCATCGCCGCCTCGGGACCGAAATTACGGTTACGCAAGGTGATGTCGTTCATCACCGGCCGGCGCTGGGCATCATAGGCCGCAAGCGCCGCGACCGGATCGCGCTCGACCAAGAGCGCCGACGTGAGCAGCCGTGCATCGACGATCGCCTGCGAGCCGGCTTGCGAGCCCGTCGGCTGCATCGGATGTGCGGCATCGCCGATCAGTGTGACGCGTCCGAAGCTCCAGCGCTCGACCGGATGGCGATCGACGAGCGGAAATTCGAAAATCTCCGCTGTCTCTTCGACCAGCTTCGGGAAATCGAGCCAATCGAAGCCCCAGTCGCGGAATGCGTCGAGGAACCGCTCCTTATCGACCTTGCGATTCCAATCCTCGCGCGGCGGTGCCTTGGTATCGACGCTCATCTGCGCGATCCAATTGGTCAACAAGTTGCCGGGCTTCGTTCCCGGCGCGATCGGATAAGCGACGATGCGACGATGGAAATGACCGGCGATGATCATCGTCGCTCCGCCGAGGAACGGCGTCGTCTCGACCGCCGCGCGCCAGAGGATCTGGCCGGCGAAATTCGGCGCGCCTTCCTCGGGATAGAATTGCCGCCGCACCGCCGAGTGAATGCCGTCTGCCCCGATAAGAATATCGGCTTCGTCCTCGGCGATGGTCACGCCGTTGCGATCGGCGAAGGTCGCGACCACCTTGTCCCGGCGCTCGGCGAATTTCTGGAACACATGGCGGGTGCGCAGCGCGTCGCCAATGCGCTCGCGTATCGCCTCCGCGAGCATCACCTGCAGCCGGCCGCGATGGATCGAATATTGCGGCCACGCGAAGCCGGCGGCACGGCCGCGCGGCTCGCGCCAGACCGGCTGACCGAATTTGTTGAAGAAGGCGAGCGCCACGGTGGCGATGCCGATCTTCGCGAGGCCTTCGCCGAGGCCGAGCTCCGCCAACTCGCGCACCGCATTGGGCTGGACATTGATGCCGACGCCCAGCGGCGTCACGTCGCGCGCGGCCTCATAGACACGCACATCGACACCGACCTGATGCAAACTCATCGCCATCGTCAGGCCGCTGATTCCGCCGCCGACGACGATGACCTTCATCGGTTATTACCAAGGAAGCGAAGCAGATGCTCGGCGGTTTGGTCGGGAAATTGATCGACGAAGAAATGCCCGCCGGGCAACGATGCCGCCGTGACATTGGCGCAGCGCCTGCGCCATTCCGCTGGGATGTCGAAAAGTTGCGCGATCTTGCCGCTCGATCCGTAGAAGACCAGCGTCGGGCATTGCACCTTGCGATCGATATCGGCGGCGTCGTGCTCAAGATCGATCGTTGCCGCGGCCCGGTAATCCGAACAGGATCCGTGGATCATCCCCGGATCGCGCCACGCGCGGCGATAAGCCTCGAGCATCTCGGCATCGAGATCGTCGACGCCGGTCGCGCCCCAGCCGCGGAAACACGTCTCGAAGAAGAAAACCGGATCATTTCCGATCAGCCGCTCGGGCAGCGGCTCAGGCTGGGAGAGAAAATACCAATGCCAATAGGCCCCGGCGACGTCGCGGTTCGTGTCCATGAACATCGCATAGGTCGGCACGATATCCATCACCGTCAGCGTGCGCACGACATCGGGATGATCGAGCGCCAGGCGATGCCCAGTACGCCCGCCGCGATCATGACCAATGACGTGAAACCAGGCGAAGCCAAGCGCTCGCATCAGGCCGAGTTGATCGGCCGCCATCGCGCGGAAGGAACAGGTGGAGTGGTCGGGCAGGCAGCGCGGCTTCGAGGAATCGCCATAACCGCGCAGATCGGCGCAGATCACGGTGTAACGCTCGGCGAGTTTCGGCGCGACGCGCGCCCACATGGCGAGGCTTTGCGGATAGCCATGGAGCATCAATAGCGGCGGGCCTTCGCCTCCGATGACGCAGGCGATCTCGACGTCGCCGACCGTGACTTGCGCGCGCTTGAAGTTTTCGAACATGCCGCCCGACCATAGCATCCGGCCGGCGCCTTGCCTCGTGCTGCCGGTCCGGTTGCGCCTTGCAATTGACAGCCGCGCCCCCGATCCCCATACTTTGCGTTTCCTTCCAAAGGGTTGGGAGCAGGCGATGCAGGTAGGGCGCGGCATAAAGCTCCGCGAAGGGTTCGAGCGACGAAGCTAGACGCTGTCGTCGTACCTTCCCTTTTCACCTACTTGCCGGAGAGACTTTCGTGATTCCAGCCATTTTGCCGACTTACGCTCGGGCAGACGTGACGTTTGAGCGGGGCGAAGGCCCCTATCTCATTGCGACCGACGGGCGAAAATATCTGGATTTCGGCAGCGGCGTCGCCGTCACCGCGCTGGGCCATGCCCATCCGCACCTGATCGAGGCCCTGACCGGCCAGGCGCAGAAGCTGTGGCATTGCTCCAACCTCTATCAGATCGCGCCCCAGCAACGCGCCGCCGAGCGGTTGGTCGCGGCGAGCTTTGCCGACACCGTCTTCTTCTGCAACTCGGGCGCCGAGGCGATGGAAGGCGCGATCAAGATCGCGCGCAAATACCACGCCGAGACCGGCCATCCCGAGAAATATCATATCATCGCCTGCACCGGCTCGTTCCACGGCCGCACGCTGGCAACGCTCGCCGCCGCCGGCAACGAGCGGTATCTGCGCGGCTTCGGCCCGCCGGCACCCGGCTTCGAGCATGTGCCCTATAGCGATCTCGCCGCGATGCGCGCAGCGATCAAACCCGAGACCGCGGCGATCCTGGTCGAGCCGGTGCAAGGCGAAGGCGGCCTCGCGACCGGCACGCCGGAATATCTGAAAGGCCTGCGCACGCTCTGCGATCAGCACAGCATCCTTTTGGTAATGGATGAAGTGCAGAGCGGCATGGGCCGCACCGGCAAGCTCTTCGCGCATGAATGGGCCGGCATCACGCCCGACGTGCTGGGCGTCGCCAAAGGCCTTGGCGGCGGCTTCCCGGTCGGCGCCGTGATGGCGACCGAGCGCGCCGCGGTCGGCATGACGCCGGGCACGCATGGCTCGACCTTCGGCGGCAATCTTTTGGCGATGGCGGCGGTCAACGCCGTGCTCGACGTGATGCTGGCGGCGGGCTTTTTCGATCACGTCAATCAGATGGCCGGGCTGTTGCGCCAGCGGCTTGAAGAAGTGGTCGCGAGCCATCCGAAGATCTTCGCCGAGCAGCGCGGCAAAGGCCTGCTGACCGGGCTGCGCTGTGTCGTGCCGAATGTCGAAGTCGTCGAGAGGCTGCGCTGGAGCGGACTTATCACCGTCGGCGCCGGCGAGAATGTCGTGCGGCTGCTGCCGCCGCTCATCATCGGCGAACAGCAAGTCGCCGAGGCGGTGCAGATCATCGACAAGGTGGCGGGACAATGGAAGCTGTGACCCGTCCCGCGCTGGTGAAAGCGCCGCTGAGGCATTTCCTCGATCTCGACCAGATCAGCGCGGTCGAGCTGCGCCGGATCGTCGATCAGGCGGCGCAGTGGAAGCAGACCGGCGACCGCTCGAAGCCGCTTACTGGCGACATCCTGGCGATGGTGTTCGAGAAGCCGTCGACGCGCACGCGCCTGTCCTTCGAGATCGCGATGAAGCAGCTGGGCGGCGATGTCGTCACCATGACGGCCGGCGACACGCAGCTCTCGCGCGGCGAGACCGTCGCCGATACCGCGAAAGTGCTGTCGCGCTATGTCGATGCCATCATGATCCGCACGACTTCAGCGGCAAAGCTCGAAGAGCTTGCGGCGAACGCCACGGTACCGGTGATCAACGGCCTCACCGACGCGAGCCATCCCTGTCAGATCATGGCCGATGTGATGACGTTCGAGGAGCATAAAGGCTCGATCGCCGGCAAGATCGTGGCGTGGAGTGGCGACGGCAACAATGTCGCCGTCAGCTGGATCCATGCGGCCGTGCGCTTCGATTTCGAGCTGCGCCTCGCCTGCCCCGACGGCAATCGCCCGCCCGCGCGCGTTCTCGCCTGGGCGCAGCGCGAGGGCGGCAAGGTGACGTGCGTGACCGACCCGCATGACGCGGCAAAGAATGCCGATTGCATCGTCACCGACACCTGGGTGTCGATGAACACGGATTTGAAGCTTTTCCGGCCCGAGACGATGGCGCCCTATCGCGTCGACGAGAAGCTCATGGCTTGCGCCAAGCGCGATGCGATCTTCATGCATTGCCTGCCGGCAAAGCGCGGCGAGGAAGTCACCGCGGCCGTCATCGACGGGCCGCAATCGGTGGTTTGGGACGAAGCCGAGAATCGCATGCATGCGCAAAAGGCGATCCTCGCCTGGTGCCTTGCTTAAGCGATGTCCCGCGTCCCGGACGATCTCGTTCAAACTTTCCAGATCGAACCGTTTGCCTTGCGCGGCCGCCTCGTGCGGCTGGGGCCGGCCATCGATTCGATCCTGACACAACACGCCTATCCGGCGCCGGTCGCGACGATGCTCGGCGAGGCGATCACCCTCGCCGTCGCGCTCGCCGGTGCACTCAAATACGACGGCGTCTTCACGTTTCAGACCAAAGGCGACGGGCCGATCAAGATGATGGTCGCCGATGTGACCACCGCCGGCGCGCTGCGCGGCTATGCGCAATTTGACGAGGGCCGGCTCAACGCCGGGCCAGCGACGTTGGGCTCCGTGCCGCGCTTGCTCGGCGCGGGCTATCTCGCACTCACCGTCGATCAAGGCGAGCACACCGAGCGGTATCAGGGGATCGTCGAACTCACCGGCAGCACGCTGGCGGAATGCGTGCATCACTATTTCCGCCAGAGCGAGCAGGTCGAGGCAGCGCTCAAAGTCGCGGTGGCGCCGGTCCCGGACGAGAGCGGCGCTAAGCGCTGGCGCGCCGGTGCGTTGATGATCCAGCGCCTGCCGCGCGAGGCTTATACCCTCGAGCGCGAGACCGAGGACGATGCCTGGCGCCGCGCCGCGATTTTCATGAGCTCCTCGACTTCGGCCGAACTGATCGATCCCGCCCTCGCGCCGGAGCGGCTGCTCTTCCGCCTCTTCCACGAAGACGGCGTCCGTGCCTACGCGCCGCATGCGCTCGAGGCCAAATGCCGCTGCTCGCTCCGGCGCGTCGAGACCGTGCTGCGCGCCCTCACCCCGGATGAAATCGCCGACATGAAGATCGACGGCAAGATCACCGTTACCTGCGAATTCTGCAGCGCAGTCTATGATTTCGACGAGGAAGCCATCGACGCTCTCGTTCCGGAATGAGCCCCGGGTTGCGTTTCTCTTCGGGCCATGCAACCGGTTCAACCCTGAAATCGTTCGGTTCGCGGAGGCTTTTATGACCACTCGACGGCAATTCATTTTGACCGGACTTTGCGTCGGCTCCGGGCTGACTCTCGTTTGCTGCGCGCCACCGCCCGAATCGCCCTCTTTCCCCGATATCCGCTTCACCGGCGCGCCGCCCTTTATCCTGCGCGCATCGCAGATCGAAATCCGCACGCTCTATCAGGCAGGCGATGCCGACAACGCCTTCCCCGTGTCGCCGTTGCGGGCGATTCAGAACTGGGCGCGCGACCGGTTGCGCGCCGCCGGCCAGGGCGGCCCAGCACGCTTCACCATCGCCAGCGCAGCGGCAAAGATCGCGGATGTGCCGGTGAAGGGCGGTATCAGTGGCACCTTCACCGACCAGGTATCGCAGCAATACGACGTCGCCCTCGACGCTGCGCTCGAGCTGCTCGACACGACCGGGTTTGCCCTGCGCACGGCGCGCGTTACCGTATCGCGCAGCGCCACGGTGCTGCAAAGCGCTTCGGCCAACGAGCGGGCGAAGGTGCGCTACAACCTCGTGCGCGACATGATGTCGGATTTCGACAACCAAGCCCAAGCGCGAA
>DASXCX010000116.1:0-9210 GCA_036490955.1 Allostellaceae bacterium | reverse complement strand
GCGGTGATCGAGAATGCCAAGCGGCTACAGGCTATCCGCGAAAGCCACGGGTCGTTCGCGGCGTGGCTCGATGAGCATCATCCGCTGACCAAAGAGAAATGGGTGAAGCTGTTTAAAGACACCTTCCGCTTCACGGGCGGCGAGATCGTCGGCGAGTTCCTGATGAGTCTCGGTTATCTCAGGGGCGCGCATGTGCCGAGTTGCCCGGTACATGCCGACGTTGCGCGGCTCGATCCACCCTGGGCCGGCAAGGCGGCGGGTAGGGCTAGAGCATCCGCCTGAAGAGCAGCGACAGGCCGGGCTTCTTGTTCGGATAGGCCTTCACCAGCGTGAAGCCGTAGCGCGCGAAGAGAATGCGCGCGTTCTCACGGTTGAAGAGCTGGATATGCTCGGGCGGGGCGACCTGGTCCCAATCGGCGATATTCGCCGGCACCAGACCGTGGCCGGCATCGGGCGAGGAGATGTGGAGATAGCCGCCAGGCTTGGTAACCGCGGCGAGAGTTGTCAGCAGTTCGTGCGGCCCGGGCACATGCTCCAGTACTTCGGACGAGAAGACGAAATCGAATTGCAGCCGGCGCGCCACGAAACTCGGCATTGGTTCGCAATAAAATGTTCCGCGCGGAAAATGCTTCTTGGCATAGGCGATGGCGCCGGCGCTGATATCGAGGCCGCTGGCCTTGGCGCCGAGGCGGGCGAAGGCCTCGACCATGAAGCCGCCGCCGCAGCCGAGATCGAGCACGGTCTTGCCGGGCATGACATAGCGCAAGAAACGCAACGCCCGGAGGGCGGCGCGGCGGCGGCGCGATGATGCTTTATTGAAATAATCTTCTGTCGGAGTGCGGGACGGGTCGTTGTAATAGGCCGCGAGCTGCTCGGCGGTCGGATAGGGCGAGGCGAAGACCAAGCCACAAGCGGCGCAGCGGCGAAAAGGGTAGCCCGATTTCACAAAGGCTGGTCCTGCCTCGATCTTGGTGCAGGCGGGGCAGGCGACGGTATCGGCTGGGGAGGAAACCACAAGGCGCCCGGCAATTAATCCCGACCGCAAAGTAATCGATCCGGCCCGGCCCTCAAGCTCAAATATCGGCGCAAAAAAATAAGGCAAGATCCTTGCGATCTTGCCCCACCGTTTGTCTTTTCGACTAACCGGCTTCTTCGAAAGGGTTGACCCCCAAGCCGTCCGTTAGCGGCTTTTCCTCCCTAAACTTGGACCTTGTCGCTTTGTTGCGCAAGAACCGGTCGAACCGAAACGAGTGTATGAAAATCGCTCGCTTAGGTCACGTAGATTCTCACGGAAACCTCAGGTGGAACCGAGGACCGCAAATCTGACGAGAAAGAGTAGCGCCAAGATCGCCAAAGCAGGGCTGACTTGGGCCCATTTTCCAGCGAGCAGCTTCACCGCCGTATAGGCGATGAAGCCGAAGGCGATGCCGGTGGCGATTGAATAGGTCAGAGGCATGGCGATAGCGGTAATGACGGCAGGGGCGTATTCGGTCGGGTCCTCCCAATCGATTTCGGCGAGGCCCCGCGCCATCAGGCAGGCGACATAGAGCAGGGCGGGAGCCGTGGCATAGGCGGCGACAGATCCGGCCAGCGGCGAGAAGAACAGGCTCAGGAGGAACAGGATGGCGACCACCACACCGACGAGGCCGGTCCGCCCGCCGGCGCGGACGCCGGCCGCGCTCTCGATGTAGCTGGTGACGGTGGTGGTGCCGAGCAGCGAGCCGCAGATCGTCGCCGTTGAATCGGCAATGAAGACGCGGCTGAGACGCGGGATCTTGCCGTCCTTCTCGATCAGCCCGGCACGATGCGCGACGCCGACCAACGTGCCGGTATTGTCGAAGAGGTCGACAAAGAAGAAGGCGAAGACGATTGCGATCAGCCCCGCGTCGAGGGCGCCTTTCAGGTCGAGCTTCAGGAAAGTCGGCGCGAGGCTCGGCGGCGCCGAGGCGATGCCGCCAAAAGGCGAAAGGCCGATCGCGATACCGATCGCCGTGACCGCGAGCACCGAAATGATGATCGCGCCGGGAACGCGCTTGGCGTCGAGCGCGACGATGGCGAGGAAGCCGCAGGCGGCGAGGATCGCCGACGGCGCTTTCACATCGCCCAGAGTGACGAGCGTGTCGGGCGAGCCGGTGACGATGCCGGCATTGTGCAGGGCGATAATGCCCAGGAAGAGGCCGATGCCGGCCGAGATCGCCATCTTCAGCGATGACGGAATGGCGTCGACGATCCATTCGCGCAGCTTGACGAGGCTCAAGATCAGGAACAACACGCCCGAGATCAGCACCGCGCCGAGCGCGACCTCCCAGGAATAGTGCATACCTTTGACGACGCCATAGGTGAAATAGGCGTTGAGTCCCATGCCCGGCGCGAGGGCGAGGGGATAGTTCGCATAAAGCCCCATGATCAGCGTGCCGATCGCGGTGCCGATGCAGGTGGCGACGAAGACGGCGCCGCGATCCATCCCGGCGTCGCTGAGGATCGCCGGATTGACAAACATGATGTATGCCATGGTCAGGAAGGTGGTGAAGCCCGCGACGATCTCGGTCCGCACCGTCGTGCCATGGGCACGAAGCTGGAAATAATGCTCGAGCATAAATCCCCCGTTCTTGAAACACGACCCCGCATCATCTTGGCCGAGTGTCGCGCCTTAGGCTAGTCTTTCGCCATGCGCGACTCGCTACTGGCGTTTCTGGGACTCGTGATTTTTAGCCTCGACGCGCTCGCCGCGGACGCGCCGTCACCGCCGCCGGGCGGAGTCGCGGCGATGCCGAATGGCGGGCTCGTGATGTCGTCGCAGATTTGCGCGACGCTGGCGGGCGCAACGTCCAATAATTTGAGCGCCGGCGTGCCAAGTGCCGATTACCAGCCGGGTGTCGATGTCAACGGAAATGCCGTTGCGCCGGCCGATTTGCCCTCGGTCCCGTCGACGCCGAGCATCGATAATTTTCCGATCGAGATCGATCAGCATCTCGCGCGTCGCTTCAACCTTCCGCCCGGGGCCCATGCTAAAGCAGTGCTCGGTTACGTGACGGTCCGTGGCAATCAGGCCTATTTCAACGGTCAGCCGCTCAATGCGGATCAGGCATCGGCGCTCGCCGAAGCATGCCGCGCAGCGAAGCACTAAACTGAACGAGCATTAACGCGATTTCACGCCGCGTGTTGGACAGCGGCGGCAACGTTTCCTACAGTCCGCGCCATCCCCAAGCCCGAGGAAAATCCGTGCGTCTTTCCGCCTTTTTTCTGCCGCTTCTGAAAGAGAATCCGGCCGAGGCGCAGATCGTCTCGCATCGCCTGATGCTACGCGCCGGCATGATCCGGCAATCGGCTGCCGGTATCTATTCCTGGCTGCCGCTCGGCCTTCGCGTGCTGCGCAAGGTCGAGCAAATCGTGCGCGAGGAGCAGGACGCAGCGGGCGCGCAGGAATTGTTGATGCCGACCTTGCAACCGGCGGAACTTTGGCGCGAGAGCGGGCGTTACGAGGATTACGGCAAAGAGATGCTGCGCATTCGCGATCGTCACGAGCGCGATATGCTCTACGGACCGACCAACGAAGAGCTCATTACCGATATCGTCCGCAATTCGATCAAAAGCTATCGCGACTTGCCGAAGAATCTCTATCACATCCAGTGGAAATTCCGCGACGAGGTACGGCCGCGTTTCGGCGTGATGCGCGGGCGCGAGTTCCTGATGAAAGACGCTTACTCATTTGATCTCGATAAGGCGGGAGCCGTCGCGTCCTATTTCAGGATGTTCGCCGCCTATATGAAGACCTTCAAGCGCATGGGGCTGACGCCGATTCCAGTGCGCGCCGATACCGGGCCGATCGGCGGCGATCTCAGCCACGAATTCCATGTTCAGGCCGATACCGGCGAAAGCGGCCTCTACTACGACAGCGACATCGTCAATCTCGACGAGAAGAGCATCGATCCGACCTCGCCGGATGTGCAAAAATACATCGCCCATTGGTACGCCGCGACCGACGAGAAGCACGACAAGGCCGAATTCGAGGCGCGCGTGCCCGAAGCGCGGCGCTGCGAAAAGCGCGGCATCGAGGTCGGGCAAGTGTTCTATTTCGGCACGAAATATTCGAAACCCATGAACGCGGTCGTCGCCGGTCCCGACGGAGCGCCCGTCGCCTTGGAGATGGGCTCTTACGGTATCGGCGTCTCGCGTCTCGTCGGCGCGCTGATCGAGGCGAGCCACGACGATAATGGCATCATCTGGCCGGAGGCCGTAGCGCCGTTCCGGGTCGGGCTGATCAATCTGCGCGCCGCCGATGCGAAATGCCGCACCGCTTGCGATGATCTCTACGGTAAGCTGCAGAATAGCGGCGTCGACGTGCTTTACGACGATCGCGACGAATCTGCCGGTGCGAAATTCGCGGCCATGGATCTGATCGGCTTGCCCTGGCAATTCGTCATCGGTCCGCGCGGCCTTGCCAACAATCTCGTCGAGGTCAAGAACCGCAAGACGGGCGAGCGCAAAGAGTTGGCGCCCGACGCGGCGCTCAATCTGCTGGCGGCGCGCTGATCATGTTCGGCACGCTCGAGCGCCTGATCGCTTTCCGTTATCTGCGCGCGCGGCGCCAGGAAGGTTTCATTTCCGTCATCGCGATCTTCTCGCTGACCGGCATCGCGCTCGGTGTCGCGACGCTCATCGTCACCATGGCGGTGATGAACGGCTTCCGCGCCGAGCTTCTGGGCCGCATCCTCGGCTTCAACGGCCACATCAATGTCTATGCGGCGCAAGGCGGGCTGACCGATTACGAAGATCTCGCCACGCAGATCAAGAAGCTGCAAGGCATTGTCTCGGCAACGCCGACGATTCAGGGGCAGGTGATGTCGACCGCCGGCTCGCAATCGAGCGGCGCGTTGGTACGAGGCCTCAGTCTCGAGGATCTGAAGGCGCAATCCCTGATCGCCAATAATCTCTCGCCCGGCGCGCTCGACAATTTCAAGGATAACAACGTCATCATCGGCTATCGCCTGGCGCAGACGCTCGGCATCAGGCCGGGCGGGTCGATCACGCTGATTTCGCCGCAAGGCTCGGCGACGGTTTTCGGCACCGTGCCGCGCATCAAGTCCTACACGGTCGCCGGCACCTTCAACGTCAGCATGTTCGAATTCGACAATTCCTACATCTTCATGCCGATGGACACGGCGCAGACCTATTTCAATATCGACAAGGCTGTGACCAGCATCGAGATCAAGGTCGTCGACCCCGATCAGGTCAGGACCTATGACCGCGAGATCTTCAACGCGCTGGGCGGCAAGGTGAAAATCTTCGACTGGCAGCAAAGCAATCTCAGCTTCTTCAACGCCGTCGAGGTTGAGCGCAACGTCATGTTCCTGATTTTGACGCTGATCATCCTCGTCGCCGCGTTCAATATCATCTCGAGCATGATCATGATGGTGAAGGACAAGGGGCGCGACATCGCGATCCTGCGCACCATGGGCGCGACGCGCGGCTCGATCCTGCGCATCTTCATCCTCGCCGGCGCCAGCGTTGGCTTCGTCGGAACTTTCCTCGGCTTTGTTATCGGTGTCGAATTCGCGACGCATATCGAGGCGATCCGGCAGTTCATCCAATCGATCATCGGCACCGATCTCTTCTCCGCCGAGATTTATTTCCTGACGCAGATTCCCGCGCGGGTCGATCCGTACGAGGTCGGGACGGTCGTCGCGATGGCCTTCGGCTTGTCTTTTCTCGCGACGATCTATCCGGCGTGGCGCGCGGCGCAGCTCGATCCGGTGGAAGCGCTGCGCTATGAGTGATCGCGCATGAGCCTTCGCCCATGACCGACGCACATCGCGGCGCCGGGCCGACGCTCGAGTTGCGTCAAGTTGTGCGCACCTATCAGCAAGCCGGCCGCGGCCTTCCGGTGCTACGCGGCATCTCGCTGGCGATCCAGCCGGGCGAAATCGTTGCGCTGGTCGGTCCGTCGGGTGCGGGCAAATCGACCCTGCTGCACGTCGCCGGGCTGCTCGATCGGGCGGATGGCGGCGCGGTGATCTTCGAAGGCCGGGATTGCAGCCGCATGAACGATAGCGAGCGCACAGCGGCGCGCCGCGGCTCGATCGGCTTCGTTTATCAGTTCCACCAGCTCTTGCCTGAATTCTCGGCGCTCGAGAACATCGTCCTGCCGCAGATGATCGCCGGCGTGCCGCGGCGCGAGGCGCGCAAACGGGCGAGGGAGCTGCTGGGTCTCGTCGGCCTCGAGGCGCGCGCCGACCATCGCCCGGCGCGGCTTTCCGGCGGCGAGCAGCAGCGCGTCGCCATCCTGCGCGCGCTCGCCAACCAGCCCAAGCTTCTCCTCGGCGACGAGCCGACCGGCAATCTCGATCACGGCACCGCCGACGAAGTGACCGCCGTGTTGCTCGATCTCGTCCGCCGCACGGGCCTTGCAGCGCTCATCGCGACCCACAATCTCGAACTCGCGCGGCGCATGGATCGTATCCTGACACTGCAGGACGGGACGATCGTCGGAAAATAGAACTCCCGTGGCAAGGGAAAGATCGACAGCGCATGGTCGAGCTCCCGACGAGAAGGCCAAGCATGCAGGGCGGTCACGCCCGAGCGAAATAATGATCGTGGCCAATCGACCGGAGAGGGGCATAGCCCAGATCACCAAGCGCCCGAACCAGCGCCGGTCGTTGCTCCTCGAAGCTCTCTACCTGCAAAACGCAATCGTTGTGCCTGAGGAGCGCGGTCATGCCTGCGACGGCCGCCAACTCATGCAGCTCCACGTCGATCTTAATGGCGATGCTTTGTCCGGAGACGGTAAACAGCGTATCGAGCTTTGCCGCGCGCACCGTTGTCGTGGCTCCGTCGCCGCCCACCTTCGACCAGACGTCATAGGTCGGCGGTCCTATATCGAACGGGACCTCCCCATCCACGTCGCTTATCGCGATCTCGCGAGCATCAATCGCGGCCAGCATATCGTTGATCAAGAGGTTGGCTTTGAGGTGCGCGAAGCTCTTGGGGTTCGGCTCGAACGCCACAATTTCGTCGCACAGGCGCCGCTGCGCGACGAGCATCGAGTAGATTCCCATATGCGCGCCGATATCAAAGAAGAGGCGGCACCTGCGCGCAGCCATCGTCGTGAGGAGGAATTCCGTTTGCGGCCGCTCCACGACGCCATGCACGATCACCTGTCGGCATGCCCACGTATGATAGTTCGCCAGAAAAAGCAGGCCCTCGCGCCGCACCAACCGATACTGCTCCGGCCGAGACAGCTCGGCGCGACGCTTTCGGAGGCTCGGGATCAACCGCTTGAGCACAGGCGTAGCTGCTCGACCCACGCGAGCACCCGCTTGATGAGTGATCGGTTAGGCTGCGCTCGACCTTCAACCCTGCAGCTTCTGCATCTCCGCTGTGGGCGTGATATCGAAGCCGTTGGCACTGCAGCACACCATCGAGAATTGACCGACACTGGCGATAAGGCCGACGAGGTCGTCGGTGCCGAAGAGCTTCTCGGCCTCCTGATAGGTCGCCTCGCTAAGGCCTTTGTTGCTCAGCAGCTCTTTCGGCAGTTTGTGCGCTATCGCTTCGCGCGGGTTGGCGAGGTCCGGCGTTTTGCCGGAATTGATCGCGTCGATCGTGGTCTGGTCGACGCCTTGGGCAAGCGCGTTGCGCGATTGTGCGCCCCAAGGATATTTCGCATTCCAAAAACGGCAGATGGTCAGGACCGCGATCAAGCGCTCGCGGCTGCTCAGTTTGAACGAACCAAAGGCCTTGCCCATGTTCTGCGACGCCGTAAACAGCGTCGGATTGCGGATATAGGCATAATAGGGGCCGCCGACCGGCTGGTTCGCCGCTTTGGCTTCGTCATAAACGCGGCCTTGCTCCGCGTTCATCTCTTCGCGCTTCAAAATGGCGATACGAGTCATCGAGCCCTCCCTTTCATGGCATCGTCGTACGGACGAGTGTAGCGGATCGCCGCGATTCTGTAGAATCTGCGTGTGCGCCGGTTTCACTTTGCAAGACTGGCGCGCTCTGCCAAGCTGGAACGTGATGCCGCACGCCGATTTCATTCATCTCCGCACGCATTCCGCCTATTCGCTCTCGGCGGGTGCGATCAAGGTCAAAGCGCTGATCGAATTGGCGAAGAAAAACGTCATGCCGGCGGTGGCGATCACCGATATCGGCAACCTCTTTGGTGCGCTCGAATTTGCGATGGCGGCCGCCGATGCAGGGGTACAGCCAATCGTCGGCTGTGAGCTTGGATTGCGGCGCGCGGATGTGGATAACGTGCGACTCGCCGCGCGCATCGGTCCGGCGCTGCCGCCCGATCCGATCGTGGTTCTGGTGCAGAGCGCGACGGGCTATCGCAATCTTCTCGAGTTGGTCAGCAAGGCCTTTCTCGAGACCAATGGCGGTGAGCAGCCGCAGATCGACATCGCGGCGCTTGAAGGCCATAGCGACGGGCTGCTGGCGCTGACCGGCGGGCCCGGTGGCCCGATCGGACGCTTGCTCGTCGATGGACAGCGAGCCGCCGCCGAAGCGATGCTGCAAAAGCTCGCGGCGCTCTTTCCCGGCCGACTCTATGTCGAGTTGATGCGTCACGGCATGCCGAACGAGGAGCGCATCGAGGGCGATCTCATCGATCTCGCCTATGCGCACGATTTGCCGCTGGTCGCGACCAATGACGCGTTCTTCCCCGATCCGAGCTACGAGCAAGCGCACGATGTGTTGCTGTGCATCGAGCAAGGCGTCACGCTGGCGGAGCCCAATCGTCGCCGCCTGACGGGCCAGCATTACTTCAAATCGCCGGCCGAGATGCGGCTGCTGTTCGCCGATCTGCCCGAGGCTTGCGACAATACGCTAGTGATCGCCAAACGCTGCGCCTTCATGCCGGAGCCGCGCAAGCCGATCCTGCCGCCTTTCCCGATGGAAAGTGGCCGCAAGGAAGAAGAAGAGGTGCGCCTCGCCGCTTTCGCCGGCCTCGAAGCGCGGCTCGCATCGCATGTCTGGCGCGACGGCATGGGCGTGGTCGAGCGCGATGTAGCCGCCAAGCCGTATCGCGACCGCCTCGAATTCGAGCTCGGCGTCATTATCAAGATGGGCTTCGCCGGATACTTTCTCATCGTCTCCGAATTCATCCAGTGGGCGAAGGCGCAGGGCATTTCGGTCGGGCCGGGCCGTGGTTCGGGCGCTGGCTCGGTGGCGGCTTGGGCGCTTACCATCACCGACATCGATCCTTTGCGC
>DASXCX010000115.1:0-4656 GCA_036490955.1 Allostellaceae bacterium | reverse complement strand
CCGCTCTTCGGGATCGGCATAGGCGATCGCGGGCTTCACCTCGTCGGGCGTCTGGCCGATCGTCTTGGCGGTGATGGCGATGACCTCGTCGGCGCCGGCGTTGAGGTGCTCGCGCTCGTCCGGGCCGGTGACCGCGTCGTGATAGAGTCGCGCGCCCTTGCGATAGGCTCTGAGGAAGCGCTGCACGTAATCGCTGCGCGTGTCGGCCGTCTTGGTCGAGACGGCAGCGACGCCCAATTGCCACGGCGTCTCATCGCCCACCCAGGCGAGCACCTTCGCTTGGCCCTTGGCGACCGGACCGAGGCCGTAGACGTTGGAGACGATGGCGGTGTCGATCGTGCCGCCGGCGAGCGCCGAGGTGATTACCGTGTTCTGCTGCAGCGGCTTCAACGCGACGGTCTTCAAGTCGATGCCGTATTTCTCGGCGATGAGGGCGAGGCTGTAATGGAAGGACGAGCCGACGGTGTTGATGCCGACGCTATGGCCGGCGATATCCTTCAACGATTTGAGCCCGGCTGTATAGGCCGGCGTCGAGACGAAAACGCCATAGCCGTTGAAGCCCGGCACTTCGCGCGAATGCGCCGCGATGATGTGGAGCTGCCCCTGCCCCGCGAGCTGATAGAAGCCGCCGGTGACGCCGCTGACCCCAAAATCCAGGTCGCCCGAGACGACGGCGACGAAGATCGGCTGCGCCGCCTCGAAGAAAACGATCTCGGGATCGATATTCTCCTCGGTGAAGAAGCCCTTCGCGACCGCGACATAAAGCGGCGCCGAAAGCGTCGATTTGACGACGCCGATCTTCGCGTGATCGGCGGCATCGGCGGGCAGGGCGCGGCCCGCGAGTATGAGCAAGAAAAGTAGCGCGGCACTCGCCCGCATCGTCTTCATTTTGCGTCTCCTGCCCGCCCCTGACGGGCGGCGCTTATTCCCGCTTCATGATGACTTGTCCGGCCAAATCTTCAATCAGGTCGACGCGGATGAGGATCGCGACGCCTTTCCGCTCGGGATCGCGCGCCTGCTCGGCCTTGGGCGATAAATCCCAGACGCGCTGACGCGTCGCCTCGTCCGCCGCGACGCGGGCCACGCCGCGAAAGCGCAGCGCGCCGTTGCGGAACGGCAACTCCTCGGCGCGCTTCGGATTGCGGCAATAGACGAGGATCTTCCGATTCTCCTCGAGCGCGTGGTAGGAGCTGCGATAGCTCCGCTCCCAAAAGCACAGCGTCTCGGGATCGAGCAACGCGAGCGTGCCTTTGGGGCTGATCTGCGGATCCCCGTCGCGCGACGCGGTACCGACCAGCGGCGGCGCCCCGTCGTCGAAGGCCAGCGCCAGAAAGCGCGCGTGGAGATCGGTCATATGGATAGGCAAATCACATGGTCCTTTCTCTCTTCATCACCCGCGCGAAAGCAGGGCGTGATGAGTCACGGTTTCCAGCCGCTCTTGTCGAGCGCGGCGATGGCCTGCTCGACGAAAGAATAATCATAGACCCGATCGAGCGGCGGCAGCGCGCTGTCCGCCAGCTTCAGTATCGAGCCGCGGAGCTTCAGATCGAATTGCCGCTCATCGGCCGTCGCCTCTGCTTTTTGCAGCACCGTCGGCGTCGTGTCGTCGAGCGCCTCGGCTAACGTCTCGGGATTGGTGTTCTTCGCGTATTTCTCCATCGCAGCGAGCGTCGCGCCGCGATCCGCCTTCATCTCGCGCATGCCCATGACGACGGCGGTGACGAAGCGCTTGACCAGGCCGGGATTGCCGTCGATCAGCGCTTGGCTCGTCGCAAGGCCGTTATACGGCATCTTCAGATCGTGTGGAAAATCGATCAGCACATGGCCGTGCGCGAGCGCACCGCGCTGGCGCGCGATGCGCTCCTCGATATACGAGAGGAAGATCGCCGGCAGCGAGGCATGCTCGATGATCGCGATGCGCTGCGCGCCGCCGACGCCGACCGGATTGTAGGCGACGTAATCCTGCGGCAGTCCCGCCTTCATCAGCGCCGCGCGCATCGCCAGCTCGTCGAGCCCGCCGGTGGTCTCAACGCCGACTTGCTTGCCCTGCAAATCGGCAAGCGTCTTGATCTCTTGGCTCGTCGCCCAGAGTTTCCACGGCAGCGACACGGCGAGTGTCATGATCACTTTGAGCTTCGCGCCCCTGAGGATCGCGGTGATCGCCGAACCCGAGGACGAGCTGAACTGCACCGAGCCGGCGATCAGCGCCGGCGTCGATGTGCCGCCGCCCGCCTGCATCAATTCGACATCGACGTCCTCTCGCGCGAAATAGCCGTGATCGCGCGCGAGGAAATAGGGCGCGTACAACGCATCGAAGCTTGCATAGGTGACGGTGACTTTATCGGCGGCGCGCGCCGACGGCGCAGCGAGCAGCAGCGCCAGGGCGATGCCGGCCAAGCGAAGCGGCGTCAACAACGGCTCCCTCCCCACCCCGTTCCGGGACCGAGAGTAGCCGTCCAGGCATCAGGACGCGATGGTCAAGACGCCGTTGCTGATCTGCCAGGAGCGAAGGCGCGAGAGGAACGACATGCCGAGAAGCGAGATGCCGCTTTGGCGCATGACGAGCGCGGGCACGTTGTATTGGACGATGCGGCTGAGCCGGATATCGCCGAGCGTTACTGGGGCATTGCGCGTGACGCCGTTCGCCGTCTGCACCATCACGTTCCAGTTGAGCTTGTTCAAGTCGAAGCCAAGCCGCGTCGCATCCTCTTGCGTCAGCGCGACTCGCGTCGCGCCCGTATCGACGAGAAAATTGATCGAATTGCCGTTGACCGTGGCGGTCACGTAGAACTGGTTGCCATGCTGCGCTTGATAGGTCTGGGTCGCGGGCGGTTCGGCGTCGGGAATGCTGACCGAGTGCGGCTTCGGCGGCGCAGGCGTCGCCGGCACGGAAGCGGCGCTCCCGAAATCGAGCCCCATATCGCTCAGATAGTTCGGAAAGCGATAAGCCGCGGCGCCGCAGCCGATCAGTAGAAAAAAAGCGCGGCGCAACATCTTGCCGCCGGACGGACCGTAAGCATCGCTCATGGCCTCAAGACTATCGCCACAAAAATTAAGGCGATCTTCACTGGCGCGGCGCGAATTCCGGTGATTTTAGAAAAAAGCGGCCCGGCTAGCGCGCCAAAGCCGCGAAAACGTCCGGTGCCGGCGGCAGGCGCTGGATGTGATGGCGGTGCCAAAGCGAATAGAAGAGCAAGGTCCAAGCGGCGAAACCGGCACGCTTCTCCGCTGCGGCGGCAAAAAGCTTCTCGACGCTGCCGGCAAGGCAAATCTCGCGGACACCCGGCTGCGCCGCGACCAGCGGTCCGAGTTGCGCCCCGCGCCGCGCGATCCACTCGCCCACCGGCACGGTGAAGCCGCGCTTTCTCGCCATCGGCGCCGCCGCTTTCGACTGGGCCGCGAGCCAGCGCCGCAGCACATATTTGCCGAGGCCGCGTTTGACCTTGAGCTCGTCGGGCAGGCGGAAGGCATACGCGGCCACGCCGGAATCGAGGAACGGCACGCGGCCTTCGACGCCATGCGCCATGAGACAGCGATCGAGCTTCGTCAGCAGGTCGTTCGGCAGCCAATCGGCGCAGTCGGTCGCTTGCGCCACTTGCAGCCGCGTGCGCGCGCCATCCTGCGCCGCAAGCTCCGCCGCCGCGACGCCGTCGCGCCAGCCGGCGAGATCGCCGCGCAAGATGCCGAGCTTGTCGAGATTGCCGCGCGCGCGCAGCAGCTTGCCGCCCGCCCACCATGGGCGGCCGACGCTGCGATAGCGGCCATAGCCGGCGAAGAGCTCATCGCCGCCCTCGCCGGATAAAATGACTTTGAGCCCGGCCGCGCGCGCCGTCGCGGCGAGCTTGTAGGTCGGCAGGACGGCATAGTCGGCGGCGGGATCGTCCATCGCGCCTGCAATCTCGGGCAGCAGCGTCCAGAAATCGCCTTCGCGGAACTCGACCTCGACATGCTCGGCTCCGAACTCCTGCGCGACAGCGCGCGCCGCCTCGCGCTCGTCGCTCACCGCAGCGTTCGAGAACCCGATGGTGAAGGCCTTGACCGGCCGCTCGTTGAGGCGTGCCATCATCGCCAGCACCGCCGAGGAATCGATGCCGCCCGATAGGAACATGCCGTAAGGCACATCGGCGCGCTGATGGAGTTTGACGCTCTCTTCGAAGACGCGATCGAATTCGGCAAGCGCCGCGTCTTCCTCGAGCGCGGCAATCTCGGCATGCGGCAACGCCTCGATGCGGCGTCGTTCGACGATGCGCCCTTTGGCGACGACCAGTGTCTCGCCCGGCAGCACGCGGCTGATGCCGGCAAAGATCGTGTCGCGTCCGGTGGTGAATTGCAGCTCGAGCAATTCGTTGCGCGATTGCCGCACCAGCTCGACCGGAACCGCGCCCGAAGCGAGGATCGCTTGCGGCTCCGAGGCAAAGACGAAACCCTGCGCGGTCTCGGCATAATAAAGTGGCTTGATGCCGAAAGGATCGCGGCAGAGAACGAGCCGGCCCGCAGCGGGATCATGCAGCGCGATCGCATACATGCCGCGCAGATGCTGCGGGAAATCGAGGCCGAATTTGCGGTAGAGATGCAGCGGGAGCTCGCAATCCGAGCCGGTCGCGAACTGCGCTTGCGGCACTTCGGCGTGGAGCTCGAGGTAGTTGTAGATCTCGC
>DASXCX010000114.1:0-13631 GCA_036490955.1 Allostellaceae bacterium | reverse complement strand
CTCATCCGCTCCAAGCCGGAAGAGCGCGATTCCGTGCGTATCGCGGAGGCGGTCAAGAAAACCAATCACGCGATGACGATCCTCGATCGCTATCTTGTCGAGACGCCCTATGTCGCCGGCGAGGAATTCAGCATTGGCGATATTCCGGTCGGCATCATCACCTACCGATTCTATTCGCTGCCGATCGAGCGCCATCGGCTGGCGCATCTCGAGGGCTGGTACAAGCGGCTCGGCGAGCGCCCGGCCTATCGCCAGCGCATCATGGTCGGGCTGAGCTGAGCCACGCGGGATCGGCCTCTGGCGATCCGGCGCGCTTGGGCCCATAATTCGCTCCGGTTCGGATTTGTGGTGAGAGGCGATGCCCGAAGGGCATAGCGACAATAAGCGATTGCCGAAGCAAGGCCGCGCGCCCGAGCGACTTTCGGTGGCGCCGCAGCATTTCTATCGCACCGCGGCCCTGCCCTGTCCCTATCTACCCGACAAGATCGAACGCAAGCTGGTGACCGAGCTCGCCGGCCGTCATGCCGCGTCTTTCTACGACGAACTGTCGCGAGCCGGTTTCCGCCGCAGCCACCATCTCGCCTACCGCCCCGCCTGCGTCGGCTGCAGCGCCTGCGTGCCGGTGCGGATCCCGGTCGCGGCTTTCAGCGAGAGCAAATCGTTGAAGCGCATCCGCAACCTCAACCGCGATCTTTTTCCGCGGGCGCTCGAGGCCGACGCGACGCTCGAGCAGTTCCGTCTGTTCCAACGCTACCAGCGATCGCGCCACGCCGACAGCGACATGGCGGCAATGACCTTTGGCGATTACCAGGCGATGATCGAGGACAGCCCGGTCGCGACCAAGATGATCGAGCTGCGCGCCGCGGACGGCGCGCTCTATGGCGCGGGACTCTACGATCCGCTCGATGACGGACTCTCTGCGGTCTACAGCTTCTTCGATCCCGAACACGGCAAGCGCAGCCTTGGCACACTGCTCGTGCTCGCGCTGATCGACGAGGCGCGGCGTCGGAAACTCGCTTATGTCTATCTCGGCTATTGGATCGAGGGCAGCGCGAAGATGTCCTACAAATCGCGCTTCCGCCCGCTCGAAGCGCTCGGCGCGCGCAGCTGGCGGCGGATCCTCGACTGAGCGCGACGAGGGCGCGCGGCCTATTCCGCCGCCTGACGGATGCCGAGTTGTTTCAAGCAGCGATCAATCCACTGCGCCGTCAGCTTCTCTTCGAGGCTGTTCTGTGTGAGACGCTGACGGAGGCTGCCGAAATCGACGCGGTCCAGGCCTTGGTCCTGATTGAAGCAGGAGAACACCACGACCTCTTCGCCGGTCACGGGATCTTTCTGCACCTGAAGGCACTGGGCGCAGATTTCCTTCATCATGCATTGCATCGGCGAGTTGATCGATGCGATCGCATGATGGCCAGGCTTGAGATACGGCTTCAACGTGGTTTCGCGTGCACGAGCGACCGCGTTCATCATGCCGTCGGAGCCGATGACGATGAGACGATCGGCCGCGTTAAATCTGATTGGCTGATCGCCGAGCGAGCCCGCGTTATAAGCGAGCATCGCTTCGACGATATTGCCGACGAAGGCTTTGTCCTGCGGCCGTGACGGCGTGAAGCCCGGGGCGGTATCGCAGCACCAGACGACGCAATCGGCGCCCGCCTCGATCTCCTTCACTTTGTAGCGGTCTTGCGGTTTCTTGTAACCGGCGAAATAGAGAACCTTTGAGCCGCGTTCGCGGAGGGTCGTACCAATTGAGAGCAGCACGGCGTTGCCGAGGCCGCCGCCGACGAGGACGACATTCTCGCCGCCTGGCGTTTCGGTCGGCGTGCCGGTCGGCCCCATGAGCACGACGGGCTCGCCCGGCTCAAGGATCGAGCAGAGATCGGAGGAGCCGCCCATCTCGAGCACGATGGTCGAGAGCAGCCCCTTCTCGCGGTCGACGGTCGCGCCGGTCAGCGCGAGGCCTTCCATCGTCAGCAAGGTGTCGCCGGTCTTGGGCGCGTAGCTCTCGTAATTCTGCAGACGGTAGAACTGGCCGGGATGGAAGGCGCGCGCCGCGCGCGGCGCGCGCACGATCACCTCGACGATCTTCGGCGCAAGCTCGACCACGGCGTGGACGCGCGGCCTGAGATCGTCGTCGAGCATCGCAAGCAATTCGCGCGGCGCCGGCGCCTCGGGCTTGCGCTTGGCCAGCGTACGGCTCACCACCGGATAACCGAGCTTGGCACCGCCCATCGCTTTCACGACATTGCCGGCGAAAGACGGATGCAGATCGCCGAAGAAGCTGATGGCGCGGCCGTCGTCGCGCAAATTCATCAGCACCTCGACCTTGTCGGGCTTGGCGACGCGCTCGGGCTTCACCTTGTTGCCGGCTTCGTCATAGGCTTGGAAAAAGCGGCCATCGATCTCGACCTGGCTGTCCTCGCGCGCCAGCACCGTATTCGGTGTCGTGCCTGCGGCGACCAGGATCGTGCGCGCCTTCAAGGTCACGCGCTCGCCGGTCGGGATGATCTTGCCGGTGCCTTCTTCGACCTTATGGCTCAAAAGCACCAGGGCCTCGGCGTGGCCGAAGCGATCGATCTTTACCTCTTCCGGCGCCAGGCATTCGGCGAAGCGAATGCCCTCCTCCATCGCCTTCGCCACCTCCTCGTGGTTCAGCGTGTAGCTCGGCGCATCGATCAGCCGGCGGCGATAGGCCATGGTCGAGCCGCCCCATTGATCGAGCAGCTTGCCGATGTTCGCCGCGCGGCCGTCGCGCTTCGCCGCCTCGCGCTCTTGCCGGATCGCCTTTGCATGGGCGATGAAATCGGCGGCGACTTCGTTGTCTTCCTCGCTCCAACCCGCGCGCACGGCCGCTTCACCGCGCTCGGCAACGAGCGTCTCGTAGCGCTTGAGGAATTTCTCGACCTGCACGGCGTAGTAAGCGAGTGATTCCGTCGCCGTGTCGATCGCCGTGAGACCGCCGCCGATGACGACGATCGGCAAGCGCACGGTCAGATTGGCGAGGCTCGAGGTCTTGGCCGCGCCGGTCAATTGCAGCGCCATCAGGAAGTCCGACGCTTGGCGCACGCCGCGCGCTAACCCGTTCTTCATCGGCACGACCGTCGGCCGGCCGGCACCGGCGCAGAGCGCGATGTGGTCGAAGCCCATCGCGAAAGCATCGTCGATGGTGACCGTGCCGCCGAAGCGCACGCCGCCATACATCGCGAATTGCGCGCGGCGCTCGATGAGCAGCCGAATGACCTTCAGGAAATTCTTGTCCCAGCGGACGGTGATGCCGTATTCGGCCACGCCGCCGAATCCCGCCATCACGCGATCGTCGAGGTTTTCCCAAAGCTCCGCCTTCACATCGCGGATCGGCCGGAAGTCTTTGCCGCCGAACCCAGGCGGCAGCGGCTCGATCTTCAGCCCGTCGATGCCGACGACATGATGGCCGTCATTCATCAGATGATGCGCGAGGGTGAAGCCGGCGGGACCAAGGCCGACGACGAGAACCTTGTAGCCGCTTTCGGCTTTGGAGATCGGCCGGCGCAGATCGAGCGGGTTCCAACGCGTCAGCAGCGAATAGATCTCGAATCCCCAGGGCAGCGCCAGCACGTCTTTCAGCGTACGCGTCTCGACCTGCGGGATGTCGACCGGATCCTGCTTCTGATAGATGCAGGCTTTCATGCAATCGTTGCAGATGCGATGCCCCGTTCCGGCCATCATCGGATTGTCGATGGCCGCAATCGCCATGGCGCCGATGCTGTTGCCGCGCGCCTTCACGAGATTCATCTCGGAGATTTTCTCTTCGAGCGGGCAGCCGTTCAGCGTGACGCCGAAGACCGTGCTGGCGAAGCCGCCGGCCTTCTTGTCCTTGATGCCGTGCGAACAACTATCTTTGCCCTGGTTGTGGCACCAGATGCAGTAATTCGCGTGATCGAGCGCATGGGTCAGGTCCATGCCCTGATCGGTCAGTGCAAAGCCCTCGCGATGCCGGTGATGCTCTTCCGGCAGGTGCAGCATCGTTACGCCGTCATGCACGATCGTGGTGACCGGCACGAGGCGATGCATATCGAGGCGGTGCGGAATCTTGAAGAGGATGCCGTCGTGCCAGAGCTTCCTGCCCTCGGCCGAATGTGTCGCCCAGGCGGCATATTGCGCGGCGATGTCGAGTTTGTCGGCGTATTGCGCTTCGTCGTTGAGCCAATGCGCGACGTGTGTCGCGAAACTCATCTCGGTAAGCTTCTCGCCCATCAGCTCTTCGAGCTTCGCGGCGAGCGCCCGCCCGTCGAGCTTGGCGATCGCGTCGGGTGTCGCGCCCTTGGCGGCGCGCCGCTGTACGAACAGACGCTTCACCGTGTAGAGCGGCGAGAGCTCGTCATGTCGTGCTTGATGCGCGAGCACTTCGGCTTGGACGCCGAAAAGCGCGGCGATGAAATCCTCGAGATGCGGCGCGATGTCGACAATGAGATCGGACTCATCCTTGGCGGCGAGCTTCTCCGGCGCGGCGCGGCCGGCGGCGAGCAGCGCGAAGAGGCTGGCATCCGCAGTCTGGAGATGCGCCATGAAAACGGCGTCGAGGCGCACCAGTCCCGCGCGGCTGTAGAGGTCCGCGAAGCTCAGGCCGTGCTGCAATACCAATTCAGTCATTCTTCCTCGGTCACGGCGCGTCGCAAGGACACCGCCTATTTCCTTAATATTCTTGGGGAATTTCTCGGTGGAATGCGCCCCGCGGCGGGTTTTTTCGTACCGGAGCCGGGGCCGCGTTTCAATAGGCGAAGCGTCTCACCTGCCGCGCCGTATGCCGCCTAATAACCGAGGGCGCAGCCGTCTTTGCGCGGCTCGGAGCCACCGACGAGACAGCCGCGCTGGCGGTCGATCCAGATTGCCTGGCAGCCGCCGAGCGCCCCCGCCCGTGCGACGCGATGGCCGCGCGCGGTAAGATCGCGGGCAATTGCTTCGGGAACAGTGGTTTCCAAGGCGAGAATACCGTCGAAGGCGAAACTGCGCGGCGCCTCCGCCGCGGCTTGCGGATCGAGTCCGAGATCAAGCATCTGCATCAGCAGATTGGCATGACCGATCGATTGGAAATGCCCTCCCATGACGCCGAAGGGCATCACCGCCTTGCCATCCTTCGTCAGCATGCCAGGTATGATGGTATGCATCGGCCGCTTGCCGGGCGCGATCGCGTTCGGATGCTTTTCGTCGATGCGGAAGCTGATGGCGCGGTTGTGCAGCAGCACGCCGCAGTTCGGTGCGAGGATGCCGCTGCCGAAATCGTGGAACAGCGAGTTGATGAACGAGATCGCGTTGCCGTCGCGATCGACGATGCAGAAATAAACCGTGTCCTTGTGGATCGCGTCCCGCGCATCCCACGGCACCGGATCGGCGGCCCGGTCGAGGCGGATATTGGCGCGGGTCGCATTCGCGTAATCGGCCGAGAGATAGCGATCGACCGCGACATCGACCTGCTTGGGATCGCCGATAAAGGTGTCGCGCACCGCGTAAGCGGCTTTCGCCGCTTCAGCGAGGAGATGGATCCGGTCGGCATCGCTGGTGGCTTTGCCGCTGATGTCGTAGCCCTCGAGCACCGAGAGGATCATCAGCGCCGCAAGCCCCTGCCCGTTCGGCGGACATTCGAAGACATCGTAGCCGCGATAGTTCGTCGAGATCGGCGCGACATACTCGCAGCGCTGCAACGCGAAGTCTTCGAGCGTATGCAGACCGCCGAGGCGCTGCAGCTTGGCGACGATCTCCTCGGCGACCTCGCCCTCATAGAAACCGGCGCGGCCCTGCTTGCCGATCTTGCGCAGCGTTCTCGCCAGCGCCGGCTGCTTCATCGTCTCGCCCAGACCGATCGGCCGGCCGGCCGGCGCAAAGACGCGGCCGCAATCGGGATCGGCCATCACTTTCGGGAAGCTCGATGCAAAATCCGCGGCGACGCGCGGCGTCACGGCGTGGCCGTCCTCGGCCAGCTTCGCCGCTGGCTCCATCAACTCGGCGAGGTCCTTGGTCGCGTGATCGGCGTGCAGGCGACACCAGGCGTCGACCGCGCCCGGCATGCTCACCGCATGCGGCGTCTGCACCTCGATGCTGTGGATCCCGTTGGCGCGATACCAGTCGACCGTCGCCTTCATCGGCGCGCGGCCCGAGCCATTGAGCGCGATCGGCAGCGCGCCGGCTTTGGAATAGAGCACGAAGCAATCGCCGCCGATGCCGGTCATCTGCGGCTCGACCACGTTCAATACCGCAACGGTCGCCAGCGCAGCATCGACCGCATTGCCGCCGGCGCGGAGCACGTCGAGCGCGGTCAGGGTCGCGAGCGGATGCGAGGTCGCGGCCATCGCATTGGCGGCAATCGCGGCGGAACGGCGGGGCTGGGCAAAGTCGCGCATGGGTCAGGCATACCGCCATATCGCTTGTCGCGCCACCGCCCATTCCCTAATTTCAATCTAGGTTTTCACGGTGGGATTCGCACCCTCCTTATCGCTCCTCCCGCGAAAGCGGCAAAGCGATTAGAGACTGAGTGCCATCGAACACGGTCGCTGGAAAGGATTCCCATGCCGCTCGACGCCTACATCTATGACGGTCTGCGCACGCCGATCGGCCGCCATGCGGGCGGCTTGGCGCCGGTGCGGCCGGACGATCTGCTGGCCGGCGTCATCAAGGAAGTCGTGGGCCGCAACCCCTTCAAGCCGTCCGATTACGAGGACGCGGTGATGGGCAACACCAACCAGGCCGGCGAAGATGCGCGCAACGTGGCGCGGCATGCCATCCTGCTCGCCGGTATCCCGATTGAGACGGCCGCCCTCACCGTCAATCGCCTCTGCGGCAGCGGACTCGCCGCCATTCTGGATACGGCACGCGCCGCCTCTTCCGGCCAGGGCGAACTCTTTCTCGCCGGCGGCGTCGAAAGCATGAGCCGCGCGCCCTTCGTGATGGCGAAATCTGAGACGCCCTATCAGCGGGACTTCCGCATGTATGATTCGACCATCGGGGCACGCTTCCCCAATCCGAAGGTCGAGAAGGCTTACGGGCGCGACACGATGGCCGAGACAGCCGACAACGTCGCGCGCGATCACCAGATCACCCGCGCGGAGAGCGATCAGTTCGCCCTCGCCTCGCAACAGAAATACGCCAAAGCGAAAGCGGCCGGCTTCTACGACGCGGAGATCGCGCCGGTCAGCGTACCGAGCCGCAAGAAAGGCGAAGCCACGATCATCAGCGCCGATGAGCATCCGCGCCCTGAGACGACACTCGAAAAGCTCGCCGCGCTGAAAGTGCTGAGCGAAGGCGGCGTAACGACGGCAGGCAACGCCTCGGGCATCAACGACGGCGCCGCGGCGCTAATTATCGGCACCAAAAAGGCCGGCGAAAAGGCCGGCAAGAAGCCGCTGGCGCGCATCGTCTCGGCGGCGGTCGCCGGCGTCGCGCCGCGCGTCATGGGGCTCGGGCCCGTACCCGCCTCGCAGAAGGCGCTGGAGCGTGCCGGGCTTTCGCTCAAGGACATAGACGTGATCGAGCTCAACGAGGCTTTCGCCAGCCAGGTGCTCGGCTGCCTCAAGATGATGGGCGTCGGCTTCGACGACGACCGCGTCAATCCGAACGGCGGCGCGATCGCCATCGGCCATCCGCTCGGCGCATCGGGCGCCCGGCTGGCGCTCACCGCGACGCGGCAATTGCACGCGACGGGCGGCCGCTACGCCCTCGTCACCATGTGCATCGGCGTCGGCCAAGGTATCGCGGCCGTGCTGGAGCGTATTCCCTGATCATGGCGGACGAGACCGAGAAGGCGAATCTGGCCGACAGGGTGGGCTACAAGCTCTGGTTCCAAGAGCATGTGCGCTTCAGCGACGTGGATCACAACAACCACGTCAACCACGCCGTGTTCTTGAATTATTTCGAGACCGCGCGGGTCTCGATCACCCGCAATCCCGCGCTCGGCATGCTGCGCGACGACGAGAATTTCAACGTCGTGCGGGTCGAATGCGACTATAAAGCCGAGTTGCGCTTCCCCGGCGATTTTGAGATCGGCCTGCGCGGCCTCAGATACGGCCGCACCTCGTTTCGCTTGGGACAGGCGGTGTTCCAGGGCGAGCGCTGCTGCTGCACCGAGGAAGTCGTGCTGGTCTTCATGGACCGCACGACGCGCAATTCGAAGCCGCTCTCGGACAAGCTGCTCGCCTGGCTGAAAGAGAACGGCGCGACGCCGAATTGATCAGCGCGACATCGCCGCGATCATCGCATCGATCCACGCCTGGTCGGTGCTGATATCGCCGAGTTGCGCGCGCAGCTCCGCTTCGTCCATGTGGCAGGAGCGGACGACTTGCAGATCCGCTTCATCCTCATTGCGCGGATCGCAGACGATTTCGAGCCGGATGTTGTTCGGATCGAAGAAATAGAACGAGACGATCGCCGGCGGGATGCTGACGAGCGGACCGCCCGTAATGGCGGTGCCGTTCGCCTTCAGGCGCTCCAGGATTTCGCCATGGCGTTTGGGCCCGCAGGCGAATGACACATGCTGCATCGCGCCGAGCGTATCGCGATCGACCTTCGGCGCGGTCTTGGGGTATTCGAAAAACGCGAGCAGGCTGTCGCCGCCCATATCGAGGAAGACATGCGGAATGCTGGCATAAGGCGGCGTGCCTTGGCCATGCGCACCGCGCGCCACCGGCGTTCGGAGCCCGTGGACGATCGGCATGCCGAGTACGCGCACGTAGAAATCGAGCGTGCCCTTCATGTCATCCGTGACGAGCGCGAGATGATGGATGCCGCGGAGCAGCGGCTTCGACGCGTCAGACTTCGCCGACATATCAGCAATACGCGTATCCATCGCTTCCTCCTCGTTAATCAACGTTTATCTGCTTCGTCATGCCCGGACTTGTTCCGGGCATCTACGTCTTGGAAATTCGTGGATGGCCGGGACAAGCCCGGCCATGACGATTACTGCAGATTTGGAGTGCCGATCCGCTTCCAATCCTTCGACAGCACGAGCTTCGGTTCGGTGAGCTTTTGCAGGGTTTCGAGATCGAGACCCTCGATCATCTCGCGCACCACCACCCCGTCACGCGTCACGTCCAGCACGGCGAGATTGGTATAAATCCGCGTGACGCAGCCCTTGGCGGTGAGCGGCAGGGTGCAGACATCGCGGATGCGCTTGCTCCCATCCTTGCCGTTATGCTCCATCAGCACGCGCACTTCTTTCGCGCCGGCGGCGAGATCCATCGCGCCGCCGACGCCGGGCGCGCGCGTATCGCCGTCGGTCGCCCAGTTGGCGAGGTCGCCCGCCGCCGAGACCTCATAAGCGCCCATGATCGAGACATCGATGTGGCCGCCGCGGATCATCAGGAAGCTGTCGTTGTGATGGAAAAACGAGCCGCCGGGCAGCAGCGTCGCCTTGCCGCGGCCGGCGTTGATGAGATCGGGATCCTCCTCGCCGGGCTTCGGCGCACCGCCCATGCCGAGGATGCCGTTCTCGCTATGCAGCACGATCTCGCGATCCGGCGGCAGATAATCGGAAACCAAGGTCGGCATGCCGATGCCAAGATTGACATATTGCCCGTCGCCCAGATCCTGCGCGCAGCGCCACGCCATCTGACGACGGCTGAGCGGCCTCATGCCAGCACCACGCGATCGACGAAAATCCCCGGTGTCGCGATCGCCTCGGGATCGAGCGTACCAAGCTCGACGATCTCGCCGACCTGCGCCACCGTCACCTTGCCGGCCATCGCCATCACCGGGTTGAAATTGCGAGCGGCCTTACGATAGACGAGATTGCCCCAGCGATCGGCACGATGCGCCTTAATAAGGGCGAAATCGCCGGGCAGCGGCTTCTCGAAGACGAAAAGCTTGCCGTCGATCTCGCGCAACTCCTTGCCCTCGGCGAGGTTTGTATCGGCGCCAGTGCGAGTGAAAAAGCCGCCGATCCCCGCCCCTGCCGCGCGCATGCGCTCGCTCAGCGTGCCCTGCGGCACCAGCTCGATCTCGATCGCGCGACGCGCATAGAGCTCGTCGATCACCGTCGGGTCGAGCGAGCGCGGATAGGAACAGATTAGCCGGCGCGCCTTACCGGACTTGAGCAGCGCCGCGACGCCGACCAGCCCGCTGCCGGCATTGTTGCAGACCACCGTCAGATCGCGCACGCCGAGCCCGATAACCGCCTCGACCAGCGCGAAAGCCTCGCCGACGGCGCCGAAGCCGCCGCACAGCAGCGTGTCGCCGTCCTTCATCCCGGCAAGCGCCGCGCCAAACCCGTCGACGACCTTGTCGATCATGGCCGCTCAGAACTTGACCGCATCGCCGCCCTTCAATTGCAGCATCGACCGGGCCTCGTCCGGCGTCGCGATCTCGAGCGAGAGGTTCTCGAGGATGGAGCGGATGCGGCTGACCTGCTCGGCATTGGTCCTGGCGAGCTGGCCCTTGCCGAGATAGAGCGAATCCTCGAGCCCGACGCGGACATTGCCGCCCATGATCGCGCCCATGGTGATGAGCGGCATCTGATGGCGCCCGGCGGCGAGGATCGACCAGTAATACGCATCGCCGAAGAGCTTGTCGGCGATGCGCTTCATATGGGCGACGTTCTCGCCATCGGCGCCAATGCCGCCGAGGATACCGAAGATCGTCTGCACGAAGAGCGGCGGCTGGACCAGTTTACGGTCCAAAAAATGCGCAAGGTTATAGAGATGGCCGACGTCGTAGCATTCGAACTCGAATTTCGTGCCGTGGACCTGGCCGAGGTCCTTAAGGATGCGCTCGATGTCTCTGAACGTATTCCTAAATATCAGGTCGTCGGTGCCTTCGAGATAGGGCTTCTCCCAACCGTATTTGAATTCCTTGTAGCGGTTGAGCATCGGGTAGAGACCGAAATTCATCGACCCCATATTGAGCGAGCACATTTCCGGCGAAGCGCTCAACGGCGCTGCCAGCCGTTCCTCGACGGTCATCTTGTGGCCGCCCCCGGTGGTAATGTTGATCACCGCCTTGGTCGCCTGCTTGATACGCGGCAGGAATTGCATGAACACCGCCGGGTCCGGCGTCGGCCGCCCGTCTTTCGGATCGCGCGCGTGGAGGTGGAGGATTGCCGCTCCAGCCTCGGCCGCGCCGATCGCTTGGCTTGCCACTTCGTCCGGCGTGATCGGCAGATAGGGGCTCATGGTCGGGGTATGGATCGACCCCGTCACCGCACAGGTGATGATGACCTTGCCCGATTTCGCCATCGCGCCTCTCCCTGAGCAATCGCCCAAAAATCCCGCTTTCCCCCGCAAAAGCGGAGATCCAGGGCGGACCGTGTGGTCATCCTGGGTCTCCGCTTTCGCGGGGAAGGCGAGAATAGTTATAGCGCGGCAAGCGCGCCGCCGCCTCAAGCGAGGTCGAGCTTGAACAACTTGATCGCGTTGGCGCGGCCGATCGCCAGCCGGTCGGCTTCCGGGAGCTTGGTCGCGTCGAACCACTGCGCTGCCGGCTCCATGGCCTCGTAAGGGTAATCGACCGAGAACATGATGCGCGCGGCACCGACCGCTTCGAGCGCGCAATGGAACGGCACGTCGCTGAACTGGCCGCTGGTCGTGATGTGGACGTTGCTTCGCATGTAGTCAGAGATCGTGCGCTTCGCCGTGTGTTTCACCGGCATGCTGCGCATCAGGTTGTCGATACGCCACATGTCGAAGGGAATGCGCTCCCCGAGATGACCGAGGACGAGCTGTAGCTTCGGAAAGGCATCGAAGAGTCCCGAGCCCATCAGGCGCAGCGCCGCGGTCGCGGTCTCGCTGCCGAAATCCCAGGCCGGCCCATAGAGCCAGCGATGGCCTTCATAGGCCTTGGTGCGCGACGGCAAGGTGACCCGAGGATGGAGATAGAACGGCACATCGAGCTGCTCGGCAGTAGCGAAGAATGGCCGGAACTCGGGCAGATCGTAATAAATCGCGGAATCCGCCTCGCCGCGCTGGGTGAAGCAATTGACCATCGCGCCCTTGAAGCCGAGCTCCTTGACGCAGCGGGTCAACTCTTTCGCCGCCGCTTCCGGGTCTTGCATCGGCAGACCCGCGAAACCGGCAAAGCGCTTCGGATTGTGCGAAACCTCCTCGGCCAGGATGTCGTTGGCGCGGTGCGCGACCTCGATCGCCTGCTTGGCGTCGAGAATTCCCTGAAGACCCGGCGAGTTGAGGCCGAGGATCGCGAATTCGATACCGTTCTTGTCCATGCCCGCGAGGCGTACATCGCGGAATTCGACCAGCTTGGCGCGGGTCGCGTCCCAGAACGGGCCGGCGGCAACCGGCTGACCAACGATGTTGATGGTCTCGTCGATCGCCCAATGCTCTTCGAGCGCGATCTTGCCCTTCATGCCCTTGCTCCCTCTTCACTCGCCTGCGGCTCTTGCGGCCGTCTCGACGATGCCGTCGATCACGCGCTTTCGCGAATGAATTCCTTGAGCTTCGGATAGATGCCGGTGCGCCAGCCCCGGCCGTTGAAGACACCGTAATGACCGACGCCGGGCTGGACGTGATTGCGCTGTTTGCTGCGATCGAGGCCGGTCAACAGCCCATGCACCGCCTTGGTCTGACCGACAGCGCAGATATCGTCGTTCTCGCCCTCGATGCTGAAGACCGAGGTGCGGGTGATCGCGCCCGGATCGATACGTGTGTCGCGCCAACAAAACTCACCGCGCGCCAGCGCCTGGCGATGGAACACGCGATCGATGGTCTGGAGGTAGAAATCCGCCGGAAGATCCATAACCGACGCATATTCGTCATAAAACTTCTTTGTCGTGTCAGCGCTTTCGACATTGCCTTCGACGAGATGCTTGAAAAGCTCGACATGCGCGTTGACATGCCGGTCGAGATTCATGCTGAGAAAGCCGGCGAGTTGCATGAAACCGGGATAGACGCGGCGGAACGCGCCGGCGTAACGCATCGGCACGACGCCGATGACGTTGCGTTCGAGCCACTCCAGCGAATGCGCCTCAGCGAAGGTGTTGACCTGGGTCGGCGCGATGCGCGTATCGATCGGCCCGCCCATCAAGGTCAGCGTCTGCGGCTGCGCCGCATCGCCAGCCTGAGCCAGCAATGCGGTCGCGGCCAGGACCGGCACCGCCGGCTGGCACACGGCGATGACGTTGAGCTCGGGCGCCAGCTCGCGCATGAAGCCCATCATCAGCTCGATATGGTCGTCGAGATCGAAGCGACCGTGGCTCAACGCAACATTGCGCGCATTCAGCCAGTCGGTGATGTAGACGTCGTGATCCTGCAGCAAGGTCTCGACCGTGCCACGCAAAAGAGTCGCGAAATGGCCCGACAACGGCGCGACCAGAAGGACACGGGGTTGCTCGACTGCGCTCTCCTTCTGGAAATGCAGCAGGGTACAGAACGGCGTCTTCAGCACCGGCACTTCATGCACCGCAACCTCGCGCCCGGCGACCATCGCCTTGGTGAGGCCAAATTCCGGGCGGCGGGCGGAAATACCGGCGCGCGAGACCATCTCGAAGGCCGCGGCGGCGTGGCGCAGCATCGGATGGTCGCGGAAAGCGAGCCAGGGATGGTTAAGGAATTCCTTGCTCGCTTCCGCAAGCAAGCGGAAGGGCGCGAAAGCGTCGGCCTGGACCTGATAGGTTTGGTAGAGCATCTCTGCGGTGCCGTTTCTGCTTGCGATAAATG
>DASXCX010000113.1:0-38579 GCA_036490955.1 Allostellaceae bacterium | reverse complement strand
CGCGGTGACGCCCGCCTCATCGTTGTAGGCGGCGTGCAGCAGTCGCGCGTCCTTCTTCAGGTCGACGCCCACCAGCATCGCGCCGTTCGGGCCGACGACTTCACGACAGCGGCGCAGGAAATGCTCCGCGCCCGGCCGGTCGAGGTTGCCGATGGTCGATCCCGGGAAAAAGCCGAGGCGACGGCCGTTCATCGGTTCGGGAATCTCGGCAAGATCGAGCGGCTCCATGTAGTCAGCGCACACCGCCCGCACATCGATCTTCGGGAAGAGCGCGGCGATGTCGTCCGCCGCTTGCTGCAACGCTTCGCGTGAAATCTCGATCGCGACGTAAGATGATGGCTTATCGAACGCCGAAAGCAGCAGCCGCACCTTGCGCGACGACCCGCTGCCAAATTCGACGAGCTGACAATGCGGCCCCATCAGCGAGGCGATCTCGCCCGCGCAGCCGGCGAGGATCGCCGTCTCCGTACGGGTCGGATAATATTCCGGCGTCTCGCATATCGCCTCGAACAGCTCGGAGCCGCGCTCGTCGTAGAGGAAGCGGCATGGAATCTCTTTTTGCCACTGGCTCAACCCGGCGATCACACAATCGCGGAAGCTCTCGGGCTCGGGAGCGAAATCGTGAAAGGTCGCGTGTACCGGTTGAGCGCTCATTGGTCCTCCGCCAGTCGTATGCCGCCGAACGCCCAACGCGAGGCGGGATAAAAGAAATTGCGATAGGTGAAGCGGACATGACCCGGCGGCGTCACCGCCGCGCCGCCCCGCAACACCATCTGATTCGCCATGAACTTGCCGTTGTATTCGCCGATGGTTCCTTCGGGCGGTCGATAGCCGGGATAGGGCATATAGGGGCTGCCGGTCCATTCCCAAACATCGCCGATCATCTGTTGCAGTTTTTGGTCGCTCGGCGACGCGGCTTGCGGATGATAAACTGCGCGATCCATCAAATTGCCGCTTAAAGCTACTTGGGCGTCGGCAGAGGCGATCTCCCACTCGGCTTCGGTCGGCAAGCGTTTGCCCGACCAGCGCGCGAACGCATCGGCCTCGTAATAGCTCACATGCACGATCGGCTCGTCGTCATCGACCGCACGGCGGCCGCCCAGCGTAAAGATCGACCAGTCGTCGTCGCCCTCGCATCGCCAATAGAGCGGTGCTTCCCAGCCCTCGTTTTTCACAGTCGCCCAGCCATCCGACAGCCAGAGCTCGGCGCGGCGATAGCCGCCATCGGCGACGAAGGCCCGATACTCGCCACAGGTGACGAGCCGCGAGGCAAGCCGGAACGGCTCCATCCAGATCCTATGCCGCGGGCCTTCATTGTCGAAATGGAAGCCCCCACTTTCACGATCGCGGTCCTCATGCCCGATTTGGCGCAAACCGCCGTCGAAATCGACGAAGTCGAGCGGCGCGATTGCATTGCGCTTTGCCATGGCCGGCGCCGGCACATAGACCGGATCGAGCGGGTTCAGCGACAACACATGCTTGATGTCCATCAGGATCAGTTCCTGATGCTGCTCCTCGTGATGGAGACCGAGATCGAAGAGCGGCGCGATCTCCTGCCACGCCGCGCCGCTCGCGCCCGCCACGAACCCGGTCATCGCCTCGTCGACATGCGCGCGATACCGCGCGACGTCCGCGACGCTCGGCCGCGACAGCATCCCGCGCGCCAGGCGCGGATGACGCGGCCCCGCGCCTTCGTAATAGGAATTGAAGAGATAGCCGTAGGCTGGATTATGGACACGGTAAGCGCTGTCGAACGGCGCGAGGATGAAATTCTCGAAGAACCACGTCGTATGCGCGCGATGCCATTTGGTCGGGCTGACATCGGGCATCGATTGGACGGTCTGGTCTTCAGGCGAAAGCGGCGCCGCCAGCGCCTCCGTTCTGGCCCGCACGATGCGATAACGGTCGAGCGCCGACTCGCGCCCGCTGTCGTGGTCAGCGGCTCTCCGGGCCATCGATCCCATTAATGTGCCTCCCCCGCCAAAGTTGCCTGACCCGGACAGGATGTAGTTATCGTGGCCGAAATTACCCAGCCTGCTGTTGCAGAATCGAGACCGGCGACCGAGATATTAGCCATCCCAATAGGATAGGGAAATTTGGCGATGTCATGGCGGGGATCGGGGCGGTGGGCGGCGCTTTTATTGGCCGTCATCATGGTCTTATCGCCGGTTTTGGCGGAAGCGCGGGCGGGCGGCGGCTACCGCGTCGGCGGCGGCAGCAGTTTCTCGAGCATGGGTAGCCGCGGCTCCCAGACCTACAACTCCAACGGCGCCGCGCCAATTCAGCGCAGCGTCACACCGCAATCCGGTCCGAGCGCCCCTTACGGCGCGGCGCCGGGCTTCAGCGGCTATGGCTCCGGCCATCCCTTCCTCACCGGCTTGTTTGGCGGCTTCTTCGGCTCCTGGATCGGCAGCATGCTTTTTCCGCACTGGGGCATGGGCTATGGGGTCGGCGGCATGTTCGGCTCGGTCTTCACTTGGCTGATCCTGCTCGGCCTGGTCTGGTTTCTCGTCCGGATGTTCCGCGGCCACAGCCTGGGCATGCCGTTCGGCGGCGGCAGCGGCATGATGGGTTCCAGCGGGCTCTACGGCGGCGGCTATAGCGGCATGTCGCCGATCGGCGCGGGCTATTCCGCGTCTTCACAGCCACGGCTCGCCGCCATCGGGGTGGCGCAAAGCGACTACGACGAATTCGAGACCATCCTCAAAGGTGTCCAGAAGGCCTGGAACGACGGCGATCTCGGTGCGCTGCGCCAATATACGACGCCCGAGATGCTGTCCTATTTTTCGGAGCAGCTTGCCGAAAACGAGAGCCAGGGTGTCGCCAACAAGGTTGACGGCGTCGAGCTGATCAAAGGCGAGGTGCGCGAGGCCTGGGACGAGGGCCGCTTGCACTACGCGACCGCGCTGATGCACTGGCGCGCGCGCGACTACACCGTGCGCAGCGGCGGCAATCCGCGCGAGGGCGAGATCATCGTCGGCGGCGATCCGCAGAATCCCACCGAAGCCAGCGAAATGTGGACCTTCGCGCGCAGTCCGGGCGGGCACTGGCTGCTTTCGGCGATTCAGCAAATCTAAGCACCGCATCTCGGGAAAGCGATCGGGGGATGGAGCCGCGGCTCAAGACCGGGCTGATCGTGCAAGCGGCGCTGCGACTAGCGACGAGCCAAGCGATTCCGATCGTGGTGGCGCGACGCGGCGATGCCGATGCCGGCGCGATCCTCATCAAGCTCAATCGGCTCGAGCAAGGCTTCACTATTCTTGCTCAGACCCGCACGCTCGAAGGCGAAATTGCCTGGCTTCGCGCCACCGGCGCCGAGCCCGTCGACGAGCAAGCTGCCGACGCCTACATCGCCCGTCAGGTCAAGCGCGATCCGGATCTTTGGGTCGTCGAGATCGAGGATCGTGCCGCACGCCCCATCTTCGCCGGTCGCGTGCTTTGACTTGCCCGACTTCTTGGGCGTAAGACGTCTTCGATGTAAGAGAGGCGCCGACGTTTCACTCACGCATCATCGAGGCGCGGGATCATGCGGATCGTCATCGTTGCGCGTGAACCGGCGCTCGGCCATGGCGGCATTGCGCGCGTTGAGTTGCGCGCGCCGGTCTTGCAGCATGCGCTGCAGCCGCGCGACCTCGGCCTGCGGCAAGCACAGTGCTGTCTCGATCGGCGGCACATTGGCTTGCTCCGCGACCGCGCGACGCAACGAGACAACGACGCCGCGCTGCGTCGGTTGTCGCGGCTGGGCCTTCGCCCGAATTGCACGATCGCCAAAGCCGCGGCGGTATTCGCTCGCCCGCGGCCGGGCCATGGCCAAAGCTTGTTCGGGTTCCACGCGCGTCGCGGCGCGGAACACCACACCAGCGGCGACCATGGCGAGGCCGAGCAGCGCCACTCCAGCCGATCGGCTCAGCATGCCGGCCGAAACCTGCACCGGAGCATTTGTCGCATCCGGCAGGAACCATGCAAGCGCGGTCAGGACCAAACTCGCCCCGGCACACGCGAAAATCCTCACCCGATTCATGGTTGTCTTGGGACTCTTTTCCCTATTCCTTCTGGTTTCAGCAATGTGCATGCCGCTTTTGTTGAATCTTTTAAAAACAGATGCTTAGTAAAATCCCTTCTGGCACCACCCGCCGTTTTGTCAGCTTTTCCGACGGGTTTAGCTTCGTGAGCGGTCATGACTAGCAAACGAGTGTGCGTTTTTTGTGGTTCATCGCTGCCGCCGGAGCCGGCTTATCGCGAGGCGGCGACCGTGCTCGGGACCGCCATCGGCCGAGCCGGCGCGGAGCTGGTTTATGGCGGCGGACGGATCGGATTGATGGGACTCGTCGCCGATGCCGCCCTCGCCGCCGGCGCCCGCGTCATCGGCGTCATCCCCGTGGGGCTCCACAACCGCGAGATCGCGCATTCGGGCCTGAGCGATCTCGTCGTCGTTCCCGACATGCAAGAGCGCAAGCGCGAGATGTTCGCGCTTTCCGACGCGGTTGCGGTGCTTCCCGGCGGGCTGGGCACGCTCGATGAGGCCTTCGAGGCGATCACGCTGCGCCAGCTCGGCTTCTTTCAGAAGCCGATCGTCGTGATCGATATTTTGGGCTACTGGCAACCGCTGCAGGCGATGGTGATGCAGATCATCGCATCAGGTTTTGCCCGACCCGAGGCTGGGCAGCTTTATGAGGTCGTGACCCGTGCCGAAGATGCCCTTCCGGCTTGTTTCGGTAAGGAGTTACGGCCTTAAAGTGCGATAGGTCGCCGCTTATAGACGCTCTCTCCGTATCAGGGGGAAAACCGTGCTGGCGCGCATCTAAAGGTTACGGTTCGAGCCCGGTCCTGCTACAAAATCGTACATAAATATCAATTCTTTAAGAGAGTTCCGCAAAGGATATCTCGTTGAGGAACACCCTCGGCGGTTCCAGGAAGGGGGAGATTGCCTTTCCCTCACGTCAGTGCGACAAGACGGGCCATTGTCGTCAATAGATCAATCTGCCGAACGAAAGCGGCGCGGAGGTACAAGAGTGTCAGATCTCGAAATCGTTTGGACGAAGGTTGATGAAGCACCCGGGCTTGCGACGTTCTCTCTGCTGCCGATCGTCGAGGCCTTCGTCGGCGCGGCCGGCGTGAAGATGAAGCTGAAGGACATTTCGCTGACCGGCCGCATCATTGCCAACTTCCCCGAAAAACTGACGCCAGCGCAAAAGATCAACGACGAGCTCGCCGAACTTGGCCAACTTGCGATGCGCCCCGAGGCCAACATCATCAAGCTGCCCAACATCTCCGCGTCGATCCCTCAGTTGAAGGCGGCGATCAAGGAGTTGCAGGGCAAGGGCTACGATGTCCCAAACTATCCGGACAGCGACGCGACGCCGGCGGATAAGGAAATCCGCGCCCGTTACGGCAAGGTACTGGGCAGCGCGGTCAATCCGGTGCTGCGCGAGGGAAATTCCGACCGCCGGGCCGCCGGCGCCGTGAAGCAATACGCGCGCAAGCATCCGCATAAGATGGGCGCCTGGAGCAAGGATTCGAAGACGCGCGTCGCGCATATGACGGGCAATGACTTCTACGGCTCGGAGATCGCGACGACGATTGCGGCACCGACCAATGCCCGTATCGAAATGGCCGCCGGCGACGGCACGGTCACGCTGCTGAAGCCGAAGATCCCGCTTCTGGCCGGCGAGATCATCGACTGCTCGGTGATGAACCGCAAAGCGTTGCGCGCTTTCTTCGCCGATGCGATCGCCACCGCGAAGAAGGACGGCATTCTGTTCTCGCTGCATTGCAAGACGACGATGATGAAGATCTCCGATCCGATCATCTTCGGTAATTGCATTTCCGTTTTCTTCGCCGACGTGTTCGAGAAGTATGGCGCCACGCTGACCAAGCTCGGTGTCGATCCCGACACCGGCGTCGGCGAGATGATGACCAAGATCGAGACCTTGCCGGCGGCCGAAAAGGCCGCGATCAAGGCCGACATCCAGGCTGTCTATGCGAAGCAGCCGGGCCTCGCCATGGTCAATTCCGACAAGGGCATCACCAATCTGCACGTACCGAGCGACGTGATCATCGATGCATCGATGCCGGCGATGATCCGCGAAGGCGGACAAATGTGGGGCCCGGACGGCAAACTGCACGACGTCATCGCCGCGATCCCCGATCGTTGCTACTCGACGCTGTTCCAGGTCGTCATCGACGACTGCAAGAAGAACGGCGCTTACGATCCGAAGACGATGGGCGATGTGCCGAATGTCGGGTTGATGGCGCAGCAGGCCGAGGAGTACGGCTCGCACGACAAAACGTTCAAGGCCGCCACAAACGGAACGATCCGCGTGGTCGCCGATGACGGCACGTTACTGATGTCGCAGAAGGTCGAAACCGGCGACATCTTCCGCATGTGCCAGGTCAAAGACTCGGCGATCCTCGATTGGGTCAAGCTCGGCGTGCGGCGAGCGCGGCTGACCAACACGCCGGCCGTATTCTGGCTTGACGCCAAACGCGCGCACGACGCGCAGTTGATCGCCAAGGTCGAGAAATACCTCAAGAACGAGGACACATCGGGGCTCGACATCCGCATCCTGCCGCCGATCGAGGCAACCCAATTTTCGGTCGACCGCATCCGCAAGGGGCTCGACACCATCTCGGTCACGGGCAACGTGCTGCGCGACTACCTGACCGATCTTTTCCCGATCATGGAACTGGGCACGTCGGCGAAGATGCTGTCGATCGTTCCGTTGCTGAAAGGCGGCGGCTTGTTCGAGACCGGCGCCGGCGGCTCGGCGCCCAAGCATGTCGAGCAGTTCCAGCACGAAGACTATCTGCGTTGGGATTCGCTGGGCGAGTTCCTGGCGCTCGGTGCTTCGCTGGAACATCTCGCGCAGACAACGGGAAATGAGGACGTGAAGGTTCTGGCCGAGACACTCGATGAGGCCAACGGCAAGATCCTCGAATACAACCGCTCGCCGGCGCGCAAGGTTGGCGAGATCGATAATCGCGGCACCCATTTCTACTTGGCCCTCTATTGGGCACAGGCGCTGGCCGGCCGAGACAACAGCTCGGCGCTGGCACGCCGTTTCAAACCGCTGGCGGAGGCGCTGGCGGCCAACGAAGCCAAGATCGATGCTGAGCTGCTCGCCGCGCAGGGCAAGCCGGTGGATACGGGCGGTTATTATCTGCCCGATCAGGCCAAGACATCGGCGGCAATGCGGCCGAGCGCGACGCTGAACGCTGCGCTCGCCTCTCTCTGACGCGGCGTTCGCCAAAGCCACCTCGACACGGCGTCCTCCTTGGTCAGCCGCTCTCTCACCCCGTCGTTGCGAGAAGCGAAGCGACGAAGCAATCCAGTCTGTCTTAGCCACTGGATGCTTCGCTACGCCCGCAATGACGGTGCATTTTTGAACGTCAGTCCTGCGCAAGCCGGGACCCACGAAGACTGCTGATGCCCCGCTCCTGAGTTCATCGGAGGTTGCAGGCATGACGCTGCGGGAGCGGGAACGACCGCTTCTCGACCCGTCATGGCCGGGCTCGTCCCGGCCATCCATGTCTTTCTGATCTGCGCCAAGGCGTGGATGCCCGGAACAAGTCCGGGCATGACGTTAAGAGAATCAGCGATAAAGCGCGAAAGCTGCCGGTTGATGGCCGGCAAATCTCCGCTCAGTTCGCCGCCTTCTCCGCGAGCGTTTTCTCGATCGCGGCGAGCGCGTCGTTGATGCGGCCGCCATCGGGGCCACCGGCTTGGGCCATGTCGGGCCGGCCGCCGCCGCCTTTGCCGCCGACCGCTTCCGAGCCGACGCGCACGAGTTCGACCGCGCTGAAGCGCTTGACCAGATCCTCGGTGACGCCGACGACGATCGAGGCCTTGCCCTCGGCGCTGGCGACGAGCGCGACGACGCCCGAGCCGATCTCTTTCTTCAAATCGTCGGCGAGGCTTTTCAACTCTTTGGCCGGCACATTCTCGAGCGCACGGCCGGCGAATTTGACGCCGGCGATCTCCTTGGCAGCGGCGGCTTTCGTGCCGCCACCGCCGGTCGCCGCCGCGCGCCGCGCTTCGCTGAGCTCGCGCTCGAGCTTCTTGCGGTCTTCGAGCAGCGCCGTGAGCCGTGCCGGCAATTCCGCGGTGGAGGTCCGCAGCGCGTTCGCAGCCTCTTGCAGCAGCCCTTCCTCACGGTCGACATATTCCTCGGCCGTGGGGCCGGTTACCGCTTCGATACGGCGCACGCCCGAGGCGACCGCGCCTTCGCTGACGATTTTGAAGAAGCCGATATCGCCGGTGCGGCGCACATGCGTGCCGCCGCAGAGCTCGACCGAGAATGCATGCGTGTGATCCTCGTGCACATCCTCGCCCATCGCGACGACGCGCACTTCGTCACCGTATTTCTCGCCGAAAAGGGCCATCGCGCCCTGCTCGATCGCCTGGTCCGGCGTCATGAGACGGGTCGTGACCTCGGCATTCTCGCGAATGCGCTTGTTCACCTCGCCTTCGATCGCATGCACATCCTCGTCGGTGAGCGCGCGCGGCTGCGCGAAGTCGAAGCGCAGACGGTCGGGCGCCGCGAGCGAGCCCTTCTGCGTCACATGCTCGCCGAGACGGCGTCGCAGCGCCTGATGCAGCAGATGCGTGACCGAATGATTGGCCCTGAGCCGCGTACGGCGCTCGTCGTCGATCCTGAGCTCGACGACGTCGCCGCGTTTCAGCGCACCGCCGGTCACCGTGCCGATATGGACGAAGAGATCGCCGGCGTGCTTTTGCGTGTCACGCACCGCGAACTGGCCACCGCCGACACTAAACATCGTTCCGGTATCGCCTTGCTGGCCGCCGGATTCGCCATAGAACGGGGTCTGGTTGGCGACGATCGCCGCTTCGACGCCGGTCATCGCGGCTTCGACTTCCTTGCCGTCGACGATGAGCGCCACGATCTGGCCCTCGGCGACATGCGTGTCGTAGCCGAGGAATTCTGTGCCGCCGAGCTTCTCGCGGAGCTCGAGCCAAAGGCGCTCTGTGGCCGCCTCGCCGGAGCCGACCCAACTTTTGCGCGCGTCTTCGCGCTGCCGCTCCATCGCGGCGTTGAAAGCCTCGACCGCGACCTGGCGCTCGCGCGTGCGCAGCACATCCTGCGTCAGATCGAGCGGGAAGCCAAAGGTATCGTAGAGCTTGAAAGCAACGTCGCCCGAGAAGGCTTCCCCGGGCTTGAGCTTTGCGTCTTCCTCATCGAGGAGCTTCAGGCCGCGCTCGAGCGTCTGCTTGAAATTGGTCTCTTCGAGCTTCAGCGTCTCGGTGATCAGCGCCTCGGCGCGGCCGAGCTCGGGGTAGGCCGTGCCCATCTGGCGGATGAGCGACGGCACGAGACGCCACATCAGCGGCTCGGCGCAGCCGAGGATATGCGCATGGCGCATCGCGCGGCGCATGATCCGGCGCAGCACGTAGCCGCGGCCTTCCTTTGAAGGAAGGACACCGTCGGAGATCAAAAACGACGAGGCGCGCAGATGATCGGCGATGACGCGATGCGACACCGCTTGCGGTCCGTCGGCGGCGACCTTGCTGGCTTCGGCCGAGGCCAGCACGAGCGCGCGCAGCGTATCGGTATCGTAGTTGTCGTGCTTGCCTTGCATCACCGCGGCGATGCGCTCGATACCCATGCCGGTATCGATCGACGGCCGCGGCAGGTTGCGCCGATCGTTCGGCGTAACCTGCTCGTATTGCATGAAGACGAGGTTCCAAATCTCGACGAAACGGTCGCCATCGGCGTCCGGGCTACCCGGCGGGCCACCCGGAATCTTGTCGCCGTGATCGTAGAATATCTCGGAGCACGGGCCGCACGGACCGGTCTCGCCCATCGCCCAGAAATTGTCCGAGGTCGCGATGCGGATGATCCGGCTGTCAGGCAGGCTCGCGATCTTCTTCCACAGCATGGCCGCGTCGTCGTCATCGGCATAGACGGTAACGGTCAGCTTGTCCTTGGAGACGCCGTATTCCTTGGTGATGAGATTCCAGGCGAGCTCGATCGCGCGATCCTTGAAGTAATCGCCGAAAGAAAAATTGCCCAGCATCTCGAAGAAAGTGTGATGCCGGGCCGTGTAGCCGACATTCTCGAGATCGTTATGCTTGCCGCCGGCGCGGACGCATTTCTGCGCCGTGGTGGCGCGGCTATAGGCGCGCTTCTCGGCGCCGGTGAAGACGTTCTTGAACTGCACCATGCCGGCATTGGTGAAGAGCAGGGTCGGGTCGTTGCGCGGCACGAGCGGCGAGGACGCCACTACTTCGTGGCCGTTCTTCGCGAAGTAACCGAGAAAGGCGGCGCGGATATCGTTGGTCAGCATGACGCTAAGATGGTTCTTTCCCCCGACCGGGCCAAGTCAGCAAGGCGGAAAAGCCCGGCCGCCAAAGGGTTTAGCGGAGGCGAGTCGGGCCGTAAAGCACCGCGCGACCTTGGCTTCGTTTCACGATTCTCCGTCAAAAGAAGAGCGGCGCCGGAGAGCTTTTGAGAAGCTCGCGGCGCCGCAGTAAGCCAGAGGACCGTGCCCGGGGGAAAGCCAATCCTTCGGCGATGCCGGGATTACTCCTCGGCGGAAGCCTCACCGCCGCCTGCAGCCATCATCGCATCGGCGACGAGACCGGCGTTGGCGCGGATCGCATGCTCGATCGCATCCGCGACGGAAGGATTGTCCTTGAGATATTGCTTGGCGTTCTCGCGGCCCTGACCGATGCGCTGGCCCTCATAAGAGAACCAAGAGCCGGATTTCTCGACCACTCCGGCCTGGATGCCGAGATCAATGAGTTCGCCGCGCTTGGAGACACCTTCGCCATACATGATGTCGAATTCGACCTGCTTGAACGGCGGCGCCATCTTGTTCTTCACCACCTTGACGCGGGTCTGATTGCCGGTGGTCTGCTCTTTCTCCTTGATCGCGCCGATGCGGCGGATATCGAGCCGAACCGAGGCGTAGAATTTCAATGCATTGCCGCCGGTCGTGGTCTCGGGATTGCCGAACATCACGCCGATCTTCATGCGGATCTGGTTGATGAAGATCACCATGGTGCGCGATTTGGAGATCGAGCCGGTGAGCTTCCTAAGCGCCTGGCTCATAAGCCGAGCATGGAGGCCCATATGGCTGTCGCCCATCTCACCCTCGAGCTCGGCGCGCGGCACCAACGCCGCGACACTATCGACCACCAGCACGTCGATCGCGCCGGAACGCACCAGCGTATCGGCGATCTCGAGCGCCTGCTCGCCGGCATCGGGCTGCGAGATCAGGAGGTCGTCGATATTGACGCCGAGCTTACGCGCATAGACCGGATCGAGCGCGTGCTCCGCATCGATGAAGGCGCAGGTGCCGCCGTTCTTTTGTGCTTCGGAGATGACATGCAGCGCCAGCGTCGTCTTGCCCGAGCTTTCCGGCCCGTAGATTTCGATGATGCGGCCGCGCGGCAGGCCACCGATGCCGAGCGCGATATCGAGGCCGAGCGAGCCGGTCGAGATCACTTCGGCCTCGGTCGCGGCCTCGCGCGAGCCGAGCTTCATGATCGAGCCCTTGCCGAAGGCGCGCTCGATCTGCCCCAATGCGGCGTCGAGCGCCTTTTGCTTGTCCATCGTATCCTTGTCCACCAGGCGAAGAGCGGTGTTCGACATCCCCGAACTCCTTATCCTATAGGCTGCAAAGCCATTCAATGTCAGGACAGATCGAGTACACGATTTGTTCCCCGGATAGCAAGTTCTTTTTATGTTCTCTTTTAAGTCGTTATATTCCAATTATTTAGATGAAACAGTCGGCATGGCCCTCGCCGCCACACGCTGTCAGCCGCCACGCCCCCGGCACGAATCGTGATGCCGATCCTGCCCTAATGCTGCTCGCCCGAGCAGATGTTGTACCAGAGTCCGAGATTGGCGGCCTTCCACTGCGGATTGGCGCAATCCTGCTCGCGCTGGGCTTCGGTCTGGAGATCGTGCTGCGGATCGTCCGCCGGCGAAGCCTTCTTGCAGCCGCTCAATGCGCCGAGCGCGATCAGCGCCGGCAGCGCAAGCCAAAACACGTTTCCCCGCCGCATCATGACCCCAATTTTGGCATAAGCGCCGCCGTCATAGGAATGAAATCGACGTAAGACGGCGCCAACCCGCGCTCCGCTCCCATCCCTCACTCCACATAGGCGTCGGTGAAAAGCCCATCGTAGGACGGCAGCTTCTCTTCCGGCTTCAAGAGACCCGCCTCGACATTCATGCGCTCGGCATTCTCGAGCGCCTTCTGCGTCACCGCCAGCGGGTTGGGCGTCGCCTTCCGGATTTTCTCCAGCACCGCGGCGATCAGCTTCGGATCCATATTCGGCAGGCGTTTGGCCAGGATCGCCTCCGCCTCGGAAGGTTGGCCGTGCAGGATTTGCGAGGCATCCTTCATCGCCTGGCCGACGCCTTCGCAAATCACCCGGCGCTTCGCGCAGGTCTCGGGCTTGGTCAGAACGACCGTGGTGGTGAGCGGCACGTAGTCGAGCGGATCGCCATCGAGACCGCTCGCCACCAGCACCGCGCCGCGCTCGAGCATCGCGCTTTGCGGCCAGGGCGGCGACATGGCGATGCCGTCGATCTGCTTTGTGGCGATCGCGGCGAGCGCGTTGTCGGCCTTCAGCACCGCGAGCCGCACCGCATCAGGCCCGAGCCCACCGCGCTTGGCGATCACACGGATGAAGATGTCGTCGATCGAGTTGATCGCATCGATCGAGATGGTGCGGCCGTTCAGCACCTTGGCGCGTTCCGCGAGCGGTGCTTTGGGATCGAAGCCCGCGGCGTCGGCGACGTCCTTGCGCAGCACGATCTCGACGCTGGCGCGATCGAGCACGGCGACGATGGCGAGCAATTTCTGGCCGCGCGCCGCGGCGCGCGTCAGGCTCGCGCCCGATGCATGGCTGACATCGACGCTGCCGGCGATCACCGCATTGGTCGCGCCGATGCCGGCGATCAGCACTTCACGCATGTCGAGACCGTGCCGGGCCCAGAGCCCTTTGGCATCGGCGATATAGGCAAGCGAATAGGCGAGGCCTTCCGACGGCATCGCCATGGTCACGGGTTGAAGCTGCGCGTGCGCCGCCGGCGGCGCCGCCAGCAGCACCCCGAGCATGATCGCCAGATGGTAGAATCGACGTCCGGCCCCGCCCCTGAAACACATTATTCCCGCCCTCTTTTCGATGCTTTACGAGAGCATGCCGATGTGTGGGGCGGGGCTCAAGCGAAACCGCGCAGCCGCGCGGATTGTTGTAACGGCATCGCTCTCTTCTCATGGGGTGGAAATCATGCTCCGTTGGGCTCTCTTCTTTCTGGTGATATCGCTGATCGCCGCGCTCTTCGGCTTCACCGGCATCTCGGTGGCGGCGGCCGGGATCGCGAAGGTCCTGTTCTTCCTCTTCATCGTGATCACGGTCGTCCTCTTCGCTCTCGTGATCGCGGCGGGACGGGCGCTGCGCGGATGATTTCCGCGCGGCTCGAGCGCTGTTCGACCGCTGGTGCCCGCTATGTCGGCGAGTGATGTTCCCGGGCCGCGCGACATCGGCCTGCCGCCCGACAATGGCGACGGCGCGACGCAACCTTCCTTCGCCGCGAGCGGGATCGGCGGTGCCTTCACCCTGGTGATCGCGGCGACCGTGCTCTTTGTCGCGCGCGATATCTTCGTGCCGCTCGCGATCGCGGCGCTGCTTACTTTCGTCCTCACGCCGCCGATGCTGTGGCTGCGGCATCGCGGCCTCGGCCGCGCTCTCGCGGCAATCGCCGTCGTCCTCCTCGCCTTCTTCGTCATCTTAGGCTTCGGCGCCATCGTCGTCGGCGAAGTCGCGTCGCTCACCAAGGAGATGCCGACCTACACGCCAAACCTCGAAAGCAAGCTACGCGGCTTTCGCGAAGCCGTCCCGGTCGACCGGCTGTTCCAGCAAGGCGAGCAACTCATCCAGGACCTGCGCGGCGAGCTGACACCGCCGCCGGCCATGCTGCCGCCGGACACGAAAACCAATGCGGGCGAAGCGCCGGTACCGGTCGAGATCCGGCAACAGACCGGGATCTTAACCCTGCTCGACTACATCGTCGGTCCGGTGCTGAAGCCGCTGACGCAAGCGGGGTTGATCCTGGTCTTCGCGATTTTCTTCCTGCTCAATCGCGAAGATCTCCGCGACCGCTTCATCCGCCTTGCCGGCGCGCGCGACCTGCATCGCACCACGCAGATGCTGAACGATGCGGTCGAGCACCTGTCGCGCTATTTGCTGATGCAATGCGCGGTCAACGCGATCTATGGCACGCTGATCGGCGTCGGCGGCTTCGTCATCGGCGTGCCGAACGCGGCGCTCTGGGGCGTGATGTCGTTCGTGCTGCGTTTCCTTCCCTATATCGGCACCTGGTTCGCGGCGATGTTTCCACTCGGCCTGGCGCTCGCGGTCGCGCCCGGCTGGGGCACGTTCATCGAAATGCTTGGTCTCTTTGTCGTCGTCGAAATCCTCGCGACCAACGTGCTCGAGCCGTGGCTCTTCGGCGCCAGCGCCGGCATGTCGCCCGTCGCCGTGCTGGTCGCCGCCACCTTCTGGACCTGGCTCTGGGGGCCGATCGGACTCGTGCTCTCGACGCCGCTCACCGCGTTCCTCGTCGTCATCGGCCGCTACGCGCCGCCTTTGCGCTTCCTCGCGGTGTTGCTGGGCAATGAAGCGCCGCTCGCCATCGAAGAAAGCTTCTATCAGCGGCTGCTGGCCGGCGACGATGCCGAAGCGACCGAACAAGCCGAAACTTTCCTGAAATCCGGCACGCTCGCCGAATTCTGCGATCAGATCGCGATCCCTGCCCTGACGATGGCGCAAGAAGACAGCGAGCGCGGGGTGCTGACGCGCAACGCCCGGGCCGAGATCACCGAGACGCTGCGCGAGATCGTCGAGAGTCTCGGCGAGGAAATCGACGAGTTGACGGACACCGACGCGATGCCGACGCCTGCCGTCGAGTGCCTCGGCGCCCGCAACGAACTCGACGATGCTGCCGCGATGCTGCTGGTGCTGCTTTTGGCCGAGCGGGGCATCGCGGCCCGCGTCGTCCCGGCGCGTCATTGGATGAGCGAGCCGCGGCCGGGCCGGACGGTTGTTCCCGAAACCGGCTCGCCGAGGCTCATCTGCCTCTCGCATCTCGGCGCCGCCTCGGCACCGCGCCTCCGCTTGCTCGCGCGGCGCCTGCGCCGCCGCTCGGCACCGGATGCGAAGCTGTTGCTCGGCCTGTGGTCCGGGTTGCCGCGCTCTATCGATGGACAGCCCGAAACGCCCGATTTTATCGACGAAACCGCGACGTCGCTCAGCGCAGCAGTCGACGACCTGACTGGCCGCTTAGCGATTGGCGCGACGCCGCCAACAACGCCTGCGAAGGCCGAGCGCGCAACGGAAGCACGAAACGCGGGGTAGCGCAAAAGAGCACGGATTCGCCCGAATCAAACCACATTCGCTCGGGAATATGTCGTGCGGAGGAAAATCCTGTTGTCTGTCCAGAATGTGGCTGACTTCGACCCTGCCCCCACGGCCGCGGCGACCGTTCTCCTGCTCGAAGAGGCTTTCCGGCGGGGCGATCATTATTTCCGCGAATTGCTCGATGCCCTACCCGTCGCGGTCTACGTAACCGACGCGTCCGGCCGCATCATCTTCTTCAACGAAGCTTGCATCGAATTTTCCGGACGCACGCCGATCCTCGGCAGCGACTATTGGTGCATCACCTGGCGGCTGCTCGATCGCGATGGCACACCGCTGCCGCATGACCGTTGCCCAATGGCGATCGCGCTGAGAGAAGACCGTGCCGTGCGCGGCGCCGAGGCGATCGCCGAGCGGCCGGACGGCACGCGCGTGCCTTTCATCCCCTATCCGACGCCGCTCCACGACGTCGGGGGACGGCTGGTCGGCGCGGTCAACATGCTGGTCGACATCACCGAGCGAAAAAAAGCCGAAGAATCGCTGCGTCAGCTCAACGAAATGCTCGAGCAGCGCATCGAGGCGCGCACCGAGCAGATGACCGAAGCCTATGAACGGCTGCGCCAAAGCGAGCGCCGCTTCCGGTTGCTCGTCAATAGCGTCGTCGATTACGCCATCTTCATGCTCGACGAGAACGGCTTCGTCGCCAATTGGAATGCCGGCGCCGAACGCATCAAGGGGTATGCCGGCGACGAGATCATCGGCCAGCATTTCTCGATCTTCTACACGCCGGAAGACCGCGCCACCGGCGTGCCCGAGCGCGTGCTGAAATCGGCGCGGCGCGACGGGCGCTATGAAGCCGAGAGCTGGCGCGTGCGCAAGGCGGCGAGCGATTCTGGGCGAATGTCGTCATCGACGCCATACGCGATGATCGCGGCGAGATCGTCGGCTACGCCAAAGTGACGCGCGATTTCACCGAGCGGCGCAAGGCCGAGCAGGCGCTGGTCGAGAGCGAGCGCATGGCGCGCGGCATCATCAACACCGCCCTCGATGCGTTCGTGCAGTGGGACCAGGGCGGCATCGTCTGCGAATGGAATTCGCAGGCCGAAGCTATCTTCGGCTGGACGCACGAAGAGGCAATCGACAAGCCGATCGTGGGGCTGCTGATTCCGGCCGATCGCCGCGCCGCCTTCCAGGCCGAGCTCGATCGCTTCGTCGCCGGCGGCGAGACGGCTTCGCTCGGCCATCGCCTCCAGATGGAAATGATCCGGCGCGACGGTGCACGCATCACGATCGAGCTCGCCGCGACCGCCTTGCCGCGCGGCGACGGCTTTGCCTTCAATGGCTTCATCCGCGACTTGACCGACAAAATCGTCGCCGAAGCGGCGCAGCGCCAGGCGCTGAAGATGGAAGCGGTCGGTCAGCTTACCGGCGGCATCGCGCACGACTTCAACAATTTGCTCGCCGCGATCATTCCCAGCCTCGAGCTGGCGAAACTGAAGCTCGGCGACAATCCGACGAGCAAATATCTCGACAGCGCGCTGCGCGCCGCCGAACGCGGCGCCAGCCTGACACGGCAGCTCCTTTCCTTTGCGCGCAAGCAGGAGCTCGTGATCGAGCGCGTCGAGGTCAATCGCTTGATCGAAGGCATCTGCGAGATGCTGCCGCGGACCTTGGGGCCGACGGCCCAGCTCCAGACCCAGCTCGGCGCCGATACCGGCGCCACCCTCAGCGACCCCAATCAGCTCGAGCTCGCGATCCTCAACCTCGCCATCAACGCGCGCGATGCGATGCCGGATGGCGGTGTGCTCACGATTGCGACCGGGTCACTCGATGCAAAGACGGCCCACGAGCGCTGGCAGCTCATCGGCGGCGATTACCTCATGATTGCCGTCTCGGATACCGGTAAAGGCATGACCGACGAAGTCCGCAGCCGCGTTTTCGAGCCTTTCTACACGACGAAAGGCGTCGGCAAGGGCAGCGGTCTCGGCCTCAGCATGGTCTACGGCTTCGTGCAGCAATCGGGCGGGAGCATCGCGATCGAAAGCGCACCGGGCGAAGGCACCACCGTCCGGCTCTTCCTGCCGCGCGCGTAAACCGACCTAATCAGGCTCGGCCATTACCTCTTTGACCTTGCCCGCGAGCTGCTTGAGGCTGAAAGGCTTCGGCAAGAAATGGATATCGACGTCGTCGCCGAGGCGCTTGCGGAAATTGTCCTCGGCATAGCCCGACGTGAAGATCACTTTGAGCGCGCGATCAGGATATAGTTCGCGCACCTCTTTGATCAGGCTCGGGCCGTCCATCTTCGGCATCACCACATCGGTGATCACGAGCTCGATGTCGTCGGCGCCGTCCTGCAGGATCTCGAGCGCGCGCTCCGCGCTTTCCGCTTCGATCACCTTGTAGCCCTTGTTCTTGAGGGCGCGCGCAGAGAAGAGCCGCACCGGGTCTTCATCCTCGACCAGCAGCACCGTGCCGGCGCCGGTCAAATCCTCGGGCAGCACCGCTTCCTCGCCCGCCCGCGCAACGGCGGTGCCCGCGCCTTCCTCGCCCTCATGGCGCGGCAGGTAGATCGCGAAAGTCGAGCCCTGCCCGACCTCGCTGTCGACCAGCACGAAACCGCCGGTCTGTTTGACGATGCCGTAAACCGTCGAGAGGCCGAGGCCGGTGCCGGCGCCGACTTCCTTGGTCGAGAAAAACGGCTCGAAGATGCGCTCGAGATTCTCCTTCGGGATGCCGCAGCCGGTATCGCCGACCTCGATGACGACGTATTTGCCGGCCGGCATCAGCTCGTCGCCGCGGCGGATCGGCTCGGCGAGCCCAACATCCCCGGTTTTGATGGTGAGCGTACCGCCGCCCGCCATCGCGTCGCGCGCATTGACGGCAAGGTTGATGATCACTTGCTCAAGTTGGCCCTGATCGACCTTGACGAGGCCTAGATCGCGGCCGTGGACGACATTGAGCGCGATATTCTCGCCAATCAGCCGACGCAGCAGATGCGAGAGATCGGCGAGCGCGTCGGTGACGTTGAGCACCCGTGGCTGCAAGGTCTGCTGCCGCGAGAAGGCCAGAAGCTGGCGCACGAGATTGGCCGCGCGGTTGGCGTTCTGCTTGATCTGCATGATATCGGGGAACGAGCGATCGCCCGGCCCATGCTGCTGCAGCAAAAGATCGCAGAAGCCGATCATCGCCGTCAGCAGATTGTTGAAATCATGCGCGACGCCGCCGGCGAGCTGGCCGACCGCCTGCATCTTCTGCGATTGCGTGAACTGCGCCTCGATCTTCTTCTGATCGGTGGTGTCGATGAGATGGAGGATCAGCCCGCCTTCGCTATCTCGGGTCATCACCAGTGCGGCGGACTTTCCGCCCGGCAGACGCAATGCGGTCGGCCCCGGCACAATGCCGCCGCGCAACGCCGTGCCGAGCTTTTCCGCAATATCGGCGCGCTCGCTCTCGAGGAGGAAGCCGGGCAGCGATTTGCCGATCACCGACGCGGGCTCGGCGTTGAAGAAAGAGCCGAGCGTCGCGTTCGCCTCGACGAACTTGCCGCCGCGATCCAGCAGCGCGATGCCGACCGGCGCATTGGCGAAAAAGCGCTCGAAGCGCTCGCGCGACTGCGTCACGGCCTGCTGCCAGTCGCGCTCCGGCGCCAAATCGCGCACCATCGAATGGGTACGCAGCCCGGCAGCCGATTGCAGGACACTTTGCGTGACGAGCATGTGAGCCACGCGCCCGCTGCGCGTCTTCAGCATCACCTCGCCGCGCCCCTGCTGATCGGGCTGGGCCGGCCCCGCGAATGGCGCGTGCGCCGGCGCGCCAATCGGCGGCGGTTCAGCGAGGAAATCGCTAAGCTTCGCACCGCGCTCGACGAGCTCCGCCGCGCTTACACCGAGCCATTCGGCAAAGGCGGCGTTGGCGAAGAGGAATTGCCCGGCGCCGTCGACCGAATAGAACCCGTTCGGCGCATGGTCGAGGAAGTCGGCAAGCGTCGCGCGCTCGTCGCGATGTTCCTGGTCCATTGCCTGGTGTTGGGTGACGTCCTCGAAGCTCCAAAGGCTTGCCGCTTGCTTACGCGCAAGGCGTTGCACCGAGATGCTGAACCAGGCGAGCGGCTCGGTCGGATGGGAGAGCGCGACCCGGCCGCTGGCCCGGCCCTTCTGCTCGAGATCGCGGCGGAGGCTTACGATATCGCCGGCGCTACTCTCGTTCGCGACGAGTCGGCGCTGCAAGGCATCGAGCGGCAACTCGACGAGACCCGGGAAGAACCGTGCGAAAGCGGCATTCGCGTAGATCGCCTGCCCGCTGGCGTCGACGATCAGATGCGCATTCGCAGCCGTCGCCAGCGCCTGGTCGAGAAGATCGAGCTTGCCGACGATCGCGCCATGACGATGACGCCCGACGATCGCAGCGATACCGCAACCCAGTGCCAATGTCGCCAGCACAGTGGCAACAAGCGCGACGACCGAATTCGATACCGATTGCGCAAAAAGCAGCACGCCGCAAAGGATCGCGGCCGCGGCCAGGGCCAGGGTGAGCAGCCCGACGGCCGCGACCCAGCGCGGCGCCTGCGGCGGCGTCATGGCGGGCGCGGGCAGCGAGCGCGCCGCGTAATCCGACTCGAGCAGCGAATCCATTAATGCCAGTTTATCACATCGGAAAGGAAAACCGCCAAGGCGCGGTCGTTATCGTTAGCGCGCGGCTTGAGCCTGGGGGCGCAGCTTGCCCTTGATGCGGAAGACGTAGGAGATTTCTTGAAGCGCGCCCGTGTGCGCCAGCGTGCAAGAAACCCCTGCCCCATAGGCCTTTCTTCAATTATCATTGTGCTTGACCGTGCGCCGCCATGCGCGTATATCCCACAAATGTTTGTGGGATGGCTTCAGGGATAGAGGTAAGCGGACAAATGGCGCGCGAGATCGAAAAGCTTTCACCGGCGGGTGTTCGTAAGTTCAAAAAGGAGGGCCTCTACGGCGACGGCGCAGGCTTGTATTTGCATGTCGGCCCCGATGCCGGTGAGAAGAGCGGTAAGAGTTGGATTTTCCGTTTCATGCTGAGCGGCCGAGCCCGCGAGATGGGCCTGGGCGCGTTGCATACGGTGGGGCTTGCCGAAGCGCGCGACCGAGCGCGTGCCTGCCGGTTGAAGCTGCTCGACGGCGTCGACCCACTCGCCGCTCGCGACGCTGAGCGCAACGCGCGCCGGCTTGAAGATGCGAAGGCGATCACCTTCAAAGACGCCGCCGAGCAATACATCTCGGGACATCGCGCTAGCTGGAAGAACGATAAGCACGCCGAGCAATGGGCGACCACGCTTGAGACTTACGCCTATCCCACCATCGGCAAGCTGGCAGTCGGTGCGATCGATACCGGCCTCGTCCTGAAGGTGCTCGAGCCGATCTGGACCGAGAAAGCTGAAACCGCCAACCGCCTGCGAGGGCGTATTGCGACTATCCTCGATTGGGCGAAGGTCCGCGGATATCGCGAAGGCGAGAATCCAGCGCGGTGGAAAGGACACCTCGACCAGACGCTGCCGGCGCGAAGCAAGGTGGCGAAGGTCGAGCACCACGCCGCGTTGCCCTATGCGGAGATGAGCGCGTTCATGACGGCGCTGCGCGCGCAGGATGGCATTGCCGCCCGCGCGCTTGAATTTGCGATTCTCACATGGGCGCGTAGCGGCGAGGTCATCAACGCTCGTTGGCCCGAAATCGACTTTGCCGAGAAAGTTTGGACCGTGCCCGGCGGAAGGATGAAGAGCGGCAGAGAGCATCGCGTCCCACTCGCGCCGCGGGCCATCGAAATCCTTCGCGAAATGAAGAAGCTCAGCGACACCCCCAACGGCTTGGTGTTCCATGGCCGTAAAGCAGGCGAGCCGCTCAGCGACAACTCGATGTGGCTTCTGGTGACGCGGCGGATGGGACGAAGCGATCTGACCCCGCACGGCTTCCGCAGCACGTCCCGTGATTGGGCTGCCGAGAGGACGAGCTATCCCAGCGAAGTTGCCGAGATGGCCTTGGCGCACGCGGTTGGTGACAAGGTGGAAGCCGCCTACCGCCGCGGCGATCTATTTCAAAAGCGGCGCCAGCTCGCCGAAACCTGGGCGAAGTTCTGCAGCGAACCCCGCCGCGAGCGTGGTAACGTCGTCACCATGCATCGTGCCGGCGCCGGGGGGTAGCTGATGCGACTCGGTGCGAACGCCGATTGGTCATAGTCCGCGTTTCGCCACCCGCGCGTTCGCCCTTACGCACATATTCATCGATATAAGATGAAATATACGCATTGACATGCGTGAGCAATGCGTCCAGTGTGATGAGACGATACGTGAATTGGGACCGGCCGCCATTTCTGGGCGGCTTTTCTTTTGCCTGATCGTCGGCCGTCCCTTCGGCCTTTTGCTGTCTGCTGACGGCACCCCCTGTAACATCGGCCACTGATATTCACTGAAAGCCGGGGTGCCTCCCGGCTCTCGGTCGATTCCGTGCGCCCGGAAATCTTCCAACCCGCAAAAAATGGAGTGACACGGATGAGCGACATCGCCCACGCCGAGCGCGCAGCCATGCCCAATGACAACCTACTGAACTCGAGCACGATCCGAAGGGACAAGCTCGGGGACATCAGTTACCCGACCTTTTGGCGCTACGGCCGGGATCTCGGCTTTCCCGAACCCGATGTGATCATCAATCGCATCCGCTACTGGCGAGAATCAACGGTCGACGCGTGGATCGCCTCGCGGACGGCGACAGCGAAAGCTCGCAAGGAGCAGATTTGATGGCGAAGCGCGCTCCGAATTCCGAACCCGAGAAGCAGGCGCCCCCGCCTTCAGTACGCCCAGCATTCTGCACAATCGACAGCTGGCTTGTTATCAGCGGAATGGGCCGTCGCGCCACGTACGATGAGCTCGGTGCGGGCAATCTTCGCGCCATCAAGCGGGGCGCCAGAACCCTCGTCGATGTTGAGCACGGTCTCGCCTGGCTTCGCTCGTTACCTATGTGGCAACCGGAGCAAGAACCGAAACGCCATCGACGCAAGGCGGCAACATGTGCGGAATGACACGCATCGGGCGCGAGCGGCTGCCAAGTCGTCGGCCTTCGCTGACAGCCACGATCGAATGGCAGCACCGGCCGCTCAGCATCTCAATCGGCCTTTCGCCTGACGGGCGAGTGCTCGAGATCTTCGCGCGAGACGCCCGCCCTGACACCGATCGCGATTTCATTCTCGACGATGCGGCGGTGATCCTGAGCCGCGCGTTACAGCACGGCGACAATCTTGCCACCCTTGCTCGCGGTATCGGTCGGCTGCCCGATGGTTCGCCGGCGTCCATTGTCGGCGCGCTGATCGATGAGGCTTTGCGTCTCGAGGCGTCGCTGTGAGTGAACGCGAGATGCTGCGCTGGGCGCTCCACGCCGCGGTCGACGCCAGTGATCTTGCGGATTCCATCAGAGCGGTCGAATTGATGCAACTTGCGGCGAGGCTGATCGCAGAATCAGGTGCGTTGCCTCATCGATGTGATCGCGCGGCCGCGCTCTTTCGCCAAATGATTGCTGAAGCCGCCGCTGGCGCGCCTTTCGTCGTCACGCAGGTCATGCTCGAGGCCCATGACGCCGAAGTTGCGCGGATGGCAACTCGCTCGCGGAGGGTAGCAGCATGACGCGCTGGGAATACCGATCAATCAGCGCGCCGATCGATCGATCCGAGCTCGACGCCCTCGGCGTTCAGGGCTGGCGATTATGCGCAATCGAAGGCGCTATCGCCTGGCTCATTCGCGATCGCGACGCCCGGCTGCTTGCCGAGCAGGCCACGCGGCATGCGAAAGAGCGAGGCGATCGGTGAGAGACGGGCCCGCTGAAGCTGAACCTCGCCGGCGATTCCGCCTTACAGCATTTTGCGATATCGGCCTTCAGACGACGCGCAGCTATCTCGTGAAGGGTCTCATCCCGCGCGAGGGGCTCGTCGTCGTTTGGGGGCCGCCGAAATGCGGTAAGACATTTTGGATCTTCGATCTCGCATTACACGTGGCGTTGGGTTGGGACTATCGAGGGCGCCGCGTCACCCCTGGCAAAGTCGTTTATATCGCATGCGAGGGCGAGCGCGGCCTGGCAGCGCGAACCGAGGCTTTTCGCGTCGAGAAGATGGAGGAAAGCGCCGAGGCTCCAAACTTCCACCTTCTGACCACGCGCCTCGGGCTCGCCAGCGAGCATCGCGTCTTGATCGCCGACATTAAGCAGCAGCTCGGCGACGGCGGATGCGATGCGGTCGTGATCGACACTCTGAACCGCTCTATCGAAGGCTCGGAAAACGACGACGCCGATATGGGGGCGTTCGTGAAGGCAGCCGACGCCATCCGCGAGGCGTTCAATTGCGCGGTCATCATCATCCACCACTGCGGCGTCAATGGTGATCGGCCACGCGGGCATACAGCGCTGACCGGGGCGGCCGACGCCCAGATAGCCGTCAAGCGCGACAGTGCCGGTCAGATCGTTGCCACCGTCGAGGCGATGAAGGACGGGCCCGAAGGCGATGAGATCGTTTCAGCGCTTCGCCCTGTCGAAGTCGGAACCGACGAAGATGGCGAGCCGATCACGTCATGCGTGGTCGAGGCCGCTGACGAGCCGGCGCGAAAAGCAAGCCGCCCGGCGAAGCTAACCGGTGCTTCAAAGGTCGCGCTAGACCTGCTGCGCCGTGCTATCGACGAAGGCGGCGAATTCCCGCCCTCCTCCAATCACATACCTGCCGGCCGCCGCTGCGTCAGCGACGAACTCTGGCGCCGCTACTGCCGCGAAGGCTCAATTACCGACGGCGGGAGCGATAGCGCCTTCCGCAAGGCGTTCGCTCGTTCTGCCACCAGCCTGCAGTCTCAAAAGCTCGTCGGCGTGTGGAATGAATGGGTGTGGCTAATCGAACGGGACACCGGGACATGAGCGGGACAAGTACCGGGACGTTACCGGGACATAAAAGCGGGACACGGGACAGGACCCTATTAAAGGTCCTGTCCTGTCCCGGTTGTCCCACCCGATTTCATTCGTACACCGTCGCCGGCGCAACTCCGCGCGAGTGGTGACTTGCTGGCCTCGTAGATGTTGCACCCTTCATAGCCCATGCAGATTCGCCGCAACTCGCGGGGGAATCGGCATTGGCGGAGGGCATCTCCGCCTTCGATTTCCGTAAATCGGCTGAACTCTGCTCATCCGTGCACAACAGCGCACACTTCCCGCATTTCATCCCACAAAATCGTTGCAATCGATCGCAATTTTCGCCGAGTTTGGATTCATCGCTGATCTACGTCTCGGGGTTTCGAACGAAATGATGATTTTGATGCACACCGCGTTCCCGCGCCCGATGCGCAACGCTGCCGCGGTGCAGGGGCTCTGATGAAAGAGCGTCAGCCGTCCGCCGGTCGGAAAGCCAAAACCGCATCACTCGCCAGCGCTGTCCGGCCGTTCACCAAGAAGGTCACGCCCCAGCAGGCCAACCCCGGCAGCATCGGCAAGCTGCCGCAACCGGCAAAGAGCAAATTCTACGAAGCGCCCTGAAGCGATGCCGCGTCGACGTCACCAGTTAACCGCACCCCGCTGCAAGATCTGCGAGCATCCGGAACGCGCGCTGATCGAGCTCGCGATGGCGCGCGGCGCCGGCAAGCGTGCCACGGCTCTGAAATTCAACACATCAGAGGATTCAGTCTGGCGCCATTGGGCCAAGCACGTCAGCGAAAACATCAAAGCCGCGCGGAAGGTCGAAATCCTAAAGCCCGGTGCCGAGCTTCGGAATCTCGTCGTCGACGAGAGCCGCGGCTTGCTTGAGGGCCTGTCGATGATCCGCGGCGCGCTGTACAGGCAACTCGACACCGCGGTTGAGGTCGACGATCGGTCGGCGGTCGCGAGCCTCTCTCGTGCCCTGCACGAAAATTTAACGATCGTCGGCCGGGCCACCGGCGAATTACTCGCACATCAATCGGCGCTCGCGCCCAGCGTCACCTTGCAAGCCGACTACCTCGAGCTTCGCAACCAGTTGATCGCCGCGCTGCGGCCATTCCCTGACGCGCGTGCAGCCGTCGCCGCGGTGTTCCGCCGGTCAGAGGATCAGGCCGCGTCAGCGATCCGCGCCCTATCAGCCAGCCCGGCGCCAGCAACAGGCGCGACGGCGTGACGAGGAACCATGTCCATCAACCTTTGCCGCGATCTGGCGCACGCGCTCGACCCCGTTGCCTTCGCCCAGGATCGTCTTGGCTTCGATCCCGATCCCTGGCAGCGGCGTATGCTTCGCTCGGAGCGACGCAAGGCTGCTCTGAATTGCTGCCGGCAGTCCGGCAAGAGCACCAGCACCTCGGTCCTGGCGTTGCACACCGCTATCTACGATCCCGGCTCGCTGGTGCTGCTCATCGCCCCAGCGCTTCGGCAGTCTCGCGAACTCTTCGGCAAGGTGCTGAGCTTCCGCGAGCGGCTGGAACCCAGCGAGGTGCTGGAGGAAGACAATCGGCTCAGCTGCACCTTCGCGAGTGGATCGCGGATTGTGTGCCTTCCCGGCGATCCAAAGACGGTGCGCGGCTTCTCGGCGCCGGCGCTGGTGATCGAGGACGAAGCGGCGCAGGTCGACGACGCGATGACGGCCGCGGTCCGGCCCATGCTCGCCGTCAGCAACGGACGCCTCATCTTGATGTCCACACCCTTCGGCCGGCGCGGGCATTTTTACGAAACCTGGGAGAACGGCGACGACGACTGGGAGCGGATCGAGATCACCGCGGAGCAGTGTCCGCGCATCTCGGCCGACTTCTTGAAGACGGAGCGCGCCGAGATCGGCGAGACGCTTTTTCAGCAGGAGTACCGCTGCCAATTCATCGATTCGAACACATCGGCGTTTTCGTCGGCGCTCATCGACGGGGCGCTCAGCGATGAGTTTCGCCCATTCGTATAGCGGCCCCGTCACCGAGAAGGCCCGATTTGTGATTGGTCTTGATCTCGGCCAGGCGCACGACCCGACGGCAATTGCGGGCGTGAAACACCTTAGGTTCGTCCACGCGGTCAAGGTCGCTGCCCGCGGCAACGACGATGATTGGCGTGAAAAGGATGCGCGCCCCAGCGTCTTTCAATGCGGTTACCTCGAGCGCGTTCCGCTCGGCACCACGTATCCCGGGATCGTCGCCCATGTCGCGCGTCTCATGTCGCTGCCGGTGTGGGACGGCAATGTCAGCCTCGCGATCGACAAAACCGGCGTCGGCGCGCCGGTCGCGGACCTGTTCAAATCCGCCGGTATCAGCTTCGCCGCTGTGACGATCACCGGAGGCGACAGCGAGACCAGCCATAACAATGACTGGCGCGTGCCGAAAATCACGCTCGTATCGCGGCTGCAGGCTTTGCTACACGAAGGGCGGTTGCTCATCCAAAAAGATTTACCGGAAGCGCCAAATCTCGTGCGCGAGCTTCAGGATTTCCGAGTCACCTATACGGCGAGCGGCAACCTGACCTTCGGCGCGCGCGAGGGTCGGCATGACGATCTCGTCCTAGCGCTTGCGATCGCAGTGTGGCGGGCAAGCAAACCGCTCCACAACTCGCGTGTGGGCCCGTTCCGACTTGGCGTGAGACTTTAGAAGGAGAAATCGAAGTGCCTAACCCGCAGCTTATCGCTCGTATCAGAGACAAAAATTTGGCCCAGACGGCCGCGAAGATTTTCGAGATTGCCGACGGTTTCGAACAGCGAAGCAAATCGATCGCCGGCGACGCGCGCTTGAGCGAACGTGGCCGAATTGACGCGCTCACCACTGCGCTGAGCAAGGAATTCGCACCCGCCTTCCGGCTCGCTCGCCAGCCGCTGCGCGACGCACGGGCCTCGATCGATGCCCGTAAGATGAAGATCGCACTTCCGACCCTGGACCGCGGCGACGTTGCGGGACAGTTGGCGCACATGGAAATACGCGCGCACGTTGCGAGTCTCGATCTCGCCAAAAGGACATCGCTATTGTTTGACGACGCGACGGATCATCGGATCATCGATGCGGTCTTGGCTGGCCCGTCGGAACTCTCCGGGCTGCCTCGCGAGCGCCATTCCGCTTTGCTCGACAAGCGTCTCCGGCAGCTGCACGGCTCGGAGCTCACGGTGCTCGAAGAAAGCGAGCGCGCGCTCGCCGAGGCAGAAGCTGCAGCAAAAGTTGGCGAAAACGCCATCAAGGTGGAAGCGAAGCTCAATGAGCGGAAATTTGCCGAGATCATGAGCCGCTCGCCCATTCCATGGCTGATCGACCGCGGCGCCGGCTCGATCGTCGTAGTCAAAATCAATGCCGACGGCACTGCAGATTATGTTGAAGCTGGGCCCGCTGAGAAGGCGGCCGGCAAATTCTTCAAGAACCGCGAGGAATTTAATGCCGCGCAGGCCGCTTGATATGGTTCGGCGCCGTAGCGCCACACCCGCCGGTCGAGAGGATTCGACGCCGGCCGATCGCGGCTTGGATGAGCGCGCGATGATGATGAGGGGCCTGGACCGGCACGCGCGCCACGGCGTGCCGGTCACGGCTTACGCGCTGGCCGTCAGCGCACCTCTCTCCGCGCCTCTTCGCACGATGCTGCTGAGGCAAGCAGAGATCAGCGATCGCATCATTGCGATGGCCTTCCCCTACCAGATCTATATTCGACGAGCTGGGGAGGCGCTCGGGCGATGAAGAAGCTGATGCTCGCGCAGTGGACGAAGGAACTCGAGCGGCAGGTCACGCGCGTGAAGCCAGGGATCGCCGGCGCAGTGAAGGAGATCGGCACCGCGGCGACGGAAATCGCGCGCGAGAAGATCGGGCATTATCAAGCCGAGACCGGTCCTTTCCCCTCCTGGCCGGCGCTGGCTGACAGCACGATCGCAGAGAAAACCCGGCTCGGCTACGCGCCCCCGGACAATCCGTTGCTGCGCAGCGGTGAGCTCCGCGACACGATCAGCTTCTATACCGACGGTTTCTCGGTAATCGTCGGCAGTCGAGATCCTGTCGCGCGGTGGCAGGAACTCGGCACTGATCGCATCCCGCCGCGGCCGCTCATCGGCCCGGCGATGTTCGACGTGATTCCGCTCGCACGCCAAGCGCTGGGCAAAGCCCTGACGGCGGTAATGCGAGGTGAAGCATGAGCGAGGATTTCGAAGTCTCTGCGATCCTGGCCGTCGCCGATCGCGCCACGGGGCCGATGACGAAGGTTCTCGGCCTCGCGCGTGACCTCACCGCGCAATTCGAGCGGATAAAGGTTCTCGGCAAGGGTCTGTTCTCCGGCACCGGCGTCAACGCCTTCGGCGCGCGGCTCGAAAAGCTTAACGCGCCGATGATCAACATCATGGCCGGCTTCGATCACATCAAGGCCGCGGCCGCATCGGCCTTTTTGGATATGAACAAAGGGCTCGACGCGACGATCGACGAGGTGCGCGTCCTTCGAAAAGAATTGGAAGGGACGGCGCTGGCGGCGCGGACCAGCGTAGCGCAAGCGGCTGGCGCAGCCGCGGCTGCTGGTGGCGGTCGTGGCGGCGCGGGCGGCGCGCATATCCGCGGCCGAGTTCCCGTTGGTGGTCCTTTCCACGCCGGCTTTGGTCTCAACGCGCCGACAGGCATCGCCGCCGCGTTGGGGTATGGCGCTTACCAGGAAGCGATGCTCGAGCACACAGTGAATCGTGTGATGCTCGCGGCGGGCCAGAACCTCCTCAGCCCCGACCTGATGAAAAATCCGCTCTCGCAGCAGATCCGCGAGGCCGTGCAGTCGGTGATCTCGTCGACAGGCATGTCGGCCGGCGAGGCCGAAAAGGCGATCATGCCGCTCATTACGCAGATGGGCGGCGCGCCGCTCTCTGATCGGATCAACCTAATTCCCGAATTCCTGAAATTTGGCTTCGTCGAACAGCAGCTGAAAGGCGTCTCGCCCGAAGAGGCGGTGCAATCGCTGGTCGGCATGATCCACATGTCCGGCACGTACAACCCGGACGCTATGGCCAAGCTGGCGCGCAGCGTCGAATTCGCGTCGACCATCTCGCCGGTTGGTCTCCCCGGAATCGAAAGAGCCGCCAGCTACGCGGTTCCGACGGCAATCACCGCCGGCCTCGATCCGAATTCGATCCTGCTGACGATCGCGACCGCGCAGTCCGCCGGCATTTTGTCAGGAAAAGCGGGAACGTGGTTTAACGGTTTGATCACCGCGCTCTCTCCGAAAGGCGGCTTCGCCAGCCTTCTCACCGGGCAAGGCGCCGACAAACGCCAAGCCGGCCTTTTGCAACTCGGCCTCATTGACAAGAAGGGCACCCCCACAGGTCTTCGGATGCTGGAGCACGGCGACTTCGCCGGCTTCTCGAAGACGGTCGCCGATAACCTTACCAAGATACCGCAAGAAGAGCGCCTTGGCGTGATGAGCCAAGCGATGGGCTCAATTCAGGCGGCGCGCGCGCTCGCGTTGATGACGTCGCCGGCCTTTCAGCAACGCCTCCCTCAGCTTATGGAGGCACAGAATCAATTTCTGAGCGGCGGCACGGATGATGTGATCAAGGCGCTCGCCGCCGGCGATCCGACGATCCAATTCAAGAAGACGCTCGGCGATCTGACGAACGCGCTAATGGATTTGGGGCGTGTTGTGCTGCCGCCGCTTACGGAAGTGCTGAGATCGATCGACAATACGATCAAAGCATTTCTGCCCGGCTCCGGCGGCCCTGGCGTGTCGGCCGGCGATGTTGCGAAAGGCGCCGCGGTCGGTGCTGCGACGGGCGCATACTTCGGCGGCGTGCCTGGCGCGGTTGCGGGCGGCGCGATCGGCGCCTCCGTGCCGATCATCGGGGCGAGCAATCAAGCGCTTGGACAGCAACTTGAGCTCGAAGCGCGCAAGGGTTTCGTTGTCGATCCGTGGTCAGGAACGGTGGTGCCGCTCAATTCCTCGGCATCGTCCGCAAGCGCTGCTCAGCCAAGTCGAATTGCCGGGTTGCTGCAGCGCCTCGAATCGCTGCTTTCGGGCGGCCTCACGGTTCACATGGACGGGGAAGAAGTCGGTCGAATCGTCGTCGGCCACATGAGCGCTGATGGCGACAAACCGCCGAGCGGCCCGAGTAGCTTCGATTACCGTCTCTCGCCAGTCTATCCGACTTCAGGCGTCGAGCCGGGCTGGTGATCCCACAAACAAGGAGAATGCAAAATGGATTCCGACAGACCCACAATCACATTGAATGATGCGCCTCAGCCCGCTGCGCCGCCTCCTGCGGCACAGACAGTTGTCGACTCACTCGGCCGCAAGCTGACGCTGCGCGAGTTGTCGCTGCTTCAAGAAACAGATTTAATCGTCGCGATGCCCCCTCCACACGCGAACAATTCAATGGCTCTCGGCCGCGCGCTTCTGGCGGCCCGCGTCGCATCGATCGATGGCGAGCCGATGGATATTCCCCTCGGCGCTCCAAGCTATCGCGCGATGCTGCAGCAGGTAGGCAAGGAAGGTTTGACCGCGGTGATTATCGCGGTGACGCCAGCCGACGAAGCGACCAGTGACAAAGAACTCGCAAAAAACTGACGCAGCACCCGCGCTTGCGAGCCGTCCTATCGCTCGCCGGCGGCGTGGTGCCTTGGGAAATCGCTGAGCGCTTAAAGCCCCATCAGCTTTTGGCGTTCCAGATTATCGCCGGCGAATTGAAGGGCGGCGAATTTGACTGGAAGGCGATGCAATGGAAGAAGGCCAGGTCATAGCGAAACAAAGGGGGGGAAAGACATGGACCATCGGACGCTCGAGCTAATTCGCAACGAGATGCGGCTGCAAGCTCTCGAAAACTGGGTCATTGTCCTGACCAACTTGGTATTGGGCGCCGGCGAGAAGTTCGTTCCGACAGTGCGAGATGAATTCCGGGCTGCAATGTCGCAAACTCCCGTCGCAAAGCCTGGAACCGTACTCGATCCGGCGATGTCCGACCTTTCCGCGGGGGAGCTCGAGGATGCCATACAGCGGCTGCTGGCGAGGCTAACTAACGGCACGGACTGAATTCCCGCCGCGGCTTGCAGATTTGGGCGGCAACGAAAATCGGGCAGTGATTGGGGGTGCATCATGGGCATTGTTCTTGTCATTCTCGGGATCCTGACAGTCTGCGGCACTTTCCTCTTAGGCGGATCGTTTTCAGCCGCCAGTGCCATTCAGCAACAGCTTGCGGAGCTTCAAGGCGTGAACGTCAGCCTCGGGCTGATCATTCTCGCTCTCGGGTGCATTCTTCATCGCCTCAACTATCCGCGGCCGGCTACCGATGCGGCTCGCCGCGCTGAGAAAGACCCGCTGATTGCGTTTCTCCTATCAAAGGGGGCGCGCGTCGACGGGCTCGATTTTCAGCCAGGTGGCATTCCGATCTTCGAGGAAAGCAATACCGCCGGCCCTTGGCTCGAATCCCAAAGGCAGCAGGTCCGCGACGCGTTGCTCGCCTACCAAGAACAGCAGAAGACAATTTAGTCGCCGAAGAAATACGTCGGCGTAGCGGACGGCACCTTGACAGATTCCGCGCTCAAGTGCACCATTTGCCCCGGAGCTTCAAACTCCTTGTGCTGGCGGATGGCCGCCCCGTAAGTCTCGCGGCTATTTTTGCGCCCGAAATCTGAGTCGGGAGTGCGACGGATACAACAGCCCGCAAGGGTGAAGAAGTCCGCCCGTCCAGCACGGGTTTGAAGCTCCCGGCGCCGGCGCCGATCGTCGGCATGGCCTTCAAAGCCAATGTTGGAGCAACTTCAATGCCTCTCGACAACACCGGCGCACCCGCGCCGCGACCCCTCACGCAATGGATTGAACACCTAAAGCGCGGCCGAGCCGCGGCGAAGAAAGCTCGCGCGGTCACCAAGCGACGGCGGGCAATTACACAGCAGCGTGTAGCGAAGGCCGAGGGCCTGCTCGCGGATATCATCAATAGCGCCGACATCATCGGGCACGGCGTCGCTGCCGGGCAGTATTTCGACTATCCGGTAGTTCATCTGCTCGTCACGCTGCACCATGCGGCTTTCAACGAGCTCGCGATCTTCGGTGCTGAGTTCGAGGACAGCGAGGACAGCCACGACGCCGAGCCTACCGAAGCCGACGAGGGCGAGTTGACGCTCGGCCGCACCGAGCGAGTGGCGCAACCGGAGGAACGCGGCACCGACGATGCCGAGCCTTCCAGCGGGGCAACCCAGATGGTGGATCAACGCCGCTGGCATGAAGGGCCGGTGACCGATCTCGAACTCGATCGCGCTGACCATGAGGCGAGTGTTGGCGCCGATACGCTCGAGTTTGACGCCTGCGATCTCGGCGAGCAGCGCGAGTACCCTGCTACCCCCGACGAAGCCATCATCGAGGAGGCGCGCAGCCGCTACGCCGCCGCCACTGGTAACAAGGTGGTTGCGCTTCCGGCTCGCGATCCCGTCACCGGGAAGGCGGGCGTGTGGCTCCTGCAGCGCCGCGCTGGAGGCGCAAAATGAGCGCCCGCAAGCCCGATCCAGTGATCGCCGCCTGGGATCGCCTGCGGGCTGCGGAGAAGGCATGGGACCGTGCGTACGATAGGCGAGACGAAGCAGATTCGAAGGCACGCGCCGCGGGCTTTTCGGTGAGCTGGCCGGTCATTCGAATTAATGGCACCGACTGCCTTGGAATGGACTCGGCGCGGCGGCATGCGCGAGATTTGCCGCAGGCTGAAGCTACGAAGGCAATCGAGGCGATGCGGGCCGCGCTCGATATACGGCAGCAGGCGCGCCGCAAGGCTGGCCTAGCCCCGTTCGACGCGGCCGAGAGGCGTGCGGCGAGCGAATGGCGCGCCGCCATGCGAGCCATGGCCACGACACGAGCCACGACACCAGCGGGCGTGATTTTAAAGCTGAAGCTGATCGAGCTCGAACTGCGAGACGGAAAAAGCTCGTTCGGCGAAGGCATCATCGCGAGTGCGATAGGCGATCTTGGGCGAATGGCACGCTCTAGGAGGAACCGCGTCCCGGCCTAAACGCGTTTCCTAGACACACGGCAGTTCGCCGTGTGTAGTCCTCATTCTCCCCCGAATGAGAAAACCTCTAGCCCCGCTTCGGCGGGGCTTTTCTTTTGCCCTGAAAAAGTCGCAAAAAGCGCCCAGTGTCGGACTCCTGACTAAATAGCGAAAAGTACCTTGGGAGATAGTAGCAAGTGGCGGACGCGCAGAAGTTCCGGCTCGAAGTATTGCGATTCCTCCGACAAACAGCGTTGCGCATGCAGGAACTCGCGCAGGAGGTGCCAATCCCGATCGGCGCCGAGCTTACCCGGCTCGCGCTCGATATCGATAAAGAAGCCGCCGATATCGAGATGCTCGTTTTAAATGGCGATGTTACGAACCGAGACGCCAGATTTGGTGGGTAACTTCGACCACGCCATTTTTCAGCCCGGTTCCAGTGATGATACTAGGTAATGGCGGACTTACTTCATGATCCTGCGCATTGGCAAGAACTCGCGCGGAGCCACCGCAAAATGGCCGCTGAGGCCACAGACCTGGAAACAAGGCGCATTCTCGACGGGATCGCGGTAGCCTACGAAAACCTGACAAGGCGCGCCGAGTTGCGGCTACTGCGCAAAGACTAGCGCCTCGGCTCGGCCCTCGCCGGATTGTAGAGCAAGACGAAGCGCGAGGGGCTAGGGATTCTTAGCGGCCGGTTTCGCCTTACTCGTGGGTGTCCTAGCGGCCCGCTTTCGCCAATGCCTTTCGTAGCCTGTCGCGGTCGGCGATGTGCGTCGCTTCCAGGGCCAGGAAGGTATTGAGCAATCTTTTGGCTTCTCCCGTGTTGTGGCCGCCCCGCTCAAGCCGGGCGATGAGCGCGCGCTGGTGCTCTATGTGGCCGTTGCCTTGGGAAACATGCCGCTCGGCCATGACGAGGTGTTCCGCAATGATCCGCCGGTGCATCGCTTATACTCGGACGCGGGGGTAATGCACCCGCAACGCGAAGCGCACGACTAGCTCCTGCCGCGGCTCTAGCGAGCGCAGCCAGCCGTCGATTTCAGGAGCGACGGGATCGGTCGTCATCGCGTATATCGAAGCGCGGCGGCCCGGGCGTGTCGAATCCGAAGACTCGGCTTTTCGTTTCCTGGTTCGCCCTGTGACCTAAATAATGGCGGCCCACCGCTTTTGCGGCCTTTTTCTGGGCTCCCTATTTGGTTTAGGATCGCGGCTCGCGGAGGTAACTTTTAGGAAACAATTGTGGCTGACTATCCGTACCGTGGTCAGCCTCTGGGTGGGAACAAGGGGCTCGCCCAACACGTTGTACCACCGCCTAAGGACTTGCCCGGATTTCCGGATGCAGAGAAGACCAAATCGAAGACGCCAAGACCAGGCGGCGGCCTACGGATGCGCTGGAAGGATAAGGACCATATCTATGAATGGGACTACCAGCACGGAACGGTAGAGGTGTACGATGATCACGGTCATCACCTCGGCGAATACGATCCTCAAAGCGGGCATCGGCTGAAGGGTCCGGTCCGCGGACGAAAGGTTGAACCATGACCATCACGCACAAGCTAGTCGGCTACGACAAGCAATCCGAGCGTGTTGCTGCCGAGTACGACGTTCCCGAACAGAAGTTTGATTTGGTCCGCCGCATCGTCGGTGTAAGCCATACCGACCGCGAAGCGATCGGTAATTATCCCCTTGCCGCTCCTGCGGCCGAAGAGGTCGCAAAAGAGATCGGCCTACGTCTCGACACAAAACGACTTGATTTCTTCCTCGAGCCGGCCGTCTAAAGCCCACCCGGGAGCCGTGTGTCCTGCCCTGCAGGCAGCCCCGCGCCCCATTATGGGGCAGTTTGTGGGATAATTGGAAATCTCATCGTATCTTATTGATAATCTTACCTTTAATTCGGAAGACGTAGGAGATGATCTCGGCCACCGCTTTGTAATGCTCGGGCGGGATTTCGCGGTCGATCTCGACACCGGCATAGAGCGCGCGCGCCAGTGGCGGATTCTCGACGATCGGCACGTCGTTCTCCTTGGCGATTTCGCGGATTTTCAAGGCAACGAGATCGGCGCCTTTCGCGACCACCTTCGGCGCGCCCGAATCGCCCACGTCATATTGCAGCGCCACGGCATAGTGGGTCGGGTTGGTGATCACGACCGAGGCTTTCGGCACGGCCGCCATCATGCGCTTGCGCGCGCGATTCATGCGGATCGCGCGCAGCCGGGCGCGGATAACGGGATCGCCTTCCGCCTGTTTGTTTTCCTCCTTCACTTCCTGCTTCGACATGCGCATCGAGCGCATGAAGGAGAAACGTTGATAGGCATAATCGATCATCGCCAGCACGGTCACCACGGCGAGGACACCGAAGAGCAGCCGCAGCATCAGCTGATAGAGCTCATGCGGCATGAGTTCCGCGGGCTCGCGCACCATATGGGCGAGCGTCTCGACTTTCGGCAGTGCCATCCAGCCGGCGACTGCCGATACCGCGGCGACCTTCGCCATGCTCTTGAAGAACTCGATACCCGAGCGCAGCGAAAACAAGCGTTTGAATCCGGCCAGCGGCGAGATGCGAGAAAGCTCGAAACCAAGCTTCTCGGTCGCGAAGACGAGGCCGACCTGCAATAGCGTCCCGCCCGCCGCGGCGACGACGAGGACGAGCAACGGCAAGAGCAGGACGAAAGCGATCTGTCCAAGCGTGGCCTCGATGGCGTTCCAGCGCAGTCCGTCGTGGTCGAGATAATGCTGCAAGGTGAGGAAGGCACGCAGGGTCGCGGCGATGCTGCCGGCGGCCGTGGGCCCCAGGAACAGCACGATGCCGGTGCCGGCCATCAGCATGAACCAGGTGTTGACCTCGCGCGATTGCGCGACCTGGCCGCGGCGCCGTGCCTGCTGCAGCTTACGTTGGGATGGTTCTTCGGTTTGCTGGCCGCTGTCTTGTTCGTCGGCCATGGTTCAACTCGGGATGATGAGCTGGAATTGCTGGGCGAAGACTTGGAGGAACCAGCCCATGCCGCTGGCGGCGAGCAACGCCATCAGCAACAGGCCGCCGACGATCTGCAGGGGTTGAGCAACGAACAACACCTGCAATTGCGGCACCAGCCGCCCGATCAGACCGAGACCGACGAAGAATACCGTACCGAGCACGATGAAAGGCGCGGCCATCTCGAGCGCGAGGCGGAACGAAGCCCCGACCGCATGCGCGACGGTCTGCGACAAATCCTCGACCGGCGGCAGATGGCCGGGCACGAAAACCGCATAGCTGTCGACCAGGCCTTGCAACATCAGATGATGCAGGTTCGTCAGGAAGATCAGCAGGACGCCGAGGATCGCGTAGAACACGCTCGGTACCGAGTCTTGCGAGGCTTCCATCGGATTGAAGACCTGCGCGTAAGAAAGGCCGGCCTGCATCGAGACGATCTGCCCCGCCGTCTGGAGCGCCGAAAGAATCAGGCGCGTCAGCGTGCCGATGAAGGCACCGACGATCAGCTCGCCGCCGAGCACGACGACCAGATCCCCCGGGCTCGCCGGCAGGGCCGGCAAGATCGGCGATAAAATCGGCAGCAACAGCGCCGAGAAAATCAGCGCGAAGAGCAAGCGATAGCGTTGCGGCACGTAGACTTCGCCGAAACCCGGCAGAAGCATCATCGCCGTACCGATGCGCGCGAAGATCAGGAGCGCTCCGAAAGTGTTGGTCGGCAGGAAATCGGTGAGATTCACTTGGCCTCATCCAGCGACGATGCGGCCCATCAGGCTTTCGGTGAAGGAGCTCAGCGTCGACAGCATGAAAGGCAGGAACAGCAGGAGCGACAAGAGAATCACGATCATCTTCGGCACGAAGGTCAGCGTCATTTCCTGGATTTGCGTCAGCGCCTGGAAGAAGGAGATCGCGAGGCCTACGGCAAGCGCCAGCAGCATCGCCGGCGCGCCGAGCTTCAAGGCGACGATGATCGTCTCGCGGGCGATGCTGAGCGCGTCGACGGATGTCATTCCGCTAAACCTTGTCTGCCGTCAGATCGGCATCTTGATGATGTCTTGATAGGCGGCGATCACGCGATCGCGCACCGCGACCACGGTCTGCAACGCGACCTGCGCGTCGGTGACGGCCTGCGTCACGGAAGCGAGATCGGCATTGCCGGTCACTGCCTGCAAGCTCGCTTGCTCGCTCTTGTTGAGGGTATCGGTGAAGGACGACGCGGCGTCCTGCAACATCTTGCCGAAGCTTTCGGCGCCTTTGGCCTGCGGCGGCGCATTGCTCGCGATCTTCGCCGCGTTGGCATAGGCGTTGACGGCGGGACCCATATTGACGGCCATGACCTATTCCCTCTTTTTTTCGCGCGCCGGATCAGCCGCGCAACAAGTCGATCGTGCGACTGAGCATCGCCTTCGCCGCGTCGATGACGTTGAGGTCCGCGTCGTAGCTGCGCTGCGCTTCGCGCATATCCATCATCTCCGTGATCGTGTTCACGTTCGGCGTCTTGATGTAGCCGTCGCCGTCCGCTCCTGGATTGCCCGGCTCGTACACGCGGCCGAAGCCGCCCTGCACCTGGTTGACACCCGTCACCTTCACCATGTCGACGCCCAGCTTCTTGTCGAGTTCGTCGGAGAAGCTGATGATCTTGCGCTTGTAGGGATCCTCGTCCGGCGTCTTCGCGGTCGAATCCGCGTTGGCAATATTCTCGGCAATGACTTTGAGACGCTGGCTCTGCGCGCTCATGCCGGAAAAGGCTACGGTGACCGACTTATCGAGTTCCATCTTCCATCTCCTCGCGTTCAACCGCTCGAGCCGCCGCCGAGCGCCGTCTTGATCATGCTGATGTTCTGCTTGTAGAGCGTCGTCACCAGCGCATATTCCGACGCGTTGGTCGAAACCTTCATCATCTGCGATTCGAGCGAGACGCCGTTGCCGCTGAGACTTTGATCGTCGGGGACCTGAACGACCTGCGCCGGATTGCTCGGCACGGCCGGCGCGAAATGGCCGGGCTGGTCTGCGGCGAGCTGGAGGGGGCCGAAATTCGTCCCGGTCCCGTTGCCGATGAGCGATTTGAAATCGAGCTCTTTCAGGTCTTTCGCGACGTAGCCCGGCGTATTGGCATTGGCGACATTCTCCGCCAGCACGGTTTGCCGGCCCGTGAGCCACGCCATGCGCTTAGAGAGCGCCGCGAATAGGGGAATGTGGCCGATATCCATGCCGCCATGCTCGGCCGTTTACCTTAATAAAGCGTAAAACCGGGCGCGTTCCGGCGCGCAATCGCGGGAAAAATACCGCCTGTGGCAACACAAAATTAACCATATCCGCAGCACTCTCGGG
>DASXCX010000112.1:0-3492 GCA_036490955.1 Allostellaceae bacterium | reverse complement strand
TTACCTGCATGCCGAGTATTTCAACCGCGAATCCGACGATCGTACCAACACGCGGGGACCCGACGAGCTGGCGCACAGCGTCGCCTGGCTGCGCGGCGCTTTCTCGGAATTGAAATTCGAGGAGCAGGATGTCGTCGCTGCGGGCGACAAGGTCGTCATGCGCGTGGTCATGAGCGGTTGCCACACCGGCGATTTCATCGGCCACGCCGCGACCGGACGGCGGTTTGCCGCCGAGCAAGTGCATCTCTTCACGCTGTGGAACGGCAAAATCCTGTCGCATCACGCAGTGCGCGACGATCTCGCCATGCATCGCCAGCTCGGTCTATTCCGCCCGGAAGCTTGATCGCCAGTACCTTTTCCCATCGCGTATTGGTGTGCGGATTTGGCTTGGGGTGGCACAGTCCTTGTGCCACCCTATCGCTCGCAAGAACAAACCCCGAGGGGAGATGGTCGATGAAGAAATTGTTGTTGGCGGCAACCGGTCTTGCCGCCGTTCTTGGCCTGACCGGCGGATCGATCCACAACGCGCAAGCCGCGGTGCAGGTCAAACCCGTCGATTACAAACAAGGCGACACGACGCTCGAAGGGTGGCTCGTCTATGACGACGCCAAGCAAGGTAAGCGGCCGGGGGTCGTCATTTTCCCCGCCTATAACGGGCCGACCGATGAAGAGAAGGCGGTCGCCGAGCGCCTCGCCAAGATGGGCGACGTCGCTTTCGTCGCCGATGTCTACGGCAAGGGCGTGCGGCCGCAAAGCCCGAAAGATGCTGGCGCCGAAATGGGAAAATACATGAAAGATCGCAGCTTGCTGCGCCAGCGCGCGGTTGCCGCCTTCGATCAGCTGCGCAACAATCCGATGGTCAACCCGGCCCATCTTGCGGCGCTCGGTTATTGCTTCGGCGGCGCCGGCGCGCTCGATCTCGCACGCAGCGGCGCGCCGCTGAAGCTCGTCGTCGCTTTCCACGGCGTGCTGACCTCGCCGACGCCGCAAGACGACGCCAACATCAAGGGCCGCGTCCTCGCCCTTCACGGCGCCGACGATCCGATCGTCAACGCGCAACAGCAGGACGCGTTCAAGAAAGAGATGACCGACGCGCATGTGAATTGGCAGTTGGTGCTCTACGGCGGCGCGGTCCATGCCTTCACCGAGCATTCCGCTGGCAACGACAACTCCAAGGGCGCGGCCTACAACGCCAATGCCGACAAGTGGTCTTGGGAAGATATGACCCAGGCCTTCAAGGATTCCCTCTGATCCTCTGAAAGGTGTTCGGCGGCGCGCTGCTCCGGCGGCGCGCCGCTTTTTTATTCCGCGGCGGTCGATTTTGCCTCGGGGCGCCAGCGCAGCACCGGCTTCCGGGCAGCACCCACCTCGTCGAGACGGCGACGCGGGGCACGATGCGGCGCCGATTGAAAGAATTCCGTGTCGTGTGTCGCCGCGCGCGCGGCGAGCTCGCGCATCGCCGCGATGAAGCGATCGAGCGATTCCTTGCTTTCATTCTCCGTCGGCTCGACCAGCAGCGCGCCATGGACGACGAGCGGGAAATACATCGTCATGGGATGATATCCCTCATCGATGAGCGCTTTGGCGAAATCGAGAGTCGTCACGCCGGTCTCGCCGAGGAAGCGATCATCGAACAGCACCTCATGCATCGCGCCGCCGGCAAAGGACGGCGTCAGCGCGTCTTTGAGGCTGGCGAGCAGATAATTGGCGTTGAGCACGGCGTCACCCGAAAGCCGCGCCAAGCCATCGCCGCCATGGCTCATCAAGAAAGCGAGCGCGCGGATGAACATGCCCATCTGGCCGTGGAAGGCCTTGATCCGGCCCAAGGATTGCGCCGCATCGCCGGTGCGTTCTTCGAGCAGCGCGAAATTTTGTTCGTGATGCACGACCCACGGCAGCGGCGCGTAAGGCGCCAGGCTCGCCGCGAGCGCCACCGGACCGCTGCCCGGCCCGCCGCCGCCATGCGGCGTCGAGAAAGTCTTGTGCAGATTCATATGCATGCAATCGATGCCGAGCTTGCCCGGCTGCACGCGGCCCAGGAGCGCGTTGAGATTGGCGCCGTCGAGATAAAAGAACGCGCCGGCACCATGCACCGCCTCGGCGATCGCCAGCGATTCATCCTCGAACAAGCCGCAGGTGTTCGGATTGGTCAGCATGATCGCCGCGACATCGTGGTCGAGCTTGACTTTGAGCGCGGCGAGATCGACGCGGCCCCGCTCATCCGCCGGGATCGAATCAACTTCGTACCCGCACGCCGCCGCCGTTGCGGGATTGGTACCGTGTGCCGATTCGGGCACGAGCACGCGGCTGCGTTTATCGCCGCGCGCTTCGAGCGCGGCGCGGATGCACATCATGCCGCAAATCTCGCCATGCGCGCCGGCTGCCGGCGAGAGAGCGATCGCCGGCATGCCCGTAATGGTCTTGAGCCAGGTTGCGAGACGGTCCATCAGTTCCAGCGCGCCTTGCACCGTCGCCAACGGTTGCAACGGATGCAACGACGCGAAACCCGGCAGTCGCGCGACCTTCTCGTTGAGGCGCGGGTTGTATTTCATCGTGCAGGAGCCGAGCGGATAGATGCCCGTATCGATCGAATAATTCTTTTGCGAGAGCCGCGTGTAATGCCGGACGATCTGCGGCTCGCTCAGCCCCGGCAGGCCGATCTTGTCCTGGCGCCGCAAACCGCCGAGGCGGTCCTTTACCTTCGGCGGCTCCGGCAGATCGACGCCGCTGCGCGACGAGCTGCCGTCGTAATAAGCGCCTTCGGCCTCGAACAGCAGCGGTTCTTCGTCATGCACTTCGCGGCCGCCGCCCGCGGCCGGCGTGAAGCCCGAGATGGCTTTGCTCCAACTCTTGTCGGACGGAGCACTCATCGCAGCGCCTCACGCAGAGCAGTCTCCAGCGCATCGATATCCGCATCGGTGGTCAACTCGGTCGCCGCCACCAGGAGATCGTTTGTCCGCTCGGGCAACAACCGGCTCACCGGCACGCCGGCGAGGATGCCGCGTGTGGCGAGCGCATCGATGATCGGCGCCGCCGGACGTGGCAAGCGCAGCGTGAATTCGTTGAAGAAGCTCGGTGTCGCGAGGCTGACGCCCGGCAGCCTCTCCAGCCGCTCTGCGAGTTGCACCGCCCTTGCGTGATTGAGCTCGGCGAGACGCGCAAAGCCGAGTTCACCGAGCAACGCGAGATGGATCGAGAAGGCCAGTGCGCAGAGACCGGAATTGGTGCAGATATTGCTCGTCGCCTTCTCGCGCCGGATATGCTGCTCGCGCGCGGACAGCGTCAGCACGAAGCCGCGCAAACCATCGGCATCGACGGTCTGACCGGCGAGACGTCCCGGCATCTGACGCATAAACTTTTCACGCGTGGCAAAAAGCCCGAGATAGGGACCGCCATATTCGAGCGCGTTGCCGAGCGATTGCCCTTCGGCGACGACGATATCCGCGCCCATGGCCCCCGGCGGCTTGATCAAGCCGAGTGACACCGCTTCCA
>DASXCX010000111.1:0-6605 GCA_036490955.1 Allostellaceae bacterium | reverse complement strand
CGTCGAAGATTTAAAGGCGAAGTGGTGAGCTAAAAGCTCGCCTATTAAACAACCGCTCCCCGCGAAAGCGGGGACCCAGGGCAAAGGCGTGATGTACTCCTGGATCCCCCGCTTTCGCGGGGAAGGCGAATCTTTTTAAGACGGAACTCGACGCCCCACCGGGCTCGGCGCCCCCGGCATCGGCAGCAGCACCCGCCGCGTGCGCGGCTTCCGCACCACAACAGGCCGCGTATAAATCTCTTTCACCGCCTCGACCATCACGACGCCGCCGAAAGTCGTGAACCAGCGCTCGCCGAGTCCTTCCCACGCGACCGCCGAGCGCAGCATCATGCGCGAGCGGGTCGGCGGCACGTAAAGCGCGGCGCCGTTGCGCTCGGGCGTGAAGCTTTCCTCGCGCAAGAGCCGCGAGAGCTGGCTCGTGGTGTATGGATGGCCCTGGCCGAACGGCGTGTTGTCGATTCGTGCCCAGATGCCGCGGCGATTGGGGAGCACGGCCAGCAAGCGCCCGCCGCCGGCCAGCACACGCCAAGCCTCCTTCAGCATCGGCCGGATCTGCTCGCTGAATTCGATACCGTGGATCAAGAGCACGCGGTCGACCGAGAAATCGGCGAGCGGCAGCTCGCTCTCATCGGTCAGCACGACACGGTTCGGACCTTCGGGGGGCCAATGCAGGACGCCTTGCGCCGCCGGCATCAAGGCTAGGACGCGTTCGGCCTCATTGAGAAAGGGCCGCAAATAGGGCGTCGCATAGCCAAGGCCGAGCAAGCGTGTGCCCGTCAGGTCCGGCCAAAGCTGGCGGATGCGTCGCGACACCATGCGCCGCGCCACCTGGCCGAGGCGGGTGCCATAAAATTCGCGCAATTCGACAACGTCGGCGAACATCGGGCGCTAGTGTAGCATGGGCGGGGCTTGCGAATTACATTGTGCTTAAGCGCTGAAGGGAAGAGGAAGGCCGCCATGTCCGAACTCGTTATTCGCCAGATCCCCGTGCTCAAGGACAATTACGTCTATCTCGTCCACGAGCCGCAATCGCGCGCCACCGGCGTGGTCGATCCCAGCGTCGCGCCGCCGATCCTCGAGGCGGCACAGCGCGAAGGCTGGCGCATCACGCATATCCTCAACACGCATCATCACAACGACCACACCGGCGGCAACCGCGAGATCAAGGAAGCGACGGGATGCATCATCGTCGGGCCGCGCGCCGACCGCGATCGCATCCCCGGTATCGATGTCGAAGTCGGCGACGGCGATACCTATGAATTCGGAGCCGAGAAAGCGCGCGTCTTCGACGTGCCCGGCCATACCCGCGGCCATATCGCCTATCACTTCGGAAATTCGCGCGCGCTTTTTTGCGGCGACACGCTCTTCATCATGGGCTGCGGCCGCGTCTTCGAGGGAACCCATGCGCAGATGTGGAATTCGCTCTCGAAGCTCAAGGCCTTGCCGCCGGAGACTCGCGTCTATTGCGCGCATGAATACACCCAAGCCAATGCGCGCTTTGCGCTGACGGTCGAGCCGGAGAATCGCGATCTCGTCGCGCGCGCGGCAATGATCGATCAAATGCGCGCCAAGGGCCAATCGACGGTGCCGGGCACCCTTGCCGAAGAGTTCAAGACCAACCCCTTCCTGCGCGCAGATCTGCCCGCGCTTCAGCAAGCCGCCGGATCACCCGGCGATCCGGTCGCGACCTTCGCATCGATCCGCACGCGCAAAGACAAGTTCTGAGGCCAAGCTCGTAAGGATCATCGCCATGAAGCTGCGCCACTCGCCGACCTCGCCTTTCGTCCGCAAGGTGATGGTCGCCGCTTATGAATTGGCTCTCGAGGAAAAGCTCGAGCGCATTCCGACGCGCGTCCAGCCGACGCAGCGCAACGACGAAGTCGTGCGCGACAATCCGCTGGTGAAGATTCCCGCGCTCACCACGGACGACGGGCTGGTCATCTACGATTCGCCGGTGATCTGCGAATATCTCGACACGCTCGCGGGCGGCGGCAAGCTTTTCCCGCGCGACGGCAAGCTGCGTTGGCTGGCGCTGCGCCAACAGGCGCTGGGCGACGGCATTCTCGACGCCGGCATCCTCGCGCGCTACGAGCAGCTCCGGCCGCGCGAGCATCAATGGCAAGAATGGATCGATGCGCAGATGCGCAAAGTGCGCGGCGCGCTCTCGGCGCTGGAGATCGAGTGCGAGAGCGGCGATCTGGCCACCCCGGCAGAGAACGAACCCGCGTTGATCGGACATATCGCGATCGGCTGCGCGATCGGCTGGCTCGATTTCCGCTATCCGAACGAGATCTGGCGCGAGCGCCACCGCCGCCTCGGCGCTTGGTATGACGCCTTCGCCCGGCGCCGGTCGATGAAGGAGACCGTGCCGAAGGACGCTTAAACCCGAGCTCAACAAGCTGTATTGACATTGTCAATACAGCTTCTATATTCAGGCAATGGTGAAGGATCGTCCTTCCGTTGGGCTCGCAGAGCGCCCTTCTACCGTCGATACGAAGGGAAGCATTAACCTTCGGATCGAGGCCCATACACGTCAGCTTATCGATGAAGCGGCAGCGCTGCTTGGCAAAACGCGTACAGAGTTCATGATCGAGATCGCCCGGCGCGAGGCGATCGACGTACTCATCGATCAGCGACTCTTTGTGCTCGATCCCGGACGGTACGAAGCCTTCATGAGCGCGCTTGACAACCCGCCGGCACCAGGACCGAGACTGCGAGCGTTGCTCCGCCGAAAACCAGTATGGCAGCCTTAACGCGGCGGCCAGCAAAGCCGGCGCTTTCGCCTCCGGTTCCCCTTACTGCCGAACACGACCTCGCGACATTCGACTGCGGAGAGCCCGCGTTAAACGGCTGGTTACGTGATCGCGCACTCCAGAATGAAAACCGATTTTCGCGGACGTATGTAGTCTGCGACGGCAAGCGCGTGGTCGCCTATTTCTGTATCTCCGCTGGAGCGGTCGAACGCGCGAGTGCTCCGGGCAAAATCCGACGAAACGCTCCAGATACGATTCCGGCCTCGATCATTGGACGGCTTGCGGTCAGCCGTGACTATGCCGGCCGAGGTCTCGGCGCCGACATTCTCTCGGACGCGCTCCGCCGCATAGCAATCGCGTCGCAAAGCATTGGGATCGGCGCAGTATTGATTCATGCGAAAAACGAAAGAGCCAAGCGTTTCTATATGAAATGCGCCGAGTTCATCGAATATCCGGCCGACAGCCGGGTTTTGTTTCTTCCGATCGAAACAGTGGTAGCCGCGTTCAGCTAAGCTGCGTGGCCGGCCGAGTTCTCAATACATATGCTGGCCGCCGTTGATCGACAGCGTCGAGCCGGTGATGAAGGCGCCTTCGTCGGAGACGAGGAACAGCACGCCGCGCGCGATCTCGTTGGCAGCGCCGAGCCGGCCGACCGGCACGCGGGCGACGATCTTCTCGAGCACGTTGGGCGGCACGGCGCGCACCATGTCGGTATCGATATAGCCCGGCGCGATGGCGTTGACGGTAATGCCCTTGGCGGCGCCTTCCTGCGCCAGCGCTTTGGTGAAGCCGTGGATGCCGGATTTGGCGGCGGCGTAGTTCACTTGGCCGTATTGCCCCGCCTGGCCGTTGATCGAGCCGATATTCACGATACGGCCGAAGCTGCGTTCGCGCATGCCGTCGATGACCACGCGGCACATATTGAAGCAAGAGGTGAGATTGGTCGCGATCACCTCACCCCATTGCTCGGGCTTCATGCGATGCAGCACCGCGTCGCGGGTGATGCCGGCATTGTTCACCAGGACATCGACCGGGCCAAGATCGGCCTCGACGGCTTTCACGCCGTCGACGCAGGCATCGTATTTCGAGACATCGAAGCGATAGGCGCGGATACCCGTTTCCTTGGTGAATTGGGCCGCCGCGTCGGCATTGCCGGCATAATTAGCCGCGACCTTGTAGCCGGCGCCATGCAAGGCTTCGGCAATCGAGCGGCCGATGCCGCGCGTTCCGCCGGTGACGACTGCAACCCGAGCCATGAATGCCTCCCTCTGTTATGAAACGGCGGCTCTCCGCGCTCAATGCGCGGTAGTGTTTATCGTTCCAGCCGGCGCCTATCGCTCCACGCACATCGCGATGCCCATGCCGCCGCCGATGCAAAGCGTGGCCAAGCCTTTCTTCGCCTGACGCTTCTGCATCTCATGCAGCAAGGTCACGAGCACGCGCGCGCCGGACGCGCCGATCGGATGGCCAAGTGCGATCGCGCCGCCATTCACATTGACCTTCGCTGCATCGAAATTGAGATCCTTGGCGACGGCGCAAGCCTGTGCCGCGAAAGCTTCGTTGGCCTCGATGAGATCGAGATCCTCGACCTTCCAACCGGCGCGCTTCAGTGCGAGCCGCGTCGCTGGAATGGGCCCTGAGCCCATGATCGCCGGATCGACGCCCGCCGTCGCCCAGGAGACAATGCGCGCCAGAGGCTTCACGCCGCGCTTGTTCGCTTCGGCGTCGCTCATCAGCACGACCGCGGCGGCGCCGTCATTGATGCCCGAGGCGTTGCCAGCGGTGACGGTGCCGTTCTTGTCGAAGGCCGGGCGGAGCTTCGCCAGCGTCTCGACCGTCGTGCCATGCTTCGGATATTCGTCGGTATCGACGACGACGTCACCTTTGCGGGTCGCGATCTTCACGGCGACGATCTCGTCCTTGAACCTGCCCGACTTTTGCGCCGCTTCCGCGCGCGATTGCGACTGCGCGGCGAATGCATCCTGCTGCTCGCGCGTGATCTGCCATTTTTGCGCGACGTTCTCGGCGGTATTGCCCATGTGATAGCCGTTGAAGGCGTCCCAAAGCCCGTCCCTGATCATCGTGTCGATCATGGCGGCATCGCCCATCTTGGTGCCGTTGCGCAGATGCATCGCATGCGGTGCCTGGCTCATGCTTTCCTGGCCGCCGGCAACGACGATCTCGCTGTCGCCAAGCTTGATCGCTTGATAGCCGAGCGCGACCGCGCGCAGGCCCGAACCGCAGAGCTGATTGATGCCGTAGGCTGTCACGTCATACGGAATGCCCGCGCCGACCGAGGCCTGACGCGCCGGATTCTGGCCCTCCGCTGCCGTCAGGATCTGGCCGAGCACCACCTCCGAGACATCGCGCGGCGCGACATTGGCGCGTTTCATCGCCTCGGCGAGCGCAATCTCGCCAAGCTTATGTGCGGAGAGTGACGCGAGCGCTCCATTGAAGGCGCCGATCGGCGTCCGCGCGGCACCGGCGATGACGATCTCGCTCATGGAAAAGACCTCCTGAGACTGGGTTTTCGTGATTGAGTATTAGATAGCGTGCGCCCGGCGGTTTGGAAACCGCCGCTCCGGCCTGCGTCGCCCCGAGACGGCTGCGGATTTATCCTGTAGCGCCCAACCAGCCGGCAAGCGGCTCCCATACCGTGCTCGGCGCGTCGCGCGCGACGATCATGCCGATATGGCCGAGGTTCGGCCTCCAGGTCTCGGCCTGCGGCAACGCGTCGGAGAGCGCCGCGGCCGTCGCCGGAGGAACGATGCGATCCTGCGCCGGGACGACAACCAAAGCGGGAATTTCCACATCGCGCGGTCGAATGGGCTGGCCGTCGACAAGCCAGCGGCCGCGGCCCGGGCGATCCTCGCCGTACCAGCCGCCAAGACATTCGCGCGCCACCGGGATCGCCAGCGGCACGCCGTCATTGAGCCAATCCTCGAGCGCGACGAAGCCCAGCGCCGCGGCGCTGTCCGGCGCCATCTCGGCAAAGCGCGAGAATTTGCGTAGCACCAGGAGCGGATCCTGGGCGGCGAAAAGCGCCTGCAGCATATCAACCGGCACTTCGCCGAGCGCGGCGTAGCTTTTCGCGATCGGCTCGGCGAGCACACCGAGCAATCGCGCTTGCTCCGCCCGCTCGGCGTGGAAACGCCAGGGCGTCGCCAGGAGCGCGAGCGCCGAAACGAGCGGCGGCCGCCGCGCCGCCAGCGCCAACGCCAAGAGCCCGCCCATGCAATAGCCGAGCACCACCGGGGATACGCCGCCCGCCGCTTGGCGCGCGACCTCGGCCGCAGGCCCAAGTCGCCGCATGATGTAATCGCCGACGTCGAAGCGGCGCTCCTCCTCCCCTGGCGCGCCCCAATCGACGAGCAACGGCCGGAGGCCCCGATCGGCGAGATAGCGCAGCAGACTCTGTCCCGGCGCGAGGTCGAGGATATAGGCCCGGTTGATCAAGGACGGCACGACGAGCACCGGCGGCCCGCCGCGCGGCCGGTAGTCGAGCAGGCGGGTCGTGCCCTCCTGCCAGAGCAGTGGCGGCTCGGCGAGGTCGCGGTGATAGGGATGCCGGCGGTAGCGCTCGACGCCGTCGAGAAAGAGGGTCGCGCGACGCGTCAGTTCCGTGTCGAGCGCAGCATCGAGGGTATCATTTTTTCCGGCGGCGAGAGCGAGGCTGAGGCTTCCGCCTTGGAGGGCGAATTCCGGCCTCCATGGCAGCGAGCCGTTTTTCAAGAGCGGCAAGGCGGCGCGTGAGCTCGTCCAGGCGCCGGTCGCGTTGGCCAGGTGCAGCGCCAGCGGCCGCGGACCCTGTCGTGGCGGAACCCGGCGCTGAGAAGATGCTGGCATCGTCAT
>DASXCX010000110.1:0-14783 GCA_036490955.1 Allostellaceae bacterium | reverse complement strand
ATATCGCCCGCCATATGCCGCACCGAAGCAATTCCGAAGCTCAAGCCCAGCCACCACAGCAGCGAGCCGAGGAAGACGCCGCCGACCAGCACCGAGACATCGCCCATGCCGGCGATCGCCTCGGCCCCGACCTTGGCGAAGATCACCGCGAAAGAGAGGATCGTGATCGGGTTGGCGATCGTGAGCGCAAAGGTCGACGCGAAAGCGCTAAGCAAGCGCTCGCCGCCCAAGGGCTCAGGCTCGCGCGCATGGCCGAGGAACAGCGCCTTGATCCCGAAGATGAGCAGGAACAGGCCGCCGGCGAGACCGAACCAATCCTGATAGCTGAGTAGCCAGTCGCGCAGATAGGTGAGGCCGAATCCCGCAATCGCGCCGAAGGTCGCGTCCGCCGTCGCCGCGCCGAGTCCCGAAACGAAACCGTAGCGCGCGCCCTCGAACAGGCAGCGGCGCACGCAGAGCACGCCGACCGGACCCACGGGCAGCGCGATGACGATGCCGACGATGATGCCTTTGGCGAGGACAAGCAGCAGCATGGCGTGGCGACAGTGTCGGCGAACCCGGCGTCGCGACGCAATGGGAATTCCCTGGCCACAGGCGGCGGGCTAGTCTCTCGGCAAGTGCGACGAGCGGGAATGCGGATAAGCTCGCCGAGTCGCGGCCCAAGTGGCCGCGGCGATTCGTGCAACAAAGAACGCTGCGCGTGAGGAGCGATGATGAACAAAGAAAATGCCGCGGGACTCGACCGCGAATTGTGCGGACTGCTCGGCCTGGCGGTGCCGCCGATCGCGATTGCCTTCGTCGATAGCGTGCCGGCAAGCCTCGCGCGGCCCGGCAACGCGATGCCCGCGCCGACGGCGGACGGCCGCACCGGTGCCGTGCCGGCCGGCTGCGTCTTCTGGAACAAGGCGACCGAGAGCGCTTTCGCCACCGTCGCGGCCGATCACGGCAATTGCAGCGTCGGCAGCTACACGCATGGTTTCAAGACGCTCGCCGAGGCCGCACAAGGCGCCGATGTTCAGGCGCTGGTCGGCGCCGACTGGGTCAGCATGGAAGCGGCGGCGAAAATCCCGACCGTCAGCAAGAAGCCGGCTGCCGTTCTCTACGGTCCGCTCGCCGCCGGTGCCTTCGATCCGGACGTCGTGTTTTTGCGCCTCACCGGCAAACAACTGATGCTCGTCAACGACGCCTGGCCGGAGCTGCGCTTCGAAGGCAAGCCGCAATGCCATATCATCCCGATCGCGCAAGCCTCGGGTCAGGTCGCGGTCTCGAGCGGCTGCATGCTGAGCCGCGTGCGCACGGGGATGTCGAACAACGAGGTGACCTGCGCGCTGCCGGCTACGAAGCTCGACGAGCTCGTGGCGCGGCTCAAGCGCGCGCAAGCGGCGGATATGAAAGTCGCGGCCTATGCGGCGGCGGACGCGAAGCGCTTCGCGCCGGTGTCGGCATGAACGCCTTTGATTTTTCGTTCCGCAAGATCGATGGCGGCGAGCTGCTGCTTTCGGCCTGGCGTGGCAAGCCGGTGCTGGTCGTGAACACCGCATCGGAATGCGGCTACACGCCGCAATATGCTGGGCTCGAGAAGCTCTGGCAGCGCTATCGCGATCGTGGGTTCGTCCTGCTCGGGGTGCCGTCGAATGATTTCGGCGCGCAAGAACCGGGCGGCGAGAGTGAGATCAAGAGTTTTTGCGAATTTCGGAGTCGATTTTCCGCTCGCCGCGAAAGAGCCGGTGACCGGCGGCACGGCGCATCCCTTCTATCAATGGGTCGCGAAGGAGGCTGGCGCGCCGCGCTGGAATTTTCACAAATATCTCGTTGCCCCGGACGGCACGCTCGCCGGCGCTTGGACCTCGCGCGTTGCGCCCGAGGACAAGGCGATCACGGACGCGATCGAAGCGGCATTGAAGGGCTGAGAAGTTCTTCAACATTACAGCGAATTAAGTGCCGCATGTGGCGCGCGGGGCTTGATTTTCGGCACTGAAATACGGCTTATGGCCCGAGGTTTGTCCCTTGGGCCGACAAAAAGAATCGGGGAGCGAAACGGTCGTTATGGACGCAATGATTGATGTTCGCCATCTCACCCGGCGCTTCGGCCCGGTGACGGCGGTGAACGACGTGTCGTTCTCGGTCGATCGCGGCGAGGTGTTGGGTTTCCTCGGACCGAACGGTGCGGGCAAATCGACCACGATGAAGGTGATCACCGGTTTCCTCGCGCCGACTGGCGGCACGGCCGTGGTTTGCGGCGCGGATATCGTCACCCACCCGATCGCGGCCAAGCGGCATATTGGCTACCTGCCGGAAGGCGCCCCGGCCTATCCCGATATGACGACGCTCGGCTTCCTGTGCTTCATCGCACGCATTCGCGGCTTTAGCGGTGCGGATGCGGAGCGGCGTATCGATCTTGCGATCAATCGCACCTCGCTCGGCGGCGTGTTGGCGCAGTCGATCGATACGCTCTCCAAAGGCTTCAAGCGCCGCGTCGGTCTTGCCCAGGCGCTGCTGCATGATCCCGACGTGCTGATCCTCGACGAGCCGACCGACGGGCTCGATCCCAATCAAAAGCACGAGGTGCGCACACTCATCACCGAGCTCGCGCCGTCGAAGGCGATCATTATCTCGACTCATATCCTCGAAGAGGTCGATGCTGTCTGCACGCGGGCGATTATCGTCGCGCAAGGCCGCCTCTTGGCCGATGGCACGCCGACGCAGCTTGAAGCGCGCTCACGCCATCACAATGCGGTGCGGCTCGCGATCTCGGGCGAGGCGCCCGATGCCGCGACGGCGCTGCTGCGCCTGCCTGGTGTGCAATCGGTCGAGCCGGTCAGCGACGCCGAAGGCGCCGGGCTGATGATCTTTCCGCGCGAGGGCCACGCGATTGTTTCCGAAGTCACCGACCTCGTGCGCACCGCGGGCTGGCCGATCGCCGGCATGCGGGTCGAGCGCGGCCGGCTCGATGATGTGTTCCGCGCCATCACCGCGCCGGCAGCCTGAGCGATAAGCCATGCGCAATACCTGGGTCATCTTCCGCCGCGAGCTCGCCAGCTATTTTGCGACGCCGCTCGCTTACGTGTTCATCGTGATCTTTCTCGTCCTCGCCGGCTCGTTGACTTTCTTCCTCGGCAATTATTTCGACCGCGGTCAGGACGATCTCGTTGCCTTCTTCAGCTTCCATCCCTGGCTCTATCTCGTCTTCATTCCGGCGCTGTCGATGCGGCTCTGGGCGGAGGAGCGCAAGAGCGGCACGATCGAGCTGTTCCTCACCCTTCCGGTGTCGCTGAGCGCGGCGGTGATGGGGAAATTCCTCGCCGCCTGGGCATTCTCCGGCATCGCGCTGATCCTGACTTTCCCGTTCTGGATCACCGCGAATATCCTCGGCCGCCCCGATAACGGCGTGATCCTTGCCTCCTATATCGGCAGCTTCCTGATGGCGGGCGGCTATCTCGCGATCGGCTCGGCGCTTTCGGCGCTCACCAAAAATCAGGTGATCGCGTTCGTGGTAACCGCGGCGGTGTGCTTCCTCTTCACCGTCAGCGGCTCGACCGTCGTGCTCGGCTTCCTGCAGAACTGGGCGCCGGCGGGCGTCCAGGACGCGGTCGCCTCGTTCAGCTTCTACAGCCACTTCAACGCGATCTTGCGCGGCGTGATCGATCTGCGCGACGCGGTCTTCTTCGTCTCGGTGATGGCGCTCTTCCTCTACGCCAACGCCGTCATCATCGACCTCACGAAGGCGGATTGAGCCCGATGTCACGTCGCAGCCTCGCCGTCATCGGCCTGCTCTCCGCGGCGATCCTCTTCGTCGCGGTCAACGTCATCTCGAGTCGCATGCTCGGCGCGACGCGGATCGATCTGACGCAGGGCAAGCTCTATACCTTGTCGGCCGGCACGCGGGCGACGTTGACGAAGCTCGACGAGCCGATCGTGCTGCGCTTCTACTACTCGAAAAAACTCGGCAATGAGATTCCGTCTTACGGCGTTTACGCCCAGCGCGTGCGCGAGATGCTCGAGGAATATGCCGCGGCGGCCAATGGCAGGCTTCAGCTGCAAGAACTCGATCCGCTGCCTTTCTCGGCGGTCGAGGATCGCGCCGTCGCTTTCGGTTTGCAGGGCGTGCCGCTCGACCAAGGCGGCGAGCAGATCTATTTCGGCCTCGCCGCGACCAATTCGACCGACGATCTGCAGACGATCCCCTTCTTCCAGCCGGAGCGCGAGCAGTTCCTCGAATATGACCTGACGAAGCTGATCCACAGCCTCGCTTTCCCCAAAAAGCCCGTGATCGGCCTCGTCACCGATCTGCCGCTCGAAGGCGACATGATGGCGGCGATGCAAGGTCAGCCGATGGTCCCCTACGCGGTGATCGACCAGCTCAAGCCGCTCTATCAGATCAAGGATCTCTCGACCGAGATGGATAGCATCCCCTCGGATGTCGACGTGCTGATGATCGCGCACCCGCAGCACCTCTCCGACAAGACGCTCTACGCGGTCGATCAATATGTGCTCGGCGGCGGCAAGGCACTGGTCTTCGTCGATCCGAACTCGGAAACGCAGCAGATGCACCCGAGCCAGCTCAACCCGCCCGGCATGCCGCTCGACAGCAATATGCCCAAGCTGTTCAAGGCTTGGGGTCTGTCGATGGACCCGAACCAGGTCGCCGGCGACCGGCGCGCGGCGCGACGTGTCAATGCGGGCACGCAGCAGCATGTCGAGGCGATGGACTATGTCGCCTGGCTCTCGCTCGATCAGCAGGATCTCAATCACGAAAGCCCGATCACCGCCGATCTGACGCATATCAACATGGCGTCGGCGGGCATCCTCGAGCCGGCGAAAGATGCGAAGACGACGTTCACGCCGCTGATCACCACGTCGATCGATTCGATGCCGATCGATGTCGCGCGGATCAAGGGCGTTGGTGGCGTGCCCGATGTCGGCGGCTTGCTCCACGATTTCAAGCCAAGCGGCGAGAAGCTGGTGCTCGCGGCACAGGTAACCGGCACGGCCGAGACGGCCTTCCCCGATGGTTCGCCGAAGGACGAGAAAGACGCCAAAGACAAGAAAGACGACAGCGCGAAGCCGGCCGATGCCAAATCCGCCGATGCGGCGAAGCCGGCGCCCGCGGGACCGCCGCAGATAAAGACCTCAGCCAAGCCGATCGACGTGATCGTCGTCGCCGACACCGATGTGCTCGAGGATCGCTTCTGGGAGCAGAGCCAGGACTTCTTCGGCCAGACCGTCGTCATTCCGGTTGCGAATAACGGCGATTTCGTCGCCAACGCGCTCGATTCGCTGGCTGGTGGCGATGATCTCATCGCGCTGCGCAGCCGCGGCACCTCGGCGCGGCCCTTCACGCTGGTCGATAACATCCAGCGTGCCGCCGACGCGCGCTATCAGGCGACCGAGAAGGATCTGCAGACCAAGCTCAAGGACACGCAGGACAAGATCAAGCAGGTCCAAGATCAGGGCGGCCGGCCGGGCGTCGCCCTGGCCAACGAGCAAGAGCAGGCGATCGACAATTTCCGCACCGACATGCTGTCGATCCGCCAGCAATTGCGCCAAGTTCAACTCGCGCTGCGCCAGGATATCAACCGGCTGCAGGCGGTCACAGAATTCTTCAATATCGCGCTGGTGCCGATCCTCGTCGCCATTGTCGCGCTCATCATCGGCTGGGTGCGTTTCCGTCGGCGCAAACGTCAGGCGCGCGGCGCCGCGGTCGCGTAAGGGGAACGTCATGCAGCACAAAGGCCTCGTCGCTTTGGTCGCGGTGACCGTGCTGGCCGCCGCGCTTGCCGTGGTGGTGACGCGCACGACGGGGCCGCAACCCGACCCGCTCGCCGGCAAGCCGGTGCTGCCCGAAGTCACGTCGCGACTCGGCGATGTCGGCCGCATGGCGCTCGTCCATGCCGACCAGAAGACGACGCTGGTGCGCGACGGCGAGAACTGGTCGATCGAGGAGCGCGGCAATTATGCCGCCAACGTGACCAAGGTGCGTCAGGCGCTCCTGGGTCTCGCCGATCTCACCTATGTCGAGCCCAAAACCGCGAAGGCGGCGTCTTATGCTCGGCTCGAGGTCGAGGATGCCGGCGGCAAGGACTCGAAATCCACCATGGTCACGCTCGCCGACACCAAAGGCGCGCTGATGGGCGACATCATCACCGGCAAGCATCGCGACGATCAACTCGGCAGCGGCGAGGGTGGCGTCTATGTGAGGAAGCCAGGCACGGCGCAATCCTGGCTGGCCCGCGGTAAGCTCGATCTCGCCGGCAACACAGCCGACTGGCTCGACAAAGCATTGCTCGATCTGCCGGGGGCGCAAGTACAAAAGCTCGTGCTGGCGCAAGCCGATGGCAGCAGCATCACCATCAGCCGCGACAAGGTTGGCGACAAGCTCGCTCTCGCGAACATGCCGAAGGATAAGAAGCTCAAATACGACAGCGTTCTCGACGATGCGGCGGGCACGCTGGACAAGCTGCAGCTCGATGACGTCGCCCCGGCGAAGAATTTTTCCTTCCCGACCAGCGGCGTCAGCCATGCGCAGTTCGTGGCCGTCAATGGCGAGACGATCGCGATCGATCTCGCCGATAAGGACGGCAAGAGTTGGGCGAAGATCACTGCCACGGGCACCGGGGACGGCGCGAAAGCCGCGACCGATCTCAATACCAAGGTCGCGCCCTGGATTTACGCGCTGCCCAGCGACAAGGCGAAGACGCTGCGCGACAAGCTCGACGATCTCGTCGAAGCCCCGAAAGCATCGTAAGTTCGAAAGCGTCTTAAGGGTGGGCCGAAGAGTGCCGGTGATGCCGGCCCTTGGCCGAATGCCTATATAACCCCTCAAGCAATTTCATTGAGAGGGCTAGATCATGCTCGACCAGACCGGCGATGTCCGCCAGGTGGTGAAATTATCGCAGGGCCAGCCGACGAGCGACGGCGCGGGCGTCAAGCTCAACCGCGTTATCGGCAATCATGCGCTCGGCGAGCTCGACCCATTCTTGTTGCTCGACGAATTCCGTTCCGAGGACGGCGCCGATTATATCGGCGGCTTTCCCGATCATCCGCATCGCGGCTTCGAGACCGTGACCTATATGCTCGCCGGCCGCATGCGCCATGGCGATAACAAAGGCCATAGCGGCTTGCTGCGACCCGGCAGCGTGCAATGGATGACGGCGGGCCGCGGCATCGTCCATTCGGAAATGCCCGAACAAGAAGAGGGGCTGATGTGGGGCTTCCAGCTTTGGGTCAATCTGCCAGCGGCCGACAAGATGACCGAGCCGCGCTACCAGGAATTCGAGCCCGAACAGGTCCCGGTCGCCGAACTGCCCGGCGGCGTGAAGGTGCATATCGTCGCCGGCCAGGTCGGCAACGTCGTCGGCCCGGTTAAAGGCATTGCTACCGCACCGACCTATCTCGATGTCGAGTTACCGGCAGGCACATCGGCGAGCTTCGATCTGCCGCTCGGCCAGCATGTCTTCGCCTATCCCTTCGAGGGTGAGGCCGCGATCGGTGATCGCGTGGTACCGCGCGGCACGCTTGCCGTGCTCGGCGATGGCAGCCGTGTCGCGCTGTCTGCGGCGAAGAGCGCGCCGACACGGGTGCTGCTCGTCGCCGGCCAGCCGCTCAACGAGTCGGTCGTGCGCTACGGTCCCTTCGTGATGAACACGCAAGAGCAAATCCGTCAGGCGATCACGGACTATCAGGCCGGCCGCTTCTGATCTTACGGCAGCAGCGGCGCGATGATTGGTTTGCGTGCCGGCGCCGAATACGGCGCCGCCGCGGCAACGCTGCTCGGATCGGGATAGGCGCCGGTATAGCCGGCGATGCGGTCGGGGCGGGCCTCGGTATAGCAATCGACCGCGGCGAGCGTTCGGTAGCAATACTGCGCCTGAATGGGCGGCGGCGGCGCATCGGCCGCGACCGGCGACGGATAGCTCGCCGGCCAGCGGCTCTGCGGCGCGGCAAACTCGGTCCGATTCTGCCACGCGTTGCAGCTCGAAAGAGCCATAAGCAGCATGGTCAGGGAGAATCGACCAAGCCAATGATCGGTCGTCATGTTTCGGTGCATTGAGGGCGAGATTTATGCTTAATCTCGCGCTACTCTAAAGCCCGATCGTTAACCGAACCTTGCCGCGGCTCTCCTTGTCGCAGCAGCCGAGAAAGGGACCGAGCCTTGAGACAATCCATCCTTGTGGCGCTGGCAGTGGTCGTTACGGGTTGCGCGGGCGCAGGCGATTGGACCCGTTCCGGCACCTCGCCGCAGCAGACGGCTGCCGAGCTATCGGAATGTCAGAGCGAGGCGCGCGCCGCGACCGAGCGGGACACCAACATTATGAGCGACATCATGGCGACGCGCGGCAATGACTGGCGCCAGACCGGCGTTATGAGCACGCAGGTGTCGGAATTCGCCGCCGAGAACCACAACCGCACAAGCGATATCATCAATCGCTGCATGATCGGCAAAGGCTTCGCGCCGAGCGGCTGATTCTGCAGCGCAGGGCCGATAAACAAACCCCGCTTACTTACCGGGCAGCTTCTTGCTCTTGTTTAAAATCTAGCTCGCGGCTTTTTCGCCGGGCTTGCGCTTTTCGGCGGGTGCCGCGCCATAGACATGCTCGGGGCCGGGAAAGCGGCGCGTGCGCACATCGTCGGCGTAGGCCGCGGCGGCGGCAGAGATTGCCCCGGAGAGCTCGGCGTAGCGCTTGACGAAACGAGGCTTGAAGCCGGCAAAGGTGCCGAGGATGTCATCGATCACGAGGATCTGGCCGTCGCAGGCCGCGGAGGCGCCGATGCCGATCGTCGGCACCGCAACGAGTTCTGTCAGCTTGCGCGCAACAGGCTCGGCCGTGCCCTCGACCACGATCGCGAAAGCGCCCGCTTCGGCGACTGCCTCGCCATCAGCGATCACACGCGCCGCATCGGCCTCGGTGCGGCCCTGGGCATGGAAGCCGCCGAGAGCATGGACCGATTGCGGCTGCAACCCGACATGCGCCAGCACCGGAATGCCGCGCGCCGTGAGAAAGCGGATGGTTTCAGCCATAACGGCGCCGCCCTCGAGCTTCACACCCGAGCAGCCGGTCTCGGCGAGGATTCGCGCCGCGTTCCCGAAAGCTTGAGCGGGGCTTTCCTGGTAAGTGCCGAAGGGCATGTCGACGATCACGCATGCCTTGGCCGCGCCGCGCACGACCGCCGCGCCATGGGCGATCATCATCGCCAAGGTGACCGGCAAGGTGCTGTCGAGGCCATAGACCACCATGCCGAGCGAATCGCCGACCAGCAGCAGATCGCAATGCGGATCGAGGATACGCGCCTGCGAGGCGGTATAGGCAGTGAGGGAAACGATCGGCGTCCCGCCCTTGCGGGCGCGCAAAGCGGCGGGGGTTTGTTTCTTTTCGACCGGGATCACGCTCATGCGGGTCTCCACAAGGCCTAGAGCCAGGCGCAGACTGGACCGCCGTTGCCCACCCGGTCAAGCCGAGCAGCCATGCGCCTAGCCCTGGTGATGTTTTCGCAACCGGAATGCCAGGACTAGCATGGTGACACCGAAGATCAGCGCATAGGCCCCAATCCACCAAGCCCACACCAATATGCCCGCGATGGGGAACAGCGCCACCAGGACGCCCCAAGCGATCGACAGCAGTCCGGCGAGGATCATCATCCATTCGCCGTGCTGCCGGTGCAGGCGGAAAGCGGCTACCAACAGCGCGATGCCGCTGACCAGGGCCCAGAAAGCGGCCATATAGATGAACACCACCAGGGTCAGGCCCGGCCACATGACGACCAGCGCCCCGGCCACGAGGTCGAGGACGCCCTCGAGTGCCAGCGCGCCCCAGCGCTCGTGACGCTCGGCAGCGCGGAGGCCGGCGATCAGCGCAAAGACGCCGTCGACCAACAGATAGGCCGCGAAGAACAGCACCAGCACGGTCAACGTCACCCCCGGCAAAGCGAAGGCGATGAGGCCGAAAATCACCGCCGCGGCGCCGCGCAGCGCCAGGGCCCACCAATTGCGGACGAGAATGTTGTTCATGACCGATTCCTTGGGTTAGGGCGCGATTATAAGCCGATCCGACGGAGCCAGGCTTGTCAAACACCCGCCAATTCGGCTAGGTGGGCTTATCAATCAGGAGCGAGCCTATGGCGTATAAGGTCGCGGTGGTCGGCGCCACCGGGAATGTTGGCCGTGAAATGCTTGGTGTCCTCGCCGAGCGTAATTTTCCGGTATCGGAGATCCATGCTGTCGCGTCGGCGCGGACTGCCGGTGGCGAGGTCTCCTTCGGCGAAAAAGACGTGCTGAAGGTCCAGGATCTCGAGAAATTCGATTTCAAGGGCATCGATATCGCCCTCTTCTCGCCGGGCGCCAAGGTCTCGGCCGTCCATGCGCCGCGCGCCGCCAAGGCCGGTGCGGTGGTGATCGACAACACCTCCTTTTTCCGCATGGACAAGGACGTGCCCCTGGTCGTGCCCGAGGTCAATCCGCAGGCGATCGCGCAACACACCAAGAAGGGCATCATCGCCAATCCCAATTGCTCGACCATCCAGATGGTCGTGGCGTTGAAGCCGCTGCACGACTTGGCGAAGATCAAGCGTATCGTCGTCTCGACCTATCAGTCGGTATCGGGCGCGGGACGCGCGGCGATGGACGAGCTCTTCACCCAGACGCGCGGCATCTATGTGAACGACGCGGCGAAGCCGGAGCTTTTCACCAAGCAGATCGCATTCAATGTGATCCCGCATATCGACGTCTTCATGGACGACGGATCGACCAAGGAAGAGTGGAAGATGGTGGTCGAAACCAAGAAGATTCTCGATGCCGAGATCGCGGTCACGGCGACCTGCGTACGTGTGCCGGTATTCATCGGCCATGCCGAGGCGGTGAATATCGAATGCGAGCGGCCGATCGACGAAGCTGTCGCGCGCAAGGCGCTGCAGGAAGCCGAAGGCGTCGTGGTCGTCGATCATCGCGCCAATGAAGGTTACGTCACGCCGGCGGAGGTCGCGGGCGAAGATGCGACCTATGTCAGCCGCATTCGCAAGGATCCAACCGTGCCGAACGGCCTCAACCTCTGGATCGTCGCCGACAATCTGCGCAAAGGCGCGGCGCTCAACGCGGTGCAGATCGCCGAAGTGCTGACGCGCGATTTCCTCACCGGCGGCAAGGCCTCGGCGAAAGCGCCGCAAAAGGCGATGTGACGCGATGGCGGGGCTGGGAAGATCGTCGCACCCGCCGCGCCGCAGCGTTCTCTTTTTGCCCGGCACCAATGCTCGGGCGCAGGAGAAAGCGCGCGAACTTCCGGCCGACGCGCTGATCTTAGACCTCGAGGATTCGGTTGCGCCCGATGCGAAGCTCGCGGCGCGCACGCAGATCGCCGCCTCGCTCAGAGCCGGCGGCTATGGCAAGCGCGAGCTCGTCCTCCGCGTCAATGGCGCCGAGACGCCTTGGCAGGACGATGATCTGCGCTTTGCCGCCCATCTACCGATCGCCGCCGTGCTGCTGCCCAAAGTCGACGGGCCCGACGATGTCCTATCGGCCGAGGCGATGCTCGCCGGCGCGGGTCTGGAGCATCGCATGCCGCTCTGGGCGATGATGGAAGTGCCGCTTGCCTTTATGCGCGCCGAGGCGATCGCCTCGTCGACGCCGCATCTTCGGGCGCTCGTCATGGGTACCGAGGATCTCGGCAAGGATCTGCGCACCCGCGTGATGCCCGACCGCTCGACCTTGATGACCGCGCTGCAGATTTGTGTGCTGGCGGCACGCGCGCACGGCCTCGATCCGCTCGATTCGGTGTCGCCCGATTTCAAGGATCTCGACGCTTTTACTGCCGCTTGCCGCCAGGGACGCGATCTCGGCTTCGCCGGCAAGACGCTGATCCATCCCAATCAGATCGCACCGGCAAACACGGCTTTCGCGCCGAACGTCGAGGAGATCGCGGCGGCTCAGCGTGTCGTCGAGGCTTATGCCGCGGCGAAAGCCGACGGCCGTGCCGTCGCTTCGCTCGATGGCCGGATGATCGAGCAGCTTCACGCTGATACAGCGCAGCATGTCCTCGATCTCGGGACCGCGATCGCCGCGCTCAGCGCGGATCATTGACCGCGATTGCCGCGTCCGCCTCGACGAAGGATGTTGCCGCGATAAGATCGATCGCGCCGAATACGACCGCGAGGCAAAAGATAGGTGCGCATGAACGGCTGTCCACCGCGGAGTTCTCCATCGCCGAATGGCGAGCCAGACGAAAGCGGCATCGGCGTCCTGCCGCAAGCGCCGGCGCATCGTCGAGGGCGAAACGGCTCAGCAAACCCTTGATATGGCAGCAGCAATCGAGGCTCTTGGGGCTGCATAGGAGGGCTGCGGTTGGTTGACTTGGCCGACCACGCGGGTTAAACCAACGCCGCTTTTGCCCGCCCCGCGATCGAGCCGAGAATCCCCGGATGTCGCAAGTTCAACGGCCGCTGTCGCCGCATCTTCAAGTCTATAAGTGGCAACTCACCTCGGTTCTCTCGATCTTCCATCGGGCGACCGGCTTGGCGCTGGCTGTCGGCACAGTCTTCCTCGTCTGGTGGCTGCTCGCCGCTGCGACGGGAAATGACGCGTTCGGCGTCGCGCAGGCCTTCTGGTATTCCTGGTTCGGCCGGCTGCTGCTGTTGGGTTGGAGCTGGGCGCTGTTCTATCACCTCTGCAACGGCATCCGGCATCTCTTCTGGGATGCGGGCCACGGCTTCGAGCTCAAGACCACTTACGCCTCCGGCTGGACCGTCGTCGCGGCGAGCTTCGTCCTGACGCTGATCACCTGGATCGCGGCTTACATGGTGCGGGGCTAGCGATGGCCGATACGCGTCTCCGCAGCCCTCTCGGCCGGGTGATGGGCCTTGGCTCGGCCAAGGAAGGCGTCGCGCATTGGTGGGCGCAGCGCCTCACCGCCGTCGCGCTGATCCCGCTGTTGCTGTGGTTCGTGATCGAGGTGATCAGCCTCACCGGCGCGCCGCGCGCCGCGGTCGTCCTGTGGCTGCACGGCCCGTTTGCCGCGATCGCCACCGTGCTGCTGCTGATCGCCGCCTTCTATCATATGGCGCTCGGCGTGCAGGTCGTGATCGAGGACTATGTCCATAGCGAGTGGTCGAAGATCACGCTGCTCGTGCTCAACAAATTCGTCGCTTTCGCGCTCGCCGCCGCCGGCATTTTCGCGGTGCTGCGCATCGCCTTTCAGGGCTGACACACGATGCCGCAAGCCTATCCCGTCACCGAACACCTGTACGATGTCATCGTCGTCGGCGCCGGCGGCGCCGGGCTGCGCGCAACGCTCGGCATGGCCGCGGCCGGGCTCAAGACGGCTTGCGTCACCAAGGTCTTCCCGACACGCAGCCACACCGTCGCGGCGCAAGGCGGCATCGGCGCTGCGCTCGGCAACATGGGCGAGGATGATTGGCGCTGGCACATGTACGACACCGTCAAGGGGTCGGACTGGCTCGGCGACCAGGACGCGATCGAATATATGTGCCGCGAGGCGATCCCCGCGGTCTACGAGCTCGAACATTTCGGCGTACCCTTCTCGCGCACCGAGGACGGCCGCATCTACCAGCGGCCTTTCGGCGGTCACACCGTCAATTACGGAAAAGAAATGGCGAAGCGTGCGGCGGCGGCGGCCGATCGCACCGGCCATGCCATCATCCACACGCTCTATCAGCAATGCTTGAAGGCGCAGGCAGAGTTTTTTGTCGAATATTTCGCCATCGATCTGGTGATGGACGAAGACGGCACTTGCTGTGGTGTCCTCGCCTGGAATCTCGAAGACGGCACGCTGCATCGCTTCCGTGCGCATATGGTGGTGATGGCGACGGGCGGGTACGGCCGCGCCTATTTCTCCTGTACCTCGGCGCATACTTGCACCGGTGATGGCAACGCGATGGTGCTGCGCGCCGGCTTGCCGCTGCAGGATATGGAATTCATCCAATTCCATCCGACCGGCATCTACGGCGCGGGCTGTCTCATCACCGAAGGCGCACGCGGCGAAGGCGGCTATGTCACCAACTCCGAAGGCGAGCGCTTCATGGAGCGCTATGCGCCGTCGGCGAAAGACCTCGCCTCGCGCGACGTCGTCAGCCGCGCGATGACGATCGAGATCCGCGAGGGCCGCGGCTGCGGTCCTTTGAAGGATCACATCATGCTGCATCTCGAGCATCTCGATCCCAAGGTGCTGCACGAGCGGCTGCCGGGCATCTCCGAGACCGCGAGAATCTTTGCCGGCGTCGAGGTGACGAAAGAGCCGATCCCGATCCTGCCGACCGTGCATTACAACATGGGCGGCATACCGACGAATTATCACGCCGAGGCGATCGCGCCGACGGCCGCCGATCCCGAGCATATCGTGCCCGGCCTCATGGCGATCGGCGAGGCGGCTTGCGTCTCGGTGCATGGCGCCAACCGTCTCGGCACCAACTCGCTGCTCGATATCGTCGTCTTCGGTCGCGCCGCGGCGCTGCGCACGGCGCAGATCGTGAAGCCCGGCCAAGGGCATAAGCCGCTCGCCGCTGCGGTCGACGACAAGGCACTGGCGCGGTTCGACCGCGTCCGCAACGCCAAGGGCAAGCTCAAGACCGGCGAGATACGCTTGGCGATGCAAAAAGTGATGCAGGAAGACTGCGCCGTGTTCCGCACCGCCGAGACGTTGGAGAACGGCCGGCGCAAGATCGACGACATCGCCGGCTCGGTGCGCGATCTCGTCGTCAACGACCGCTCGCTGATCTGGAACAGCGATCTCGTCGAGGCGCTCGAGCTCGAGAACCTCATCGCCCAGGCCAAGGTCTCGATC
>DASXCX010000109.1:0-29712 GCA_036490955.1 Allostellaceae bacterium | reverse complement strand
GGCGATCAGGAGAATCGGCACAAGGCGGCTCGCCTCGTTGGCGCGGAGCTGCGAGACGACGCGCAACGCGTCGACCCTGCCCGCCATGCTGAGAATGACGAGCTCGATCGAATCATCACAAGTCGCGGCGAAATCCTCGGCGGTCGACGGGCGCACCGTCTCGCTCACCAGCGGCCCAAGCATCTCGGCGATGCGTGCGGCGGCGAAAGCGTTCTCCTCCCACAGCATGACGCGCGCCGGACTGGTATTCTCTTGCGGCGCGCTCTTCTCAATCATCGAATTGAAGCGGCCGCAAATGTCCTCGCGGTGGCGCCACTCTTCCATGGTGCGACGGAGTCGGACGAGCGAGCGCACGCGCGCGAAAAGCGCGATGTCGTTGACCGGCTTGGTGAGAAAGTCGTCGGCGCCGGCTTCGAGGCCGCGCACGCGGTCGGAGGGCTCTGAGAGCGCCGTCACCATCACCACCGGGATATCGGCAGTACGCGGATCGGCCTTCAGGCGCTTGCAGGTCTCGAACCCGTCCATCCGCGGCATCATCACATCGAGCAGGATGAGATCGGGATGTTCGGCCTGGGCGATCTTCAACGCGGTCAGCCCGTCATTCGCGCTGAGTACGCTGAAATATTCGCTCGTCAGCTTGGCATCGAGCACTTTCACGTTCACGTCGACATCGTCGACGACAAGAATTCTGGCAGACATAACCGTTGTGCCTCAGGCGCAGAAGCGCGCGACCGTCTGAAGGAAATTTGCCACCGAGATCGGCTTGGCGATATAGGCCTCGCAGCCGCCCTCACGGATCTTTTCCTCGTCGCCCTTCATGGCGAAAGCGGTGACCGCGATCACCGGGATTGCCTTGAGGTCGTCGTCTTCTTTGATCCACTTCGTGACTTCGAGCCCCGAGACTTCGGGAAGCTGAATGTCCATGAGAATAAGGTCGGGATGATGCTGGCGCGCGAGTTGCAGTGCTTCCATGCCATCCTTGGTTTGCAGGATGTCGTAGCCATGTGCCTCGAGAAGGTCATGGAAGAGCTTCATGTTCAAATCATTGTCTTCGACAATGAGTACCCGCTTGGCCATCATCTGTCCTTGCCCCCGCCGCCTGCTATTGGTGCAGAGCGGCAGGCGATCTTAGGCGCGCAACCGTTAATAAGAGCATCACGCGCGGGCGCACGCCCGGCCCGTTTTCCGGCGGGAGAGCGGGCAACTTGGTATCTTTGCTTTAAAGAAGCTTAACATCAGGTTAACCGGTTAACGAATAAGCGCGGACAACGATGCGTCTGGGAATCGACATCGGCGGCAGCAAGATCGAGGCAGCGGCGCTGGAGACCGACGGCTCGATCCGGCTGCGCCGCCGCATGCCCACGCCCGCTGGCGATTATTCGGGCATCATCGCGACCGTCAAAGCCCTGGTGACGGGTATCGAGGCCGATCTCGGCCCCGCCGCCGGCATCGGGATCGGCATACCCGGCATGCTTTCTCCCGCCACGGGGCTGGTCAAGAACGCCAACTCCACCTGCTTGATCGGCCGACCCTTCGACCGCGATCTGGCGGCCGCGTTGGGCCGCCCGGTGCGTCTTGCCAATGACGCGAATTGCTTCGCCCTGAGCGAGGCGGTTGACGGCGCTGCCCAAGGCGCCCGGGTGGTGTTCGGCGTCATCCTCGGCACCGGCGTGGGCGGCGGAATCGTGGTCGACGGCAAGGTATTGACCGGGGTCAACGCGATCGCTGGCGAATGGGGCCATTCGCCCTTGCCGTGGCCGCAGGACGACGAACGCCCGGGCACCGCCTGCTATTGCGGCAAGCAGGGCTGCACCGAGACCTTCCTCAACGGCGGGGGGCTGACCCGTGCCTATGAGGCCCTGACCTGCCATGAGGAGGAAGCAAGCGCCATCGCCGCCCGCGCCGCGTTGGGCGAAACGGCGGCAATCGCGGCTCTCGCCCGCTACGTCGATCGGCTGGCTCGGGCGCTCGCGACCGTGATCAACCTGCTCGATCCCGAGATCATCGTGCTCGGCGGCGGGCTTGGGCAGATCGCCGCGCTCTACCGCGACGTGCCGGCCCGCTGGGGCGACTATGTCTTCTCGGACAGCGTCGCGACGAAGCTCGTACCGCCGCGTTGGGGCGATTCGAGCGGCGTGCGCGGTGCGGCTTGGTTATGGTCAGAGCTCCTCCCCAGCCCCGACAAGGCGACCCGATAGGAGGAACAATCATGGCGCTTAGTCGCGTGCTCAAATTGGACGAGATTCCGGAGCGTCGCATGCCCAATGGCGCGGTGATCCGGCCGCTGGTCGACAAGGAAAGCTGCGGCGCCCGCATCAAAACCAACACGGTAAGCTTCCCCGCCGGTCACGCGGTCGAGTTCCACCGTCACAATTGTAACGAGATGATCGTCGTGCTTGCCGGCGATTGCGTTGTCGAGATCGAGGGAATGGCGCCGGCCGATCTCAGGCCTTTCGACACGGTATCGGTTGAAGCCGGTACCTGGCATCGCTTTCGCAGCACCGACGATACCGGCTTCACCCTCCTGGCGATCTATGACGCCGAGCGCGTCGAGCGCACGCTGCGCAATAGCGGGACGACAACGATCGACTAGCCTAGACCGCGCGATTGACCTCAATAAGCGGCCTTCGCATGATGCGCCCACAACGCGGCGCTGGATCGCTGCACCCTCATCGAGATGAAATCATGGCCAGCCACGACATGCGTGCCGCCCGCCTTCACAAACCAGGCGAGGCGTTCACGATCGACCGGATCGAGCGGCCACGGCGCCGCGAGCAGGATGTGCTGGTCGAAGTGAAAGCCTGCGCGATCATTCCCGCGATGAACGCGATCGTCGGCGGCAAGGGTTGGTTCCCGCTGCCACCGATGCCCGCCGTGATGGGCCTCGATGCTGCCGGGATCGTGCTCGAGGCACCCGACGGGCTCGCCGACATCGCGGTCGGCGATCGCGTCTATGTCGACCCCTTCCTGTCCTGCGGTAGTTGCAACGAATGCCTCGAAGGCAACTACCTGCTCTGCCGCAACGGGGCACTGCGCGGCTATTTCGCCTTCTCACCGAACGGGCTGAAGCGACTCGAAGAATATCCCTATGGCGGCCTGTGCGAGATCATCACCGCGTCGCCCCGCAACCTGGTCAAATTGCCGCCCGAGGTGAGCTTCGCCCAAGGAGCGCGTTTCGGCTATCTCGGCACCTCCTATGCGGGTCTACCCAAGGGCGGTGTCGGCGCGGGGAGTTCGGTCGCCATCAACGGCGTCACCGGCACTCTCGGCGTCGGCGCGGTCATGCTGGCGCTCGCAATGGGCGCGACCCGCATCCTCGGCTTCGGTCGCAATCGCGCGATCCTCGATAAGCTCAAGGCGCTGGCGCCGCGGCGGATCGACACCCTGGCACTCGGCGAGGGAGACGCGGCGGCCTGGCTGCGAGCCGGCACCGAGGGACGCGGCGTCGATGTCGTGCTCGATTGCAGTGCCGGCCGCGGCGGACCGGTCGCGACCGCGATCGCGGCGATGGGCGGCCTCAAGCGCGGCGGCATCGCGATCAATATCGGCGGTCTCACCGAGCCGCTTGCGATCGAGCCAATGCGCTTCATGAGCCAGGGTCTCGGCTACCACGGTTCGAATTGGTTCACCGTCGCCGAAGGACGACTGATGGCCGAGATGGCGCGCGTGGGCGTGCTCGATCTGAGCGTCTGGACGACGCGCATCTATCCTTTGGCGGGGATCGGCGACGCGCTCGCCGATATGGCGCAGCGGCCCGGTGGATTCGTGAACGTCGTCGTCGCGCCCGATCAGTAGGAGCGACGGTTAGCAACCCGGCTTCGGCAGCGCCTCGATATCGTCGAGCTTCGCCTTCAACACATAATCGCCGTAGTCGAGGGTCATGTCCTGCGACACACCATTGTCCAGGAGCCGCATGGAAAGCTGGTAATCGGGGGTCTCGACATCGCCTTTTTTGGAATCGGCGGGGAAGAAAGCCAGGCTGACACGCCAGGACGGACGTTGCAGCAACGGATTGTCGAGCGGCTTGGTCGGGTTCGGATCGGGCTTGAGCTGCGGCCCGATCACTGCGGTGATCTGCCCGGCATTCTCGACCGCCGCACCGTCGAACACCTTGCGCGCAAGGAAGGCGTCTCCCGCCTGCGCATGCTCGATCAGCACCAGCGTATGCATGGTCGGGAATAGCACGCCGGGCGCCAGAGTCAGCTTGGTTGGGTCGGGCTTGTCGAATTGCGCGGCGCCCCCCTTGTCCTTGCCGTCGAGATTCGCCTCGCCGTGGATGTCGTCCTCGACGTTGCCGTTACGCAGCCGCTTCTCGTTGAATTTGTAGCGCAGCCCGTCCTTCGACTCCCAGGTCAACAGCGACGAGTTGATCGAAACGGCGCCCTCCTCGGCATAGACCACACGCAAGCGAAAACGTTGGTCGACCGTCCAGCCGTCGCAAGCCTCCCCCCATTCGTAATACATCGCGCCGCTGGCAGCGGCGACGCCGCCGCCCTGGGTCTTCGTGCTGTCGAGGGTGAGGCTGTAGAGGGCGCGATGTGGCGAGATATCGACCGCACCGGCCGGCGAGACCACGAGCAGGACGCCGAACGCCGTGAGACCGACAAGCCTGCGCATTCTGTAGGTCTTTGCAACCATTTCCCACCGTAGCGGCCGAAACTTCGTCACGATCATCATAGCCAGTATGTCACGCTTCACGCGAGGACGATAGCGCGCGCCATTCCTCGGATCGCATTGCGGGCAAGCTCTGCCGCGATCGGCAAATCTTGCCGGGCGTCGCGGCAAAAAAGCGGCAAGATTCCGGCCGATTTGAGTGGCACGCCGATTGCTCCGCCGAGGCTGCTTTCTTGGGGGATCGACTCGTCATGTCTGCCGCTGCTTTGAAGCTTCACAAGAGCGACGATGCTTTCGCGTCGTCGCGTCCGGCACGCCACCTCAATCTGGTTCCGCCGGCGAATGCCGATCACGCCACGCTGCTCGCTTGGGCGCACGATCTCAGCGCAGCGGCACATGAACGCGTGATGACACTCGAGCAGCGCATCGCCCATTTGGAGACGATGATCAGCAGCGACGAGTTGACCGGCCTCCTCAACCGCCACGGCTTTCTCGGCGCGTTCGCGCGTGCCAACGCTTCGGCCAGGCGTGGCGGGCCCGGCGGCGTGATCGTCGTCTGCGATCTCGATGGTTTCAAGAAAGTGAACGATCTGCTGGGCCATGCCCAGGGCGACGAGTTGTTGCGCCGGCTCGGCACGATCCTGCGCCGCAAAATCCGCAAGATGGATGCCGCCGCGCGTATGGGCGGCGACGAATTCGCCCTGATGCTGGTCGGGCTTTCGCGGGCAGCGGCGAAGCGCAAGTGCCAGTGGCTTGGCCGCGTGATCGGCACGCTCGGCATCGGGGCAAGCTTCGGTCTCGCTGCTTTCGACGGCACCGAAAGCGAGGAGATCGTGCTTCACCGTGCCGACATGGCGATGTACGAGGACAAGCGCCGCAACGCCTGGGCGCCGGTCGACGAGCGCGAAGACGCTTAGCTTTTCTTCTCTGGCGGCAACGCCAGCCGGATATGCAATTCGCGCAGGCGTTCGATCGTGACTTCCGCCGGCGCCTGCATCAACAGATCCTGCGCCTGTTGATTCATCGGGAAGGCGACGATCTCGCGAATGTTGGGCGTGTCGGCCAAGAGCATCACGATGCGATCGATGCCCGGCGCCGAACCACCATGCGGCGGTGCCCCGTATTTGAAGGCGTTGAGCATGCCGCCGAAACGCGCCTCGACATCTTCCTTCTTGTAGCCCGCGATCGCGAAGGCCTTATACATGATGTCGGGACGATGGTTGCGGATCGCGCCCGAGCTTAGCTCGACGCCGTTGCAGACGATGTCGTATTGGAACGCCTTGATGGTCAGCGGGTCCTGCGTCTCGAGCGCCTCTAGCCCGCCCTGCGGCATCGAGAACGGATTGTGGCTGAAGACGATCTGCTTGGTCTCTTCGTCGAGCTCGTACATCGGGAAATCAGTAATCCAGCAGAATTCGAAAACGCCGCTGCGCGTCAGGTTGAGCTCACTGCCGATCTTCACCCGCGCTGCCGAGGCGAATTGCCGGAAGACGTCCGGCACGCCGCAGACGAAGAACACGGCATCGCCATTCTTGAGGCCGAGGGCATCGCGAAGCGCAATGGTCCGCTCCGTGCCGAGGTTGCGCGCGACCGGGCCGGCGCCGCCCTCCTCGCCCTCGCGGAAGAAGATGTAGCCCATGCCGGGCTGACCTTCGCCCTGCGCCCAGGAATTCATGCGGTCGCAGAAGGCGCGATTGCCGCCGGTCGGGCCGGGGATAGCCCAGACCTGGACTTTCGGATCGGCTGCGATCTGCGAGGCGAAAATCTTGAAGCCCGAGCCGCGGAATGTCTCGGTGACATTGCACATCTCGATCGGATTGCGCAGATCGGGCTTGTCGGATCCGTATTTTGCCAGCGCCTCGGCATAAGGAATGCGCGGAAAAGGCGCTTTCGTCACGGTGCGACCGTTGCCGAATTCCTCGAAGATACCGGTCATCACCGGCTCGATCGCGGCAAAGACATCGTCCTGCGTCACGAAAGACATTTCGAGATCGAGCTGATAGAACTCCCCGGGCGAGCGATCGGCGCGGCTCGCCTCGTCGCGGAAGCAAGGCGCGATCTGGAAATAGCGGTCAAAGCCCGCGACCATCAGCAATTGCTTGAACTGTTGCGGTGCCTGCGGGAGCGCGTAGAACTTGCCCGGATGCAGCCGGCTCGGCACGAGATAATCGCGCGCGCCTTCCGGCGAGCTCGCGGTCAGAATAGGCGTCTGGAACTCGATGAAGCCCTGCTCGATCATGCGGTGGCGGATCGAGGCGATCACCTTCGAGCGCAAGATCAGATTCGCGTGCGGATGCTCGCGCCGCAAATCGAGGAAGCGGTAGCGCAGCCGCATATCCTCGGGATAATCCGCGTCCGCATTCACCGGGAAGGGTAGCGGCTCCGCCTCGGAGAGCACATCGATCGTCTTGATCTGCAGCTCGATCTCGCCGGTCGGCAGCCTGGCATTGACCGTATCCGCGGAGCGCTGGACGACCGTGCCGCTCACCGAGATAACGCTTTCGAGGCGCAGCGCGTCGACTTTGGCAAAAAGCGGCGAGGACACGTCGATCACGCATTGCGTGATGCCGTAATGATCGCGCAGATCAATAAACTGCAGCTGGCCGTGGTCGCGCTTGCGGTGGACCCAGCCGGCGATGCGGGTCTCGCCGCCAGCGTTGGTAAGGCGCAAAGCGCCGCAGGTGGTAGTGCGATATTGATGCATGGGCCGGAAAAAGCCGAGACGGCGAGGCCTTTGTCAAGACGCGCAGAGCCGCGGCACGAAACTCGACGATGGGCCCCGACGCAGCTCCGCTTTCGAGCCCAGACGTGGCGCCGTGAGGCCCCCGCGAGCCACAACCGGAACAGCAGAGCCGAGCGGGTCTCGAGGCAGCGCTTATCGCCGTCCAGGGAAATCGCGACGACGGCCGGCCGCGCGTCAGCGCTGCTCATCGGCTTTCCCAAGCAGCTGGCGCTGCCCTCCCCTCGATCGCCGATCTATTGTATAGCAGACCTATGACGTTGATCGCGAAGACTGACGAGCTCGCCGCTTTTTGCGAGCGGCAGGCAAAAGCCGAATTCGTCACCGTCGATACCGAGTTCATGCGGGACCGCACCTATTGGCCGGTGCTTTGCCTCGCCCAGGTTGGCGGGCCGGAGGAAACGGTCGCGATCGACCCGATGGCGGAAGGCATCGACCTCGCGCCCCTTTTTGCGCTGCTGGCCGATCCGGAAGTGCTGAAGGTCTTTCACGCCGCACGTCAGGACATCGAGATTTTCGTCAACCTCACCGGCAAGGTGCCGGCGCCGATTTTCGACACCCAAGTCGCGGCCATGGTCTGCGGCTTCGGCGAGGCGGCGAGCTACGAGACCTTGGCGAGCAAGCTCGGCGGCGCGCATATCGACAAATCGGCGCGCTTCACCGATTGGTCGCACCGGCCGCTGAGCGAGCGGCAATTGCACTACGCGCTTGCCGATGTCGGGCCGCTGCGCACCGTCTACGAGAAGCTCGCGGCGCGCCTGCAAAAGACCGGCCGCGCCTCCTGGCTCGATGAAGAAATGGCGGCGCTCACCGATCCCGCGCTTTATCGCCTCGATCCCGTGCTCGCCTGGAAGCGGCTGAAGCTGCGCTCGAACAACCGCCGCATGCTCGCCCTCGCCCATGCGCTCGCCGCGTGGCGCGAGATCACGGCGCAGAAGCGCGACCTGCCGCGCAGCCGCGTGCTGCGTGACGAATCGCTCCTCGAGATCGCGGCGCATACGCCGCGGAACGTCGACGAACTCGGCCGCACCCGCGGCCTCGGCAAAGGCTTTGCCGAGAGCAAATTCGGCGGCGAGATCCTCGCCGTGATCGAGGGCGTCATGCTGATGCCCGAGAGTGACTATCCGAAGCCCGAGCCGCGGCGCGAGCCGCCGCAGGGCATCGGCCCGCTGACCGATCTCCTGCGCGTGCTGCTGAAGTTACGCTCCGAGGAAAACGATGTCGCCGCGCGACTGATCGCCGATGCCGAAGACCTCGAGCTGCTCGCCGCCGACGATGATGCCGATATCCGCGCCCTGACCGGCTGGCGGCATGAGATTTTCGGCCGCGACGCGATCGATTTGAAGCACGGCCGACTGGCGCTGACCGCCGCCGGCAAGCGCATCAAGCTAGTGCGCAGCGACGCCGCTGCCGGCGAGACGGTTTCCTAGCTTCCGATCAGGCGCGTCTGATTTCGGCCGGCCGGCCGAGACAGCGGCCGAGCGCATCGAGCCGGCGCTGCACCGCCTCGCCGAGCAGCAGCGCATGATCGCTCATCACGTTTAGGGTGAGCTTCGCATCGGTCAGGCGCAGCGAGCTGCCGCGCAGCAGGCCAGGCACGCCGCCGGTCAGGGTATACGCCAGGCGCAGTGCGAGGCCGATCGCGCGCGCGGTTTCGCGCGTCTCTTCGTCGAGCAAACGAAGCGGTGCGAGCGATTCGGGCGTCGCCGCGCCGCCGTAACGTGTCGCCAGAGTAGCGCTCAGAAAGACGCGCTCGCGATGGTCGAGCCCGCCGACCGGCATATAGAGCACATGGCGCATCGCCAGATCGGCGCGATAGTCCGGATGATGGTACCAAGCGATATCGCCGAGCAGTGCCGCCGCACGCCGCAACCGCAAGCGATTCGCCGCCTCTTTTGGGAAAAGCGGCGAGGTCCAATCGACCAAGGCCTCGCCGTCCTCGCCGAAACGCGGATTGGCGCGCGCCTCCTCGGTGCAACCGGCGATCAGCGGATCGGCGCGTTGCTGCTCCGCGCCCATAAGGCTGTAGAGATGGCCTTCGCGCAGGCCAGCGGCCGAAAAGACGAGTTCGAGCGCGCCGGTACGGCGCAGGATGCGGCTCAGGATGCGCGCGGCCAGCGGCACGACTTCGAGGCGTTTGCGCGAGATGCCGGTGATCTTCTCCAGCGATTTGCGCGATTGACGCGCCATAATCTCGAGGAAGTTCTGCGCCTCGGTTCGTACCAGCGTGTAGCTCTGGATGATATGGAGCGGGTAATTATGCTGCTCCATATGGATGCGCGCGATCGCGCGCCAAGCGCCGCCCACCGCGTAGAACCGCGGGTCCTCCAGCCGACCGAGCCAGCCGGCGCTTTCGAGATGTCGATCGATGACATCCTTGAGGGCGCGCTCGTTATCGGCCTCTTCCATCAGCCGCAACGGTCCGATCGGCAAGGTCGAGACATTGCCGACCTTGCCATTCCCGACCGCGGCTAATTCAACGCTACCGCCGCCGAGATCGCCAACCACACCCGAGGCATCGGGAATGCCGGCGAGCACGCCGAGCGCCGAAAGCCGCCCTTCCTCCGCACCGGGCAAGACGCGCACGCGAATCGAGAAGCGCTTCTCGATGTCGTTGACGAATTCGGCGCCGTCCTCGGCATCGCGCACCGCGGCGGTCGCCAGCACGTCGATCCGCGAAGCGCCGGCGGCCCGCGCGAGCGCGATGAAGCGCTGCAAATTGGCTTTGGCAAAAACAACGCCCTCGGCGTTGAGGCGGTCGGTCTTCTCGAGCCCGCGTCCGAGCCCGCACATGACCTTCTCGTTGAGCAAGGTCCGCGCGGCGCGGCGCGGCGCGTCATAAACGACGAGACGCAGGGAATTCGACCCGATGTCGATGACCGCGACACAATCCGGTTGGGTTGTCGCTTCGATCGCCGGTGCGGGACGGCGGTTCGTCATGCTTTATATAACTAGCGCGTAGCCCTCTCGGCGACAAGACGCGGCGTGATGCGGCGATGCTGCAAAGCGCTGCCGCGGCCGGAGAGACTCGGATTTGTCATGAAATAATTATGCGCGCTGAACGCCGCGGGATCGTTGCTGACGCGATGATAGACGCCCTCCGAGTCGAGGTCCCAGCTCTGCGCCTCGTCCTGGAGCGAATGGACCATGATCTCTTCGAGCACTTGGCGATGCACGGTCTCGTTCTCGACCGGCACCAGCGACTCGACGCGCCAATCGAGATTGCGCGGCATCCAATCGGCCGAGGAAATGAATACCTTGGCGTGAGGCGACGGCAAGGCATGGCCATTGCCGAAACAAGCGATACGGCCATGCTCCAGGAAGCGGCCGATGATGCTCTTGACGTGGATGTTCTCGGACTGGCCCGGCACGCCGGGCCGCAAGCAGCAGATGCCGCGAATGACCAGCTCGACCTTCACCCCGGCATTAGACGCGCGATAGAGATGGTCGATCATCGCCGGATCGACCAGCGAGTTGAGTTTCGCCCAAATATGAGCCGGCCTGCCGGCGCGAGCGTGATCGATCTCGTCGTCGATCAGTTGCCCGAGCTTCTGGCGGAGCGCCAGCGGCGCGACGGCTATCTTTTCGAGCGTCGCCGGCGTCGCGTAACCCGTCATGTAGTTGAACAGCCGTTGAGCGTCGCGGCAAAGCGCGGGATCCGAGGTGAAGAAACTCAGATCGGTATAAACCTTGGCCGTGTAGGGATGGTAATTGCCCGTACCGAAATGGACATAAGAGCGCAAGCCGCTGCTCTCGCGCCGCACCACCAGCGACACCTTGGCATGGGTCTTCAGGGCGATGAAGCCGTAGACCACCTGCACGCCTGCGCGTTCGAGATCGCGCGCCCAGCGGATGTTCGCTTCTTCGTCGAATCGTGCCTTGAGCTCGACCAGAGCCGTTACCGACTTGCCGGCCTCGGCCGCTTCGATCAGCGCGCGGACGATCGGACTGTCGTCGCTGGTGCGATAGAGCGTCTGCTTGACCGCCACCACGGCCGGATCGCGTGCCGCCTGGCGAATGAACTGCACGACGACGTCGAAGCTCTCGTACGGATGATGGACGATAATGTCCTTGGCGCTGATCGCGGCAAAGCAATCACCGCCGTAATCGCGAATCCGCTCGGGGAAACGCGGGTTGTAAGGCGTGTAAAGAAGGTCCGGCCGTTCGGCGACGATCAGGCGGCGGAGATCGGACATCCCGAGAATAGTGTCGATCGCGATCACGTCCTCGGGAGAGACGTTGAGCCGCTCTTCGAGGAACTGCCGCAAATCCTCGGGCATGGCAGCTTCGACGCAGAGCAGGATCACATTGCCGCGGCGGCGGCGCTTCAGCGCGCTTTCATAGAGCCGCACGAGATCTTCGGCTTCCTCCTCGATTTCGACTTCGCTGTCGCGCAGGATGCGGAACATGCCCTTGCCGATCACCGAGAAGCCCGGAAAGAGATGATCGAGGAACAGGCCGATCAACTCCTCGAGGCGCACGAAGCGCAGCGCCTTTCCCGGCAGCCGCACGAAACGCGCGAGGCTCGGCGGCAACAACAGCAGACCTTCCATGCGATTGCCGTCACTGGCGCGGGCGAGTTGCAACGCGAGGCCCAAGCCCCAATTGGCAATGAAGGGGAACGGATGCGCGGGATCGACCGCGAGCGGCGTCAGCACCGGAAAGATGTCGGCCCAGAAGCGCTCGGCGACAAAAGTGCGATCCTCGGCCGACAATTCCTCGGGCTCGACCACCGAAAGCCCCGCTTCCGCGAGTTCGATGCGCAGCTTCTTCAGAGACTCGGCCTGATCGCGCATCAGCTTGCCGGCGCGTTTACCGATCGCGTCGAGCTGCTGTGCCGCCGTCAGTCCATCCTCGCTCTCCGAGCCGATGCCCGCGAGGACCTGGCCTTTGAGGCCGGCGACGCGGACCATATAGAACTCGTCGAGGTTGTTGGCCGAGATCGACAGGAAGCGCAGCCGCTCGAGCAGGGGCTGACGCGAATTGTCGGCCTCGGCAAGCACACGTTCGTTGAACGCGAGCCAGGACAGCTCCCGGTTGATGAACCGCTCCGGCGAGCCCTGATCGACGGTTTCGTCGCGAGCGGTATTCTCTTGCGCCACGATATCGGCTCCATTTTCAGGCGTTGGTATCGAGTTTATAACGCGCATATGAAGATGTCATTGCAGGCAGATCGCACCGCTCTGCTCGACATGGAAGGCGCAAATCATTGAAGACGCTATGCATTTTGCGCCACGCGAAAGCTGCGCCGGAAGGCCGCGACGGCGACGCCTTACGGCCGCTGACGAAGCGCGGGCGGAAGGCGGCCGCGGCGATGGGCGAATATCTCGCCGGACTCGAGCCGCCCCCCAGGCTTGTTCTGTGCTCGACCTCGCTCCGCACGCGCGAGACGCTCGACGAAATCTTACCCGCGCTCGATACGGAGCCGGAGCTTCTTTTCGAGGATGCGATCTACCTTGCCGGCGCGAGCCATTTGCTCGATCGGCTGCAGCGCCTGGCGGAATCAGCGGCGAACGTGTTGTTGATCGGGCATAACCCTGGACTGCATCAACTCGCGGTCTCGCTGGCGAACGAGCCCGGCGCGTTGGCAGAGGGCTTTCCCACGGCCGCGCTCGCGGTGCTGCGCATCCCGGCCCGTTGGTCGGCGTTGCGGCCTCATCAGGCGAAGCTGATCGATTTCAAAACCCCGAAATCGCTCAGCCACGATCCGGATTTCGATCCCGACTGAGGAGTTCGCGGGCAAGCCGCACCGTGACGGCGCGTTGACCCGCCAGCGCCGCTTCATCGAGCGCCGCAACGATCGCTTGCGCCGCCGCAAAAGAACGCTCGATCCGCGGTAAAAGATAGGCGATCAGATCTTCACTGATGCGTAGCTGACGATCGGCGAAGAGCTTCACCAGCACCGCGCCGAGGAGCGCATCGTCGGGCGCTTCGACCGCGACCGCAGGCGCGGCAAGCAGCCGCGAGCGCAGATCGGCGAGACGGATCATCCAGCGCGCGGGCGGTTCGCGAGCCGCCAGCAACAGGTGCCCTTGCCGCTCGCCGAGGACGTTATGGAGATGCAACAGCGCTTCTTCATCGGCGCCCTGCGCATCATCGATCGCGGCGGCGCGTGCCGAGCCGAGCAATTGCGGCGGCGCCGCCGACGTCAGCGCATGCGTCGCGATGGCCCGCGCGTTCGAGCGCGCGCGCCAAACTTCGAGAAGATGGGTCTTGCCGCTGCCCGCCGGCCCCCACAGCGCCAACACCGGCGCCGGCCAATCGGGCCAGCGATCGATCCAGGCAACCGCCGCCGCATTGCAGGGCGCGATCAGGAAATCGGCGCGGGCATGCGCCGGACGGAATCCCAAATCCAACGGCAGTTGCGGCATGCGACGCTCAGCCGCTGGTATCGGCCCGCTCGGGATCGTAGAGCGAGCTCTGGCGGTAGCGGGCTAGCGCGAAACGCACCAGCACACCGGTGACGGCGGCCGCCGGCAACGCGAGCAGCACGCCGAGGAACCCGAAGAGCTCGCTGAAAGCGAGCAGCGCGAAGATCACCCAGACCTGGTGGAGATGAACGCGCGAGCCGATCAGCTTGGGCTGCAACACGTCGGCCGCGGCGAGATGACCGATGAGGAAGATTATGGCGATGGCGATGATCTTGCCCCATGTCCCCCATTGCATCGCCGCAAGGCTGAGCGCGAGAACGACGCCGATTACTTCGCCGATATAGGGAATGAAGCTGAGGATGCCGATAACGATGGCGAGAATGAAGGCGAAATTCAGCCCGACGATGCTGAGGGCGACCGCGTAATAGACGCCGACGATCAGGCTGACCAGCGCCTGGCCGTGCATGTAGCCGGAGATCGTCGCATCGACGAGACGGAGTTGCTCGCGGATCGTCTCGGCATAGGCGCGGGGCAGCAGCTCATCGAGTTTCCCAACGATGGTCGGCCAATCGCGTAGCATGAAGAACGCGACCAGCGGTGTGATCAGCAAGAGCGCGAGAAGATTGGCAATGGCGAGGCTGCGCGTCAGCAAGCCCTCGACGAGGCCGGCGAGCCAGCCGAGCGCCGTACCGGTCCAGCTCCCAACCATGTCCTGGGCTTTCTGAATCTGATCGGGCGGCAACTCCCTTTGAGCCAGATCGAGGAGGCGCTGCGCCTCGTCGCGCGCAAAGGCAGCGAGCGCCGGCGCCGCGCGCACCAGCTGCGCCGCTTGTAATTCGAGCACCGGGACGATCAACACGATCACCGTGACAAGTAACAGGACAAAGAGCATCAGCACCGCCAGAGAGGCCGCGCCCCGCGGCAACCTCCAGCGCGCCAGCCAAGCGACAAGCGGCGCGAGGAGATAGGCAATACCGAAGCCGGCCACGAAAGGCAGCAGCATGCCGCTCAAGAGATGCAGCAGCAGGAAGAACGCCGTTAGCGCGAGCAGCCAAAACAGTCCCTGACGGGTTGCGCTCACGATTCGGGTTCCGGAGCGGCGACGCCGCGCCCCCAACGCACAAGATAGGCCGCGCCCGACGCGATCGTGGTTGCGCCAGTGAGATAAATCAGGCCGATGATGATCCCGTGGTCGTCAAGGTGGAAAGCGAGCTTCGCCAGAACCGCCGTCACCAGCACGAGCAGCAAGGCGGTGTTGACCTTGCTCACCATCAGCGGCCGCCAGGCAATCGGCTGCGTCAACGTCGCAGCCAGCAAGAAACCGCCGATGATCAGCAGATCGCGGAAAACGACGAGGATGACCAGCCAGGTCGGCAGGTCGCCGGCAAGGCCCAAGGTAACGAAGAGGCCGACGATCAGCGCTTTATCGGCGATCGGATCGAGCAAGGCGCCAAGATCGGAGCGCTGGTCAAAATGCTTGGCGACATAGCCGTCGATCGCGTCCGAAACGCTGGCCGCCGCAAAAAGCCAGAAGGTCAGAGTGTAATCGCCGCTCAGGATCAGCCACACGACGAGCGGCACGACGAGCAAGCGCCCGAGGGTGATGAGATTGGCGAGATTCATTGACTCGGCTGCGGGCTCGGACCTGGCTGCAAGCCCGGCGGCGAAGGCGCGGGCGTTTCGCGCAGCGCATTGCCTCCTCGTTGCAAGACCCAATCCGGATCGCTGCCGCTGAGATTGAGATTGTTCTGCGCCAAGCCGACGCGGAGCTGATCGGGGCTCCCGACGAAGTGGAGCTCGACGCGCGCATTGTGGCGATCGAGCGATAGAAGCTGCGAGCTGCGCACCGCCGTTGTTGCGGCGAGGCGCTGACGCACCGCCAGCCAGCTATTGAGATCGTCCGTCGGCACGGTGACGGTCAGCGTCGCCGTCTGGCTGTAATCGAGCATGTTCGCCTGTTTCCAGGCATCGTTCACCTGGGCGACGGTCCCGGCGATCGCTCGCGCGAGAAGATCCTTTTCGATTTCGGCCTGATTGGCGGCATAGGACGCGGTCCAACTCTGCTCGCCGCCGGGCGCGCCGGGGACGAAGCGCGTGGTGCTTACATCGATGCCGCTGTTGTCGGGATGGATGGTCGCCCGTGTCACCAGCACATCGGCGTGGTCGTAATTCGCCGAGATCGCTTGCAGGCGCGAATCGTCGCCCGCATCCGCCTTCGCGCCGTCGATCGCCGATACATCCTCGACCTCACCAAGCGGAACCCGCATCGGCACCAGGCCCTGCGGCGGCTTGGCACTGCTCCAGGCGTCGCGCCAGGGATTGGGATCGTCCCACAGCAGCGGCTTGCCATCGCTCTCGAGCACCGGCAACACGACAACCGGCTTGCTCGCCGTCTCGGCGAAAGGCACGCCGCGATCACGCAACAACTGCTCGACCGCATCGGGACGGAAACGAAAGGTGTAATCGGCGAGATAGCGCACGGTCGAGCGACGCTCATTCGCGACCTCGAAGCCGATGATTACCTCGTTGAGTGTCGTATCGGTGGCCGCCGGCAGCCGGCCGCGGTCCTTCGCCAAAGTCAGGCGGTCGAGGAGCGTGGCGAAGGCCCGGCGCTCGCCGTCGAGCCGGGCCGTATCGCGGGCGGCGGTGGCGCTCGCGGCGGTGGCGTCGACGGGCACCGAGACCGTGAAAATCTCGGCGCGGGTCAAGGCGCTCGCCGGCACGGCCAACGCCATCATCGCTCCAATGAGTGCGACGCCCCCGAGGACTCGAGCTTTTTGCACGCGATTTCTCCCGCCTCGTCTTAGCGCAGAAGCGCCGCGCATACCATAGAGTTGCTGCTTTGAGCCGGCCATGGATCGGCGGCGCGCGCTTGCGCTAAGCTCTTGCGTGCAGGAGATGAATCATGGAATTGGGACTCGCCGGCAAGATTGCGCTCGTCACCGGGTCGAGCCGCGGCATCGGCCGGGCGGTCGCCGAGCTGCTCGCGGCTGAAGGTTGCGCCATCATGCTGACCGGGCGGGACGAAAGGGCCCTTGCCGAGACGCAGCGCGCCATTGTCGCCAAGGGCGGCAGGGCAATATCGCAGCTCGCCGAGTTGCGCGAGCCGGCCGCACCGGCGGCGCTGATCGAGGCGGTGAAACGCGAGTTCGGCCGGCTCGACATTCTCGTCAACAATGCCGGCGCGACCAAGCGCGGCGATTTCCTGGCCTTGACCGACGAGGATTGGGCCGACGGCTTCGCGTTGAAGTTCTTTGCCCATATGCGGCTCGCCCGCGCCGCCTGGCCGCTGCTGAAGGCCACGGCGGGCGCCGTGCTGGCGATCGGCGGCAACGGCGCGGCCAAGCCGACCGCCGATTTCACCATCGGCAGCTCGGTCAATGCCGCGGTCGCCGCTTTCCACAAGGCGCTGTCCGATATCGGCAAGCTCGACGGCATCCAAGTGAACACGATCCATCCCGGCCATGTCGACACCGACCGAATGCGGCGCCAGATGGACGCGCGCATCGCGAAAAGTGGGCGGGACATGGCGGCCGAGATCGAAGCATACCGCCGCGAGCTCAACGTGCCGCGCATCGGCGTGCCCGACGATGTCGCAGCGATGGCCGCGTTCATTCTGTCGCCGCGCGGCCGCTGGCTGCACGGCGCCACCATCATCCTGGATGGCGGCGAAATCGAGATGCTCTAACACCGGCGTATAGCCCAGGGAGAAACGCGTTGAACCGCATCGATACCGAAGCTTTCCGCCTGCGCCGCTTCGTCGAGGAGCTGGCCGAGGCTGGGGAATGCGAGACAATCGACCAGCCGACCGAGCTGCTCGATCTCGGCGCCAAGCTCGATTGCAACCCGAAGGCGGTCTGGTTCCGCGCCGCGGGGCCGGAGCGCGCCGATGTCGTCGGCAATGTCATGGGCTCTCGTCGGCGCCTCGCGCTCGCGCTCGACACCGACGAGAATGGGTTTCCCGCGAAGATGCGCGACGCGGTCGAGCATCCGATCGCGCCGGTCGAAGTTTCCGCCGGCGATGCGCCGGTACAGGAAATCGTGCTCACCGGCGACGATGCCGATTTCATCAAGCTGCCGGTGCATCTGCAGCACGCACTCGATGGCGCGCCCTACATCTCCGCCGGCATCGATTTCGCGCGCGATCCGCAGACGGGCATGACCAACATCGGCTGCCGCCGCCTGATGCTGCGCGGCAGTAAAAGCGCCGGTATCGATCTCAATGCGCCGAGCGATCTGCGCGCGCTTTATCAGCGCGTCATCGCCAAGGGCGAGACGCTGCCGGTCGCTTTCGCGGTCGGCTCGCATCCCGCCGATTTCCTCGCCGCACAAGCGGTGACGCCGCCGATCGACGAAGTTCATGTCATGGGCGGAATCCGCGGCGCGGCGGTGCCGATGGTCAAATGCGCGACCATCGATCTGAGCGTTCCGGCCGATGCCGAGATGGTGCTCGAAGGCTATCTCGATGCGCGCGGCCTGGTCGAGCCGGAAGGGCCTTACGGCGAATACATCGGCTATTACGGCATGCTGAAGCGCAATCCGGTGTTCCACCTGACGGCGATCACGCGCCGCAAGGATGCGATCTTCCAGACCGTGACGATCGGCGGCCGGCTGATCGGCCGCACCGACACCGCCAATCTCGGCGCCGCGCGCACCGAGGCCGCGATCTGGGCCGTGCTCCGCCAAGCGATCCGCGAGCCGGTCGCGGTTTGCTGCACCGGCTCGTCGGGCGGCATGTACAACATCCGCATCTCGATCAAGCAGCGCTATCCCGGCGAGTCGCGCAACGCCATCGCCGCCGTCTTCTGCTCTACCGCCGACGTGAAGCACGTCATCGTCGTCGATGACGACATCGACGTATTCTCCGACGAGCAGATCGATTGGGCGCTGGCGACGCGCTTCCAGGCGGATCGCGACCTTGTTGTCGCCTCGGGCTTCCGCGCCGTGCCGCTCGATCCTTCGCTGCGCGGCAGCCGCAGCGGCGCCAAGGCCGGCTTCGATTGTACCAAGCCGCTGGGCAAGGAGAGCGAGTTCGCTTACACCGTGCCGCTGCCGCCCGCGCTGCCGCAAGCCAAGCGCCGCAGCGTCGAAGCCGTGCTGGCCGAAGGGCCTGCAACCTATCTCGATCTGATGGCCGCGCTCGGCACGCGCGACGGGCGCGAGATTTTGCCCGTGCTGGAGAAGCTTTATGCCGCGGGCCAGCTCGGCCGTCTCGACGACGGCCGCTACGTCCTCAATTCGACGCCACCTGGATCTTCATGATCTGGCTGGTGCTGCGACCATTCGAATCGGTGACCTCGATCCGGAGCATGTGCGTGCCCGGCGGCACCGTGACGTCATGCGCGTCGATGCCTTTCGGCGTGATGTAGGGCTGCAGCCGCTGCGTCAGATCGATTTCCGGTTGTTTCAGATAGGTGACGTGCACCTTGGTCGGATCGATCGTCGCGCCGTTATGCGGCGCGAAGGTAATATCGAGCTCGAGTGCGCCGTTTGGTACCATCGCATCCGGCGCCGGCGCGACCTGATCGACCGTCGGACCGCGCGTCAAGCCACGCGTCGCGACCTGCACCACCGGCGCTGCGGGCAGCTTCGCCTCGTCCGTGGTGATCAATTGGAACGCCGAAGCCGTATGCGCTCCGCCGAGCGCCAAGGCGAACGCGACCGCTATCGCCAACAACCTATTCGTTGCCATTGCTGACCTCCCCCGTCGGCCGACCCATGCCGATTCCCTATTAGATAATCACAGCTTAGAGAATGTGGCAATTTACGGTATTGTAATCCACGGTCCATGATTGGGGGTAGCGGAGTGGCCATGAACTGCCCGTATTGCGCCGAGGAGATCAAGGACGAGGCGCTCGCCTGCAAGCATTGCGGCCGCGACCTGTTCCTTTTTCTCCCGCTGTTGAAGCAAGTCGGAGCGCTGGGCAAGCGGGTCGAGGAGCTTGAAGCCGTGCTCGAGGGGCTCCAGGGCTATGGCTACCAGCCGGCCGTCGAAGCCGCCGACGCCGCGCATGAGGGCGGCAGCGAAACATTGCCCACGCCGGCGCGCCAGCCGCTTCGGGCACCGACGCCGCAGCCCATCGTGACCTTCCCGTCGGTGCCGCCGGCGGTCGCCATCGCCGGCGCCATCGCGGCGCTGGTCATTGCGCATTTCCTCGTCGTCATCGTCTACGACACCTCGCTTTGGTATCTCTTCGCGGCGTCCCTCGCCTTTCCCTTCGCGTGTGGCCTGCTCATGCGTGTCTCCCCGCATCGCTCGCTCGCGGTGGATTTCGTCTCGAGCATCGGCATCGCCGTCGTCTCGATCCTCATCATGTCCTTCGCCGTCGCGCGCACCGATCATGTGCCGATCCTGCCGCAGGGCCCGGCGGAGTGGAGCGAATTCTTCAAATACGTCAGCAACATCGCTTTTGGCTTCTTTGCCGGCGTGCTCGTGCGGCGCTGGCAGGACAGCCTCGGCAAGCCGGTCGAGCCGGGCAATCGCCTCGCGGTCGATATCTCGCGCCTACTCACGCGCCATCGCCGCCGCACCGCCAAGGACAACATGGAATTCGAGAAGACGCTCAAGCGCGTCGAGACCTCGGTCGCCTCGATGATGGCAATCGGCGCCGCCGTACTTTCGGTCGCGACCGGCGTCTCGCATTTCATGAACTCGCTCTGACGGATCATCAAAGATCGGGACCAGCAAACGGAGGCAAAGATGCGTACCAAGCCGGCGCTCACCGCCGATGATGTCGAGAAGATGATGGCCGCATGCACGGCCGAAGCGAAGAAGAACAATTGGAAAGTCTCGATCGCGATCGTCGACGACAGTGGCCGCGTGTGGCAGCTTCATCGCCTCGAAGGTGCCGGCGCGGTAACCGCCGAGGTCGCTGTCGGCAAAGCGAAGACCGCGGCGATGATGGGTCGGCCGAGCAAAATGATGGAGGACCGCATCAAGGAGCGGCCGGCTTTCGTGCTGTTCCCCGGCATCCTGCCGATCCAAGGCGGCGTACCGATCCTCAGCGGTGGCGAATGTGTCGGCGCGGTCGGTGTCTCCGGCGTGCAGTCGCATGAGGACGAGCAGGTTGCCAACGCCGGCATCGCCGCGCTCGGTTGAGCGCGACGCTCGCTCAATCGCGGCGCTAAATCGAGGGGCAGACCAGCGCCGCCGGTGTTCCCGGCGCGAGCGGTCGTGGATTGACCTCGACGATGCCGCGGCTCAGCCGCAGCCGATAGGTCGCAAGCTTCTCGGTAAAGGGCGGCGGTGCGCAACCATCCTCGAGACGATACTGATACCCATGCCATGGGCATGTCACGCAGCCATCGATGATGCGTCCCTCACCCAGCGGCCCGTTCTGATGCGCACAGAGATTGGTGAGCGCGCCGAGCGTCGCGCCGTCGCGATAGATCGCGATGCGCTCGCCGTTCGGCGCGGCGACGATCTTCGCCCGGCCGTCCGCAATCGACGCAGGCGGACCGACCGCGAGCCAGCCATCGCTTCCCCCTGCCTCGCCGCGATCGAGCGCCCGCTCGCGCCGGCCGGCAATCAGATGCAGCGTGCCAACCCAAAGGAACGCACCGCCGAGAAGCGCGGGAATGAGCGGCGAGCGCTCGTTCTGCATCACGCCGAGCGCGATATGCAGCACGAGCAGCCCGTAAGCGAGATAGACCGCCATATGCAGCGCCTTCCAGAAAGGCGGCGAAAGGACGCGCAGCCAAAAATCGTGGCTGGTGATCGCCATCAGGAAGAGGATGGTCAGCGCCGTGATGCCGAGCGTCTCGAAAGGAAAGCCGACGAAGAGGCGGTATTTCGGCCAATCGGTGATCTCATGGCCGAGATCGCCGATCTTGCCGCGCGACCAAAACCAATCGACGATCAGTGAGGCGTGGATCGCGCCGGTCGCGAACATCGTCACGCCGAGATGGCGACGATTGTAGAGCAGCACGAGGAAACGCGGATCGAGCCGCGCCAGCGGGCCGATCGACAGGATGAGCGTCAGTAATAGAAACGCGCAACTGCCGAAAGCACGGATGAAGAGGTCATCCCATTCGGCCGGATCGTCGGCGGCGCTCAGCACATAGCGGCCGACCAGGACGAAGGCGGCGATATAGATCGCGATGCTGGCGAGCATGACCGCGTCGTAGACGATCTTCTGCCGGTTCCATTGGACCGCGCGATAGCCGGTGCTCATGGCGGGTGCCGCAGATAGAGCGCGAGCACGAAAGCAAGCAGAACGACAGTCGCAAGGACCGGCCAGATCCGGCGATGGGCCACGCGATGGATGCGCCTCATTGCCGAGCCCTTAGCCACCGCGCCAGGATCAGCGGCCAGAAGACAAGCGTGCCGGGAAAGAGCAGGCAGCGCGCCGGGAATGATACGGGCTCGTGCGGACCGAGCACGCGTGAGATGCCCCAGATGAGAAAGCCGACCGCGGTCGCCACGCCGATCAACGCATACACCGCCAATGCCTCGAGCAAGAACATGATCGATCGACCCCACCCCGATGCGCGCGACCGGGGGTATTTCAGCGGCAGCGCGCGCTGCGCGTCAACCGACGCTCGGCGGCAGGTTTGGCTAGTAGCCGAGGGCGAAGGCCTCGCGGCGATGATCGCCCGCGCCGGCGAAATTGCCGGAGGGCAGGATCTCGATCGCCTTGGCCGAGCCGTAATAGAAGGGATCCTCGGCGTGGCGCACCTTGTGCCCCATCGCCGTGAGCGCGGGGATAAACGAATCCGGCAGCTCGCGCTCGAGGAAGAGGTCGCTGCCATGCGTGTGGTTGCACCAGCGCGGCGCTTCGACCGCGGCCGCAACATCGACGCCATCGTCGATCAAGCGGCCAAGCACCTGCGTATTGGTGACGGTCTGGCTGAGGCCGCCGGGACTGGCGAGCACGTAGCGCAGCCGCCCATCGCGCTGGACCATGACGGGGCAAAGCGTATGTGCCGGCCGCTTGCCCGGCGCGACGGTGTTGACTTCGCCGGGCGTCGCGGTGAAGCCCGACATGCGGTTGTTGAAGAGGATCCCCGTCGCCGGATCGCGGCAATAGCTACCGAAGACCGCAAAGACGCTCTGCACCACGCAGATCGCATTGCCTGATTCGTCGGCAACCATCAGACAGGACGTGCCGCTGCGGTCGCGGATCATCGGCGCCGGCGTCTCGCCGAGCACGGCGCGCTGCAGCCGCTCGGTCATCTCGGGGGCAAGCGCGCGATCAAGCGCGTCTGGCACCGCTTTGGGATCGGCAATTAGCGGCACGCCGTTGGCGAAGGCTGCTTTCATCGCGTTCATCTGATAGCCGATGCGCCGCGCCGGATCGGCGGTAAGCGCGCCGCGCTCGAGCGCCTTCAGCCCGTTCAGTTGCATCAGCAGCAGCACGCCGTAGGAATTCGGCGGCATCACGCAGACGCGGTGGCCCCGATAGGTCGTCGCCGCCGGCTCGACCCAGAGCGGCGCAAAGCCCTCAAGATCCGATTCGCGCATCAAGCCGCCCCGCTCGGTGAAGAAGGCGCCGACGCGCCGGGCGATCTGCCCGCGATAGAAGGATTCCGCGCCGCCTTCGGCGATCTGGCGCAGCGTCGCCGCGAGTTCGGGCTGGCGGAGCGTGTCGCCGGCGATGAGCGGCCGGCCACCCGGTAGATAGAGCGCGGCGCAGCCCGGATCTTTCGCCAGCGTCTCGCGGCTCAACGCAATGTTACGCGCGAGCACCGCCGAGATCGGATGCGCTTCGGCGAGCGCGATCGCCTCGCTGAAGAGCTCCCGCCACGGCAGTTTGCCGAAGCGGCGATGCATTGTCTCCCAAGCGGCGACGAGCCCTGGCACGACCGGAGCAAGCGGTCCTTGCGCCTTCATGCCGCCGCGGAATTGCTCGGGCGTCGCATTTTGCGGCGCATAACCTGACGCATTGAGCCCCATGATGCGGCCGCTCGCGGCCTCGTGATAGAGCATGAAGCAATCGCCCCCGATCGAGGTGGCGTGGCCGAGCACGACGGTGAGCGCCGCCGAGGCCGCGATCATCGCGTCAATCGTATTGCCGCCGCGGCGATGGATGGCGATGCCCGCGTGGCTCGCCGCGGCATGGCCCGAGACGATCATCGCGTGGCCGCCATAGATCGGCGAGCGCGGCTCGCGCATTCCCAATCCGGCGCGGCTGTTACCGCGGTTGCGGGCAATCTCTTCGGCCATGTCGATCGTCCTCGCTTCCCTCTACTCGTACGACCATTCCCGTCCCGGCCATAGGCGTCAAGCCGGATCAGCTCTCGCTTGACATGCAACCATCTGGTTGCGTATTGTCGATCATGAGCATGGATGCAGTCTTCAGGGCGCTTGCCGATCCGACGCGGCGGCGCCTTCTCGATCGGCTCCGGGCCCGGAACGGACAAAGCTTGAGCGAGCTTTGCGACCGTGCCGACATGACGCGGCAGGCGGTGACGAAGCATCTCGCGATCCTTGAGGCCGCCAACCTGGTCGCGACGCAAAAACAGGGGCGCGAGAGGCTTCACTATCTCAACCCCGTTCCGATCAACGAGATCGCCGATCGCTGGATCGGCAAATACGAGCGTCCGCGATTGCGGGCCCTCGCCGAGTTGAAGAAAAGCCTGGAGGCGGAGCATGAGTGAAGCAGCAAAAATCGCCAGCCAATTCGTTTACGTCACCTACATCCGCACGACGCCCGAGAAACTATGGGACGCGCTGACCAAGCCCGAATTCACCCGTGTCTATTGGTACGACATGTGGCAGGAGAGCGATTGGAAAGAAGGCTCGTCGTGGAAGATGATGTTTCCCGACGGCCGCATCGCCGACCAAGGCACGATCGTCGTCAGCGAAAGACCGAAACGACTGGTCATTTCCTGGCGGAATGAATTCAAGCCGGAGCTCAAAGCCGAAGGTCTGTCGCGCGCCACGATCGAGCTCGAGCAGACCGGTCCTGCCGTGAAGCTGACCATCACGCATGAGATCGGCATCGCGGAATCGAAGTTCATCGAGGCGGTCTCGGGCGGCTGGCCGCTCATCCTCTCGGGCCTCAAATCGCTGCTCGAGACCGGCGAGAAATTCGCCATCCCTCATCCGCATCGACACGACTTGGAAGCCTGACAACCTGCCACCCGGGTGCTAAGGCCACGATCCTCCGCATCGAGGAGCGATCATGGCCGAGACCAAGCCCCTGCCCGTCTTCATCACCGGCGCGAGCCGTGGCATCGGCGCCGCGACGGCGCGCGAGTTCGCCAAACGCGGCCATCCCGTCGCGCTCGCGGCCCGTGGCAAAGGTGCGATCGAGAAGCTCGCTCGGGAAATCCGCGGGGCGGGCGGCAAAGCCATCGCCGTCCCTTGCGATGTCGGCGATCCGGCTCAGGTCGAGCGCGCGATCGCGAGCACGGCCGCTGAGCTCGGCGGGCTCGGCATCGTTATCAACAATGCCGGCACGATCGAGCCGCTCGCCCGCATCGCCGATGCCGACATGCGGCAATGGGCGCGCGCGATGGAGATCAATCTCAACGGCCCGATCTATGTGATGCACTATGCCGCGCCGCATCTGCCGCGCGGCGGCGTCGTGATCAACATCACCTCGGGCGCCGCCGAGCGGGCGCAGACCGGGCGCAGCGCCTATTGCGCCAGCAAGGCCGGCCTGATGATCGCCTCGCGCGTTTTCGCGGTCGAGGAATCGGAGACGCACGGCATCCGCGTGATCGGCTTCTCGCCGGGCTATGTCGATACCGAGATGAACGCGCTCAACCGCGAGCATCGCATGGGCAATGCCGGCAACATCAACATCGCCGATCTGCGTCCGCCTGAGGAGACGGCACGGCTCATTGCGTGGCTCGCCGGCCCCGAGGCCGCCCCTCTCAATGGCAAGATCGTCTCCGCCCGCGAGCCCGAGATCCGCCGCGCCGCCGGAGTGGCGATGCTCGCCGATTGACGCTAGCGTTATCGCCAGAATTCGGGCCGAGCATTTTGGGGAGGAGAAGAACCATGACGAAACCCGCCATCGCGCTGGCGCTTGCCGCGCTGACCTTGATCGGCGTGCCAGCGGCGCACGCGGCCGACGATTATACGATCAACGTGATCGTCCCGCTGACCGGTCCCGCCGCTTTCGTCGGCGGCGGCCAGAAAGACACGCTCGAAGCGCTCGCCGCCGTCGTCAACAAGGACGGCGGCATCCAGAGCCGCAAGCTCGTCTTCTCTTATCACGACGACCAGTCGCAACCCCAGGTCGCGGTTCAACTCACCAACGAGGTTCTGCCCTCGAAACCGGCCGTGGTCATGGGATCGAGCATCGTCGCGATGTGCCTCGCCATGGCGCCGCTCATGGCGAGCGGCCCGACGCATTACTGCCTATCGCCCGCGATCCATCCGCAGCCCGGCAGCTACACTTTCTCGGCCAGCGCCGATTCCGTCGACCAGGTCGCGGCGGTGATGCGCTACTACCGCCTGAAGGGCTGGACCAAGATCGCCGTGCTCGACACCACCGACGCCAGCGGCCAGGACGGCGACAAAGCGATCGATGCGGTCCTCGCTTATCCCGAGAACAAGAGCGCGATGCAGAAGGTCGCGTTCGAGCATTTCAATCCGAGCGATATCAGCGTCTCGGCGCAAATCGAGAAGATCAAAGCCTCGGGTGCGCAGGCGATCATCGCCTGGGTGACCGGCGCGCCGGCCGCGACCGTATTCAAGGGCATGATCCAGGCCGGTCTCGACATTCCGGTCGCGCCGACCAGCGGCAACCAGACATTCGCCTCGATGGAGCAATGGGCGAGCTTCCTGCCGAAGCAGCTCATTCTCGCCTCGGCGCTCTTCCCCGAGCATGAGGGCGTGCTGACGCTCGACCCTCGCATGGAGAAGGCCCAGCATGAGATGTATGCGATCCTCAAAGACCGCAACCTCAAGGCGGACAACATGGTCGCGACCTCCTGGGATGCCGGTCTCATCGTCGCCGCGGCGTTGCGCAAGATCGGGCCCAACGCGACGGCGCAGCAGCTCAAGGATTATATCGCGAACCTGACCGATTTCGCCGGCGTCGATGGCATCTACGATTTCAAGAAATACCCGCAACGCGGCCTCGGGCCGCAATCCTCGACGGTCACGACCTACGATGCGCAAAAGAAGGCCTGGACCTGGCTGTCGAAGCCCGGCGGCGAACCGCTGAGCAAGTGACGATAGTGTAGGCCGCCGTCACAGGAGACCCGCGCAGCGGCACAATCCGGGGCTCGGGCAATAGGCGAGGAGGCCGCATGGCTGCGGACGCGTTATCTCACGGGCTCCGCTTCGAGCTTTGTCCCAAGCGCGTTCGCGCGATCGCGAATGGCGAGACGATCGTCGATTCCTTGCGCACGGTTGTCGTCGCGGGCCCCGGCTATCTGCCGGTTTATTATTTCCCGCCAGCGGATGTACGCGCCGATTTCCTGAAGCCCAGCGATGATCGCAGCTCTTCCCCTCAACTCGGCGAGGCGATGCGTCAAACGCTCGAGATCGCCGGCAAGCGCATCGGTAACGCGGCGTGGCGCCACCACGCTCCGCCGCCGGCGGCAGAGCGGATCAAAGACTTCATCGCTTTCGATCGCCATAAGATCGATCATTGGTTCGAGGAAGAAGAGGAAGTCTTTGGCCATCCACGCGATCCGCGCCATCGCGTCGATGTGCGCCTGAGTTCGCGCGCGGTCCGCGCGATCTTCGCCGGCGAAACGGTCGCGCTCAGCCGCCGCGCGATGTTTCTCTTCGAGACCGATCTGCCGACCCGCTATTACGTCCCGCCGGCGGATGTACGGCTCGATTGGCTCATCGCGACGAATCGGCGCACGACTTGCCCCTATAAAGGCCATGCCAGCTATTGGTCGATCAAGATCGGCGATCGCGTCGCCGAGGACGCGGTCTGGGGCTATCTCGATCCACTGCCGGATTGCCCGCAGATCAAAGGCTATTTCTGCTTTTATCCGGAAAAGCTCGATCGGCTCGAGGTCGAAGGCGAGAATTCCTAGGCGCGCGCGCCTTCATAAAATCGCAGCATTCGAGCGAAGCATTTCGTGTCCGCGTCCGATTTCGGGGGTCGTTGGCTTTCGGGTCACGTTGTGCGATCATTCGCCGGCGGTTTCCCGATATGATCCTTGCGTGGAGCGAGAATTACGATGAGCTATACGGCTGATATCCCGGCAAATGAAAAACTGTCGCTGAAAGAAGGGTCGCTGAAACCCAAGAATATCGACAAGCTGCCGCCCTCGCAGCGCAAATGGTCCGACAACGTTCTGCGGGTCCTCAAACTCCCGAGCAAGGGTTCGCAGTCGCGCATTCTCGCGGGCAGCATCTCGATGACCGAGCAGATGCGCCAGGACAAGCACCCGCAACTGCAGCGGGCCGAGCAACTGTGTAAGACGGTCGTCGACGCCGGCACGCCGCCCTGGAAGGATACGCGGAAGGCGATGTTGGCGGGGGCCGCCAAGGTCGAATTGGATCTGCTCAGCCTGCCTTCGGATAAATGCGAGTTGGAGCAGTTGGATCCCGAGAACAAGGGTGTCAACCAGGCGTTTTGGATCAATCGCAAGGATTCGACGGCGACGGACGGGCTCGCGCGTTCCTTTCTATGCAAGCCGGCGACCGAGCGCCCCAAGATGGGGGCGATCGAAGGACTGCCGAGCGGGGGCGAAGTTGCGCGCGAGGCCTTGTCGGGCCGCGCCGCGCAACTCCTGGCCAAGCAAACCGGCATCGATATCGGGATGCCGGAGACCCATGTCGTCAGTATTGGCTCCGACAAGTTGCCCAAAGATGCCAGGCCGCAAGGCGGCGGCAATCTCACCTGCTCGGTACAGGAAGCGCGCGAAAATTCCGGAGCGCTCAAAAAGCTGGGATCGTTGGCGCAGGCGACGGTCAGTGCGGATCAGGCAGCTAGCCTGGCCATCTTCGACACGATCACGCTGAATACCGATCGCCACAGCGGGAATATTCTCGTCGACGGCCAGAACAACCTGATCCCGATCGATCATGGCGCCAGCATGTTGGAGCCCGAGCTCAAGGATCCGGATCCAAACGAGCCGACAACATCCGGCATCAATCGGCTTCAGAAGACCATGGCTGGTCCTCACAACGCCCTGTTACGCCTGCCGGGGGCGCACGCGCCGATGAGCCCCAAAATGCTGAAGAGCCTGAAAAGTCTCGACCCGAATGCGTTCGCCAAGCAGATGGCGAAGGACCGCGACGATATTGCCTCGGATCATCCCGATATGAAGGGCACCGTCAGCGACGATGCGATCGACGCCTCCCGCCGGTCGGCAATGTTCGTGAAGCTCTGTGCCGCCAACAAGCCGCCGCTGTCGCCTGCGACCATGCAGGTTGCCCTCAGCACCAACGCCAAGGACTTGTTGCAGGGAGATCAAACCGACAAGGACTTCACCAAGCTGGCGAAAGGGATCATCGCCAAATATGCGTCGCGGCAGGGCATCATCAAAGATGTCTGCACCGCCTCAGACGGCGAATATGCGGAACTCGCCGCCCAAGCGAAAGCACTGGGCTGGACCGTGGATAGCCGCAATTCGGCGCCGGAAAATGGGATCGTCGATCCGCTCATGCTGGTGACGATCCTCGCACGCACGCCTCAAGTCACATACAAGAAGCCGCCCAACAAGGCGAACCGAGAGGCGAATGCGCAGGCTATAACGGACATGCAGGCAAACCCCATCGATCCGACCGCAGCGGCGGGCGCTTTGTTGAAGGTCAAGAAGGCCGCGGTTGCCAAATTGCTTCCGCTGTTGCCGGACGCGGCGAAGGCTCAGAACGCCAATCAGCTGCGCACGATTCTGGGACGTCCAGCGGCCGATCAGATGCATGATTTGTCGCGCCTGCTCGACAGCCTGACGGTCAACGTCAGGACTTATCAAACGGGCCAATTAACAGCGCTGAAAAATGAATACGTGATGGAAAGCTTTGTGCGCTTCACGGAACAAGAAATCAGTCAGGCGGACTTCGTGACGGCCCAGGCATCGCTGACCAAGGCGAAACAGGATGCCTCCAACGGGGTCTAT
>DASXCX010000108.1:0-13581 GCA_036490955.1 Allostellaceae bacterium | reverse complement strand
GCACCTTGGCGCGTTCGGTGATCGGCGCCTTGGGATCGTAATGCGCCGCATCGGCGACATCCTTACGAATCACGACCGACTGGCCCGACTGGCTGATCGCCGTCAGCAGCGCCACCACCTTCTGGCCCTTTGCCCAGGCGCGGGTGATGGTCGGGCCCGAGCCCATCGAGAAATCCGCCGAACCGGCGATCACCGCATTCATCGAGCCGATGCCGATGATGTCGAGGATTTTGACGTTGAGCCCTTCTTTCGACCAAAGGTGCTGGTCATCGGCGATGTAGCGCGAGAGGAACAGCACGTTCTGCCCCGGAATGGCGAGGATCGTGTCCTCGGCGCGCGCGGCAGGCGCCGCCAAGGTTATCGCAGCAAGAGCCAGCGTCGCCGCCGCGGCGCGGCGCATGAAATCACCCGACATCGCGACAACTCCTCCCGATTCACGAATTTCGGCGGCAGTTTCCGCTACCGCGGCGCAAGGGTCAACCCGGGCGGCGGCGCAACAGATGCATCATCGCGCAGGTCAGCACAGGCTCGCCGCGCTGATCGAGATAGCGATAGGCAATGCGGATGATGCCGCGATCGGGCTTGGAGCGCGACGGCGCGACGGCAATCACTTCGGCCTCGACATGCAGACGGTCGCCGGCGCGCACGGGCTTCAGCCAGCGCAACTCGTCGAAGCCGGGCGAGCCCATGCTCGACCCGGCGAGCACGCCGGTATCCCAAACGAGACGGAAGCCGAGCGCCAAAGTCTGAAAACCGCTGGCGATCAAGCCGCCATAGACAGATTCTTTGGCGGCGACAGGATCGAGGTGAAAGGGCTGCGGATCGTAGTCGCGCGCGAAAGCGAGGATCATCGCTTCGGTGACCGCGATCTCGGCGGTGACGAATTTTTCGCCGACCGCGAAATCATCGAGAAATCGCGTCACGGCGCGATCATCCGATAACGATCGAATGCGCGTGATTGAGCGGCCCATGACCGGCGCCGAGCCCCGGCGCGGTGCGGATCGCCGCCTGCACGAATTGATGCGCGCGCTCGATCGCCGGCCGCAGCGCGAGGCCTTGCGCCAAGCCGGCGGCGATCGCCGAAGCGAGAGTGCAGCCGGTGCCATGCGTGTGCTGTGTCTCGATGCGCTCGGCTTCGAGAACGAAGCTTTCGCCACCCGTCACTATCAGATCGCGTACCTTGCCGCCGGCGACATGGCCGCCTTTCACCATCACCGCCTGCGCACCCATCTTCAGCAGCGCATCGGCGGCGCGGCGCATATCGTCGAGCCCGGCGATGCGCTGGCCGGTCAGCGCTTCGGCTTCGGGCGCATTGGGCGTGACAAGCGAGGCGCGCGCGATGAAGCGCCGCTCCAGCGCATCGAGCGCACGCGGATCGAGCAACCGCGCGCCGCTCGAGGCGACCATCACCGGGTCGACGACGAGCGGCACCGTCGGCGCGAGTTTCGCCACCGCCTCGCCCGCGACCTCGATCACGCCGTGATCCAAGAGCATGCCGGTCTTGATGCAATCGGCGCCGATATCGCCGAGCACGCTCTCGATCTGCTTTCTCACGAAATCGGGCGACACCGGCAGGATGCCCTGCACGCCGATCGTGTTCTGCGCGGTCAGCGCCGTGATCGCCGTCGCCGCGTAAGCGCCGAGCGCGGTCACGGTCTTGATATCGGCCTGGATGCCGGCGCCGCCGCCCGAATCCGATCCGGCGATGATCAGCACGCGGCCTTTCATTCGGCCGCGCTTTCCCCCACGCCGACGGCGGCCGCGGCTGCGGCGATCTCTTCGATGACGGCATTGAGCAATGCCTCGTCCTCGCCCTCGGCCATGATGCGCAAGAGCGGCTCGGTGCCGGATTTGCGCACCAGCAGGCGTCCCGCCGTGCCGAGGCGCTTCTCGCCGGCGCCGATCGCCGCTTTGACGGCTGCGGATTGCAGCGCGCGGCCGCCGTCGCAGCGCACGTTATGCAGGATCTGCGGCACCGGCTCGAACACCTTGCCGACCTGGCTCGCGGGCGCATCCGTCTCGACAATCGCCGCCAGGACTTGCAGCGCGGCGATCAAGCCGTCGCCCGTCGTCGAAAAATCGCTGAGGATGATGTGGCCGGATTGCTCGCCGCCGAGATTGCTGCCGATGCGCCGCATCGCCTCGACGACATAGCGGTCGCCGACGCCCGTCCGCGTCAGCGGAATCGCATTCTTTTGCAGGTAGCGCTCGAAGCCGAGATTCGACATCACGGTCGCGACGACCCCCGCTTGCGCCAGGTGGCCGGCGCGATGCCATTCCATCGCGATCAGCGCCATGAGCTGGTCGCCATCGAGAATCTGGCCGTGCTCGTCGGCGATGATCAGCCGATCCGCGTCGCCGTCGAGCGCGATGCCAAGATCGGCGCCTTGCGCCACGACCTCGCGCTGCATCGCGGCGGTGGCGATGGCACCGCAATCGCGGTTGATGTTAAGGCCGTCGGGCTTCACGCCCATGGGGCAGACGTCGGCGCCCAATTCCCAGAGAACGGTCGGCGCGACCTTGTAGGCGGCGCCATGCGCGCAATCGACGACGATCTTGAGGCCCTCAAGGCGCAGGCCGCGCGGAAAGCTCGATTTGACGAATTCGATATAGCGGCCGCCGGCATCGTCGAGCCGCTTGGCGCGGCCGAGTTCTTGCGCGCTCGCGCGCTCGCGCGCGGTCTTGCCGATCCGCGCCTCGATCGCGGCTTCGATCTCGTCCGAGAGCTTGTAGCCGTCCGGGCCGAAGAATTTGATGCCGTTGTCCTCGAAGGGATTGTGCGAGGCCGAGATCATGACGCCGAGATCGGCGCGCAACGATCGCGTGAGCATGGCGATGGCCGGTGTCGGCAACGGGCCGACCAGCACCACATCCATTCCCATGGCGATGAATCCCGAGGTCAGCGCCGGCTCGAGCATATAGCCCGAGAGCCGCGTGTCCTTGCCGATAACGACGAGGTGGCGGTGATCGCCGCGACGCAGCACCAAGCCCGCCGCCATGGCGACATTGAGCATGGTCTCCGGCGTCATCGGCTCGCGATTGGCATTACCGCGGACCCCGTCGGTGCCAAAGAGCCTGCGCGTCGTCGAAGGCTTCAAGCTTATCCTCCTGTCAGGCCACGAATCTTACACCAGAAACTGACGAGAAACGGTCAAAAAGCTTAGCCCTAGCGGCGCGTGACATGGCCTCAGCATTCATCGCCCGTCCTCGACGCCGCAGATGACAACTCTCGGTTCGCAACAAGATCTCATCGCAAAAAAATGCGCCGCTGCTCCCGCAGCGGCGCCATCCAATCAGCAATCGGTTGCCGGGCCTAGGAGCCGGGCTGCGGCTCAGGCTCGAATCCGCCGGCCGGCTTTTGCCCGGCGGGCGGAACTGACGAGCGGCGTCCCGGCGTCGGGGGTGGCGGCGCCTCGACCGGGCCGCCGGTGTCGCGGACGATTTTCTCGCCACGGATGATCTTGCGAATCTCGTCGGCGGACAGCGTCTCGAATTCAAGCAAGCCCTTGGCGAGCGCGTGCAACTCGTCGAGATGCTCGGTGAGGATGCCGCGCGCCTTCGCCTCGCCTTGCTCGATGATGCGGCGAATCTCTTCGTCGATCACCTTGGCGGTGGCGTCGGAGACGTTTTTGCGCTGCGCGACCGAATGGCCGAGGAAGACTTCTTCCTCATTGTCGCTGTAGCGCAGCGGCCCGAGCTTATCGGAGAAACCGAACTCGGTGACCATGCGTCGCGCAAGATTGGTCGCACGGCGGATGTCATCGGAAGCGCCGGTCGTGACCTTCTCAGGCCCGAAGATCAGCTCTTCCGCGACGCGGCCGCCGAAAAGGCTTGCCAGCATCGCTTCGAGCTCCATGCGCGACTGGCTGTATTTGTCGCGCTCGGGCAGGAACATGGTGACGCCGAGCGCGCGCCCGCGCGGGATGATCGTGACCTTGTGCAGCGGTTCGTGGCCTTCGGCGTAAAGCATGACCAGGGCATGGCCACCTTCGTGATAGGCGGTGAGCTTCTTCTCGTCCTCGGTCATGACCATCGAGCGGCGCTCGGCGCCCATCATGACCTTGTCCTTGGCCTGCTCGAATTCGGCCATCGTAACCGAGCGCTTGCCCTTGCGCGCCGCCATCAGCGCCGCCTCGTTGACGAGATTGGCGAGATCGGCGCCGGAGAAACCGGGCGTGCCGCGCGCGATGATGCGCGGATCGACATCCGAGGCCAGCGGCACTTTGCGCATATGGACTTTGAGGATCTTCTCGCGGCCGACCACGTCCGGATTCGGCACCACGACCTGACGATCGAAGCGGCCGGGACGCAGCAGCGCGGGATCGAGCACGTCGGGGCGATTGGTCGCGGCGATGAGGATCACGCCTTCATTCGCCTCGAAGCCGTCCATCTCGACCAGCAACTGGTTGAGGGTTTGCTCGCGCTCGTCATTGCCGCCGCCCAAACCGGCGCCGCGATGACGGCCGACCGCATCGATTTCGTCGATGAAGATGATGCAAGGCGCGTTCTTCTTGCCCTGCTCGAACATGTCGCGCACGCGGGACGCGCCGACGCCGACGAACATCTCGACGAAGTCCGAGCCGGAGATCGTGAAGAACGGCACATTGGCTTCGCCGGCGATGGCGCGGGCGAGCAGCGTTTTACCGGTGCCGGGCGGGCCGACCAGCAAGACGCCTTTCGGAATCTTGCCGCCGAGACGCTGGAATTTCTGCGGGTCCTTCAGGTATTCGACGATTTCCTCAAGTTCCTGCTTGGCCTCGTCGATCCCCGCCACGTCATCAAAGGTGATACGGCCGACCTTCTCGGTCAGGAGCCGGGCGCGGCTCTTGCCGAAACCCATGGCGCGGCCGCCGCCGCCCTGCATCTGGCGCATGAAGAAGATCCACACGCCGATGAGCAGCAGCATCGGGAACCAGGAGATCAGGATACCGAACAGCGACGGCACGTTGTCTTCGGACGGCGTCGCATGAATCTGCACGCCCTTGTCGATCAGCCGGCTGACGAGGTTCGGGTCGTTCGGGGCATAGGTCGAGTAGGTACGATTGTCCGTCGCGAATTTCGACGTGATGTTGCTGCCCTGGATCGTGACTTCCTTCACGAGCCCTTTGTTCACGTCGTTGATGAGCTCGGAATAGGACAGGCTGTTCTGCGGCGTCCGCGTGGTAGAGCTCTGGAACAGATTGAAGAGCGCGACGAGCAGCAGCCCGATAATGATCCAGAGTGCGAGATTCTTGCCAAAACTGTTCACGTTCGAAGCCTTTCCGCGGCGCTTGGCGACGACCCTTTTACGGATAACGGGCGGTCGCAGCCATCGCTCCAACCCTTCGTTAGATAAGAAGCCATTTAGGGTTAAACAATTGTAAACCCTGCGCCGGTCAAGGGACGAACGGGCCTAAAGGCAATCCGGCAAGCCGCCGTCTCGGCTTCGTCTCGGCAACCGTTAAAATAACCCAGCGAGGGCACCGCCACCACACCTTTCGAGTCGCGTAAGGCGGGCAAACTCGCGCGCACGACCGCGGGCAGGCGCAAAGCGGCAGATTTCCGCTGTTTCCGTCCGATGGTCGGGGCATCGGCGCCAAGCGCGCCGAGCACCAACCCGTCCGGTGCCGCGGCATCGAGGGCGATTCGGAACCGCCCGTCCCACCGGGTTTCCTGCCCCGGCGTGAGGGGCCGAGGCGCTTCCACCGCCGCCAGTTCGCGGCAAACGTAAATCCGGCCGCGCAATCCGAGGATCCGGCAACCGCCGAGGGTGCGATCGCGCGGCAAGCCCTCCGCCAGCTGGCGATAGAGGTCTTCGACCTGCTCGCCCCGCGGTGGATGGGCGTTTCCTGCGACGGTCGCGAGGATGAGGCCGAGCGCTTTCCGCCCAAACGCTCCCGGTTCGACGAAAGCCTCCGGCGCGATCGTGACAAAACCGGTTGGATCGAGCGTGACGAATTGTGCCAGTTGCCGCGCCTCCTCAATCTCCCTTACCGCCCGGTCGCGCCCGAGACGCGCGGCCGTTGCGGCGAGATGCGCCTTGCTCGACCCCCGCGGCGCGCCGCTCAGATCATCCCGCACCCGCACGCGGGTGAAAGCCGGATTGTGATTGCTCGGATCCTCGATCCAGGCCTGTCCGTGAGCGGCCAAAAACGCCCGTAACTGCGCTCTCGACACACCGAGCAGCGGCCGCAACAAGCGGACGGCGCCGCGCTCGACGACGCTGGCCATGCCGGCGAGGCCATCGACGCCGCTGCCGCGCGCAGCACGGATCGCCACCGTCTCCGCCTGATCCTCCCACTGATGCGCGACCAAGAGATGAAGGACGAGATGCTCGCAACACCAATCCTCGAGCAGTGCGTAGCGCGCCGCGCGAGCGAAAGCCTGAATCCCGCTTGCGGGCGCCTTGCCATGGCGTGTCAGGACGACATGCGCGATGCCGCGCGCGGCGCACCAGGCGGCGACTTGCGCCGCCTCCGCCGCCGCTTCCGGACGCAGCCCGTGATCGACCGTCAGCGCCGTGATCCGTCCCCCGCGCGCCGCGGACCAACCGTGCGCCAGCAGCGCTAACGCCATGCTGTCGCTACCGCCCGACACCGCGACCGCAAGGTGCGGCTGCGGCTCGAACGGCGCGAAAGCCACCATCAGCGTCGTAAAATCCGGCGCCGCGCCCAGGTCCAGTGCTGCGTTCGCGGTACCCTGGCCGAGCGGCATCAGCCTCGGCAGCCGGAGTGTTGCTTTTCGGCGCTGAGCCGGTCCTTGATGCTCTGTGGCGGCGCTGGAAAATCGCGCTCTAGCCGCGAATAGGCCTTGCATGCGTCGGCCTTCTGGTTGAGCGCGGTCAGCGACATGCCGAGTTTCAGGAGATCGTCGGCGGCCTTGGGCCCTTTGGGATATTTCTCATAGCCCTGCGCGAAAGCAGTCGCAGCATTGCCGTAGTCCTTGCGGACGTAGAATGTTTCGCCAAGCCAGTATTGCGCGTTGCCAGCGAGCGGATCCTTGGGATAGCGCTCGACGAAAGACCGCATCGCCTGCTCGGCCGCTGGATAGTTCGCCTGGGTCAACAAGCCCATGGCGAAATTGTACTGGTCTTGGGCGTTGCCCGGCGGCAGCGCCCCGCTCGCGGCGGCGGTCTGCTGCGGCGGCGAGGTCTGTTGCTGCTGCGGGCCGGGCGTCCCCACCGTGCCGAGAGTGCCCGAACGCGACGCAGGCTGCGAGGGATCGGCGCCGGCGCCCAGCGGCGGCTTAGGCTGCGGCGGCAACTCGGCGGTTGCGCTGTCGGGCGTTGGACCCGGCGGGGGCGTCAGCGATGTGGCGCTGCCACCGCCCTGAAGCTGCTGGAAGCGCAGATCGGTATCGCTCGCCTGCCGATCGAGCTGTCCCTTGAGTTGGGTCACCTCGTTGTTGAGTTCCTCGACGCGGCCGGTGAGCTGGCGCATCTGATCCTGCAGCGCATCGAGCCGCTGGTCGGTCTGAAAGCCGCTTTGCGCCGGGGCTGACACTGGCACCAGCACCGCCAGCATAACGGCAGCGGCCGCCGAGAGAAAAAGGGCTGATCTCACCATCGATTCACCTTTGCGATCACCGGCGCGGGGACTTCGGGCCATGCCCCCACTCGCGATTGGGAGGCTGCACATTCGACTTTCACGCCAAAAAACGGCCAGTGGCAAGGGCTCATTCCATCGCCCGGCCGAGTCATGGGCGCCTTCCGGCGCAGACAAAAAAAGCGCCTGGCCGGGGGCGATCGCCGCAACCCCGGACAGGCGCTCTGTTCTGACGCGGAAGAACGCGTCTTGCCGTCGATCAGTTGATGACGGTCACGCCGCGGCGGTTCTGCGCCCAAGCGGCGTCGTTATCGCCGAGCACGGCCGGACGCTCTTTGCCGTAGCTGATGGTCTTGACACGATTGGCTTGGACACCCAGCGCGACCAGCGCACGTTGCACCGCAGTCGCACGGCGCTCGCCGAGCGCGAGGTTGTATTCGCGGGTGCCGCGATCATCGCAATGACCTTCGACCGTCACCGTGACGTTCGGATAGCGCTTCAGCCAATCGGCCTGGCGCTGCAGGGTCTGCTGGCCTTCCGGCTTGATCGTCGATTTGTCGAAATCGAAGAACACGCGATCGCCGACATTCGTCTGGAAGTCCTGCGCCGAGCCGGGGACGATGCTCGACTGCGTTGTGTTGCCATTCGCGCCGTTAGCGTTGGCGTTACCCGAATTCGAAGGATTCTGTGAGCAGGCCGCCAGCAGCAGCAAACCCGCGATCAGGCTCAATGGCCGAAGATTCATTTATGAACTCCCATTGCTTGTGCAACTCGGTCGTGGCGGGGCTTGATGCGGTTGAGACCCCCGAGGGCTCCACCAGAGAATTTTCAGGGCCGAGGACAGAGTCCGCGGCCCGCGGGAATCCGCGCGAATATAGCCAAGTGTTGCCTTCATAAGCAAGCGTTTTGCCTAGGGAATCAAGGGCGACCAGGCGGGATCGGACGCATCTTGCGGCGTCACCATCTCGCGTTCGTTGTAGCCGGTCAGATCGATCGAATAGACCCGCGAGCGCCCGCCGCCGCCCCGCGAATCGCTCGGCTGCTGCCGGAAATAGGCGAGAACGCGGCCGTTGGGCGCCCAGGTCGGGCCCTCGACGAGGAAGCTCTGGGTCAGGAGCCGCTCCCCCGAGCCATCGGGCCGCATGATGCCGATATAGAACGTGCTGCTGTCGAATTTGGTGAAAGCGATGAGGTCGCCGCGCGGCGACCAGACCGGCGTGCCGTACCGCCCATTGCCGAAGCTGATGCGGTGGATGTTGCCGCCGTCGGCATTCATGACATAGAGCTGCTGCGAGCCGCCGCGATCCGAATTGAAGACCATTTGCGACGAGTCGGGCGAAAAGCAGGGCGAGGTATCGATCGATTCGGTGCTCGTGATCTGAGTCGCGCGGCGCGTCCGGAGATCCATCGAATAAATCTGGCTCGCGCCGTTCAAGGCGATGCTCATGATTACGCGATTGCCGTCGGGCGAGAAGCGCGGGGCGAAGGTCATGCCGGGGAAATCGCCGAGAACTTCCTGCTGCCCGGTGTCGATGTTGAAAAGATAAACACGCGGCGTGCCGCGGGCATAGGAGAGATAGGTGATCTCTTGCGCCGTCGGCGAGAAGCGCGGCGTCAGCACCAGGGCCTTGCCATCGGTCAGATAGCGGTGATTGGCGCCATCCTGATCCATGATCGCAAGGCGCTTGATGCGCTGGTTGAGCGGCCCGTTCTCCGAGATGTACACGATGCGCGTGTCGAAATAGCCATCCTCGCCGGTGAGCCGCTTGTAGACGGCATCGGCGATGATATGCGCGATGCGCCGCCAATTGTCGGGCGTCGTCGTATAGCGCAGCCCGGTCAATTGCTGCTCGGCGAAGATGTCCCAGAGGCGGAACTCGACCGCGAGCCGGCCGTCCGGCTGCGCCTGGATATCGCCGGTGACCAGCGCCTGCGCATTGATCACGCGCCAATTATTGTATTGCGGCGGGACGTGCGAATTGGCGTCCTGGTCGACGAAAGCCTTGGGGTCGATCGGCTGGAACAGGCCCGATCGTTCGAGATCGGCCGACAGCACGCCGGTGATGTCGGACCCGACCGTGCCGCCGCCGCCGGCGAAGACCGGAATCGCGATCGGCATCGGCTTGATGTTGCCGCGCGTCAGATCGATGTGGAGTTCGGCATGCGCGAGGCGCGCCGTCGACATGAAAAGCGGAACGGCGGCAATGCCAATACCGAGGTCGCGGCGCGTGATCATGCTCATGTGAGATCCTTCGGGTCGAATGTGATGGTGAAAGTCTGCCACTGATCGAATTTCTCGGGCGGCAATTTCAGCGGCTGGCACCGCGGATTGAGCAGCGCGCGGTTGGCGCTTTCGGCTGCGGCTTGGAAGAACGCATCGCTCATGCGGTCGGGATTGAGGAGCTGCGTCGAGGCGACAGTGCCGTCGCGCCGCATCTGCACGCGGAATTCCGGCGTCAGGTTTTGCGCGTCGCGCGCGCCGGCCGGGATGTTCCAGCAAGCTTCGAGCTGCGCTTTCACGACGTCGAGCTCGCTGGTCGTGAGCTGCGAGCCGAGCGGCGCAATCGGCTGCGAGCTTTTCTGCTGCGGCCCCGGATTCTGCTGCTGCGGCGTCTGCGCCTGCTGCTTGTTCGACAGATTCTTCAGCAGTTGATCGAACGACGTGTCGTCCGGCTTCTTCTGTTGCGGCGGCTGCGGCTTCTGCTGCGGCGGTGGCGGCGGCGCTTCGGGCTTCGGCGTTTGCGGCTTCGGCTCGGGCGCCGGTACCGGCGGCGGCGGCGGCGGCGGCGGTGTCGGCGGCTGCGGTTTGGGCGGCTCCGGTTTCGGCGGCTCGGGTTTCGGCGGCTCGGGCGGCTGCGGCTTGGGCGGCGGCTGGTTCTGAGCGACATCCGGCTTTTGATCCGGCACCGGCGGCGTCGGGTTCTTCTGCGTCGCGCGCGTCTCGGGCGCGACATTGACGAGCTGTACCGCGATCGGCTGATCCTCGATCACCTTCGGCTCGAAGAGACGCGGCAGCCCGATCACGGCGGCGAGCACCACCATGAGATGAAGGACAGCCGAGCAAATGAAACTCTGCCGCTCGAGCATTGCCTCAGCGCGGTTTGGCCGGAGTGTTCGCCGGAGTACTGGCGGGCGTCGTCGCGTTCGGCTGTTCCGCCACGAGCGAAACCTTGTTGAAGCCGGCGGAGCTGATCAACCCCATCACCTGCAACACGCAACCGTAATTCGCGGCCTTATCGCCGCGCACATAGATGCTGGTCGAGACATCGTTATTGGTGATCGCCTGCAGCCGCGGCCCAAGCTGATCGGTCTCGATCGCATTGTTCTGCAGGAACGTCTTGCATTGCGAATCGATCGTCACGACCAGCGGCTCTTTCGGCTCGCTGAGCTGTTGTGCGTTGGTCTGCGGCAGATCGACGGGTACGCCGACCGTCAGCAGGGGCGCCGTCACCATGAAAACGACGAGCAGCACGAGCATCACGTCGACCATCGGCGTGACGTTGATATCGGCCATCGGCTTGTAACGTTGCGCCGGGCTGCCGCCGCTGCGTTGAAGAAGAGGACCTGCCATCGCTTATGCCTTCTCGTCGAGCTGGCGTGAGAGGATCGCGCTGAATTCCGAGCCGAAGGCCTCGAGCCGGCCGGCATAGCGGCTGAAATCGGTCGAGAACTTGTTGTAGAAGATTACCGCCGGAATCGCGGCGACGAGGCCCAGCGCAGTCGCGAACAGCGATTCCGCGATGCCCGGCGCGACCACCGCAAGGCTGGTGTTCTTGGCCGCCGCGATCGAGGCGAAGCTGTTCATGATGCCCCAAACCGTGCCGAAGAGGCCGACGAAGGGCGAGGTCGATCCGACGGTCGCAAGGAACGGCATATAGCGCTCCAGGCGCTGCATCTCGCGCCCGGCGGTGACCTGCATCACGCGCTCGATACGCTCTTGCAAGGTCATGCGCGTCGCGCTCGAGCCGGCGAGGCCCTTCGCCATGCTGCGCCGCCACTCGCGCATCGCCGCGGCGAAGACAGACGACATCGGGTCCTCCGGCCGGGTGCCGATACGGTCGTAGAGATCGTCGAGCGCGCCGCCCGACCAGAACGCTTCTTCGAAATTGTCGGCGTCGCGTCGCAACCGGCGCAGCTTGATGTATTTGTCGAAGATCACCGCCCACGACCAGAACGAGGCGCAGAGCAGGAGCAACATCACCGCTTTGACGATGCTGTCGGCCTGCAAAAAAAGCGTGACCACGGACAAATCATGCACCGGCGCGGAGCCGGCAAGGACTGCTTGATCGACGGCATTATCGGGCATGTGCGGTGACCATCCGAGGGTTGTCGTTGAAGGAGGAAAGCGATGAACGAAGTTCGCCGGGCAACCGCACCGGCCGCCCCTGCGCCCCGATGCAGGCGACGAGGATACTCGCGCGCACCAGGATAGCCTCGTCGCGCAGCACGTCCTGGCCGAGAAGGATCGTCGCGCCGCCGAGTTCCTTGACGCGCGTCTCGACCACGAGCTCGTCATCGAGCCGCGCCGGCGACAGGTATTCGATCTCGCAACGACGCACGATGAAGGCGCCGCCGCCGCTCTGGCGCGTTTTCTCATGCTCGACGCCGTAGAGGCGCATCATTTCGGTGCGCGCCCGCTCGATGAATTTGAGGTAGTTCGCGTAATAGACGATGCCCGCCGCATCGGTGTCCTCGTAATAGACGCGGATCGGGAACCGATGCGTCGCGCCCAGCAACGCGCCCTCACGGGGAAGATCGCCTGTTGCCGCACGAGGCCCGCTCACGTGCCGCTCTCCTCTTCCGCATCGTCGAGAAGATCGAGCTGCGCCGCCGGCGGCCGCAGCGCCTTGAGGCCGAGATGCGCATAGGCGATTTCCGTCAATACGCGGCCGCGCGAGGTGCGCTGCACGAAACCTTGCTGCATCAGGTATGGCTCGATCACTTCCTCGATCACGTCGCGCTGGTCCCCGAGCGCGGCCGCGACGGTTTCGACACCGACCGGACCGCCGCCGTAATTTTGCACGATGCACAAGAGGTAGCGCCGGTCGAGTGCGTCGAGGCCGCTGGCATCGACTTCGAGACGCTGCAGCGCCGCATCCGCCGCTTTCTTATCGATACGCCTGACCCCCGACACTGCGGCGAAGTCGCGCACGCGGCGCAACAACCGCGCGGCGACCCGCGGCGTGCCGCGCGAGCGGCGTGCGATCTCCGCGGCGCCATCCGGGTCGAGCGCCATGCCGAGAACGCGCGCGCCGCGCTCGACGATCTGGCACAGCTCTTTGGGCTCGTAGAAGGCGAGCCGCAGCGGAATGCCGAAACGCTCGCGCAGCGGCCTTGTGATGAGGCCCGAACGCGTCGTCGCCGCGATCAGTGTGAAAGGCGGCAAATCGATGCGCACCGAGCGCGCCGCCGGCCCCTCGCCGATGATGAGGTCGAGCTGAAAATCCTCCATCGCGGGATAGAGGATCTCCTCGACCGCCGGCGAAAGCCGATGGATCTCGTCGATGAAAAGCACGTCGCGCTTCTCGAGATTGGTCAAGAGCGCGGCGAGGTCGCCGGCGCGTTGGATGACCGGACCCGAGGTCGCGCGGAATTGCACGCCGAGTTCGCGCGCGATGATCTGCGCCAAAGTTGTTTTGCCGAGACCGGGTGGCCCGGCGAGCAGCACATGATCCAAGGCTTCCGAGCGCTGCTGCGCCGCCTTGATGAAGACGCGGAGATTGTCGCGCACCGTTTGCTGGCCGACGAATTCGTCGAGCGTCAGCGGCCGGAAAGAAGCCTCGCCGCCGTCTTCTTCGCGCCGCACGGCGCCGACGATGCGATCATCGCTCATCGCACCGCCTCTTTAAGCCCGAGATCTTTAAGCCCGGCGCGGATCAGCGTATCGAGCGAGGCCTCACCGCCCAGACGACGCGACGCGGCCGCGATCACGGCATGCGCATCGCTGCGCGGGTAGCCGAGATTGACCAGCGCCGATACGGCTTCGCCCGCCGCCGCCAGCGGCGCCGGCGCGGCCGGGCCGAGCGCGATGCCGCCGACCTTGTCCTTAAGTTCGCTG
>DASXCX010000107.1:0-23759 GCA_036490955.1 Allostellaceae bacterium | reverse complement strand
GGTTACGACCTCATAGCGCGCCTGCGCCTCTTCGAGCGCGGCCTTCGCACCTTTCAGGAGCTCGTCCGAGATGTGCGCGTAATAGCGCGCTTCGACGACGAGGATGCGCGGTGCCGCCATGTCAGCTCTTTCCGGACACGGTAATCGGCCGGCGCTCGACCACACGGAGGCCGTAGCCTTCGAGCGCCACGATCGTGCGCTCGGTATTGGACAACAGGATCATCTCATGCACGCCGAGATCGAGAAGAATCTGGGCGCCGATGCCGTAATCGCGCAGTGCCGGGACGAAATGCTCGCCTTGCATCATGCTGCGCACGCGATCGGTCAGGATGGTGAGGGTAGGCTCGCGGATCGCGACGACGACGCCGCGGCCTTCCTTCGCGATCATTTCCATGGCCGAGGCAAGCGCGCCGCGGCGGTTGTTGCTGACATTGCCGAAGGCATCGTCGAGCATATTGATCGCGTGCATGCGCGCCATCACCGGCCCGCCTTTCGAGATATCGCCCTTCACAAGGACGATATGCTCGGCATAAGGCACCTTGCTCGCGTAGATGAGCAGCTTCCACTCGCCGCCGAACTGGCTCTTGAAGGTCGTCTCGAGCTGGCGCTCGACGATACGATCGTGCCGCAAGCGATAAGCGATGAGATCCGCGATGGTCGCGACTTTGAGCCCGTGGAGCTGCGCGAAGGCGATGAGATCCGCGCGGCGGGCCATGGTGCCGTCGTCATTCATGATCTCGCAGATCACGCCCGACGGGTTGAGACCGGCGAGGCGCGCAATATCGACCGCGGCCTCGGTATGGCCGGTGCGCACCAGCACGCCGCCGTCGCGCGCCATCAGCGGAAAGATGTGGCCGGGCGTAACGATATCGTTCGGACCTTTGGTCGCATCGATCCCGACCGAGACCGTGCGCGCGCGATCGGGCGCCGAGATGCCGGTGGTGACGCCGTCCTTGGCCTCGATCGAGACGGTAAAGGCGGTTTGCAGCCGCGAAGCGTTGTGCTGCACCATCAACGGCAATTTCAGCTGCTCGACGCGTTCGGAAGTCAAAGCAAGGCAGATCAGCCCGCGCCCGTGCTTGGCCATGAAGTTGATGGCCTGCGGCGTCGCCATCTGCGCCGGGATCACAAGGTCGCCTTCGTCCTCGCGGTCTTCGTCGTCGACGAGGATGAACATCCGGCCGTTGCGGGCTTCCTCGATGATCTCATCGATCGGGGAAATGACGTCGATAAAGCTCATAACCTCGTTCCAGAAGCTGCGGCGACTATATATCGGCGGCAGCCGGTTCGGTCACGCGCTAAACGCCGGGCAGCTATCGCCGCACCGACATAGATTAGTCTTTTTATTTCAGATTGCTAGCGGGCGGCATTCAGCCGCCGATGGGGTTGCCCGTCAGCCGCGCGACATAGCGCGCCAGCATATCGATCTCGAAGTTGATCCGGTCGCCGATCTTGGCCGCACCGAAAGTCGTATGAGCCAAGGTATGCGGGATGAGATTCACGCCGAAGCGATTGCCCTGAACCTCGTTGACCGTAAGCGAGACGCCATCGAGCGCAACCGAGCCCTTGGGCGCGACCGCCCGCGCGAATTCATCCGGCACACGGAAGGCAAAACGCTCGGAATCCCCCTCCTGCCGCCGCTCGACGATCTCGGCGATGGCATCGACATGGCCCGAGACGATATGGCCGCCGAGTTCGTCGCCGGCCCTCAGCGCGCGCTCGAGGTTGATACGCGTGCCGACGCGCCAGTCCTTGAGGCTGGAGCGCGACAAGGTCTCGGCCGAGGCCTGCACCGCGAACCAGTTGACGCCGTGATCGATCGCCGTGAGGCAGACACCCGAGCAGGCGATCGACGCACCGAGCACGAGATCGCCGAGATCGAGATTGGTCTCGATGACGAAGGTCGTGTCGCCGCCCGCATGGATCTCACGCACGGTGCCGATATCGGTGATGATGCCGGTAAACAATTCAACGCACCGACGTTAGAGTTTCGAGCACATCCTCGCCAAACGTCTCGAGGGAGAGCCGGCGAAATTTCGGCGCCGCGCTCAGCGTCTCGACGCCGAAAGCCTGGATCGCGGCGAGTCCGTCGCCTCCTATCAGCATCGGCGCATGGAACCAGGCGAGGCGATCGACGAGGCTTTCTTCCAGGAGTTCGCCGGCGAGGCTTGCGCCGCCTTCGACGAGCACGCGCGTCAGGCCGCGCTTGCCGAGCTCGGCGAAGGCGATGGTCAAATCCATCTCGACCGTCTCCGACACCGGCACCTCGATCAGGTTGACACCGCAATCGCGCAGGGTCCGGCAACGCGTGGCATCGGCGCCGTGGCGATGAACGATCCAAGTCGGGACCATCTTCGCCTCGGCGACGAGTTTCGCCGTCAGCGGCGTGCGCAGGCTGCCGTCGATCACGATGCGCACGGGGCTGCGGCCGCCGAGCCCGGGCAAGCGGCAAGTGAGCTGCGGATCATCGGCGATCACCGTGCCGACGCCGACCATCACCGCGTCATGCGTCGCGCGCAGCAGATGAGCGCGGTTGCGCGCCGCTTCGCCGGTGATCCATTGGCTCTCGCCATGCGACGTCGCGATCCGGCCGTCGAGCGTCGCCGCCAATTTCAGCGTGACGAGCGGCCTTCCCTCGCCGATGCGCTTGAAGAAGCCGGCATTGAGCTCGCCGGCCTCTTGCGCGCAAAGCCCGGTCTCGACCGTGATGCCGGCGTCGCGCAAGCGCTTGAGCCCGCGGCCGGAGACCCGTGGATCGGGATCCTCCATCGATACGACGGCACGCGCGATGCCGGCGACAATCAGCGCATCGGCGCAAGGCGGCGTCTTGCCGTGATGCGCGCAAGGCTCGAGGCTGATATAGGCGGTCGCACCCTTGGCTTGATCGCCGGCGCGCGCCAGCGCCTCGGTCTCGCCGTGCGGCCGGCCACCGGGCTGAGTCCAGCCGCGGCCCGCCACGTCGCCGTCTTTCACGATCACGCAGCCGACCGCCGGGTTGGGCCATACCGTGCCGAGCCCGCGCCGCGCCAAGTTGAGCGCCGCCCGCATGAAAGGGACGTCGTTCATCGCCGGCTGGTGGAGCGGATTTGACGTTCGCTCCTACTTGGCTGCTGCTCCCTAGCGAACGTCAAATCCAAAGCTCCAGTAGAAACCCATCGATACTAGTGGCCTTTCGATTCCAACATTCGCAAAATGCCTGCAGCGACGGGATGTGAATGTTGCAATCAGACACCTAGTCGTCGCTGTCGACGTCGGCGCGAATGCGGCCGATGAATTCGCCGAAATCCTTTGCCTCGCGAAAATTGCGATAGACCGAGGCAAAGCGGACATAGGCGACCTGGTCGAGCGTCGCCAGCGCCTCCATCACCAACTCGCCGATGACGTCGCTCGGAATGTCGCTCTCGCCCGAGCTTTCGAGCTGCCGTACGATGGAGTTGATGACACGCTCGACGCGCTCGCCCTCGACCGGTCGCTTGCGGAGCGAGATTTGGACCGAGCGCGCGAGCTTGTCGCGATCGAAAGGCTCGCGCTGGCTGTTTTTCTTGACGACCGTCAGCTCGCGCAACTGAACGCGCTCGAAGGTCGTGAAGCGCGCGGCGCAATTCGGGCAGAGCCGCCGGCGACGGATCGCCGCGTGGTCTTCGGTCGGACGCGAATCCTTGACCTGCGTATCCTCGGTTCCGCAAAACGGGCACCGCATCGTTTCCCCTCCCCGCTCAGCCCTGATAGACAGGGAACGCGGCGCAGAGCGCCGCCACCTCACGCTTCACATTCGTCTCGATGCCGGCATTGCCGGTATCGCCATTGGCCTGCAGCCCGTCGAGCACATCGGCGATCAGCTTGCCGACCTTCTTGAACTCGACCTGGCCGAAGCCGCGCGTCGTCGCGGCCGGGCTGCCAAGCCGGACGCCGGACGTCACCGTGGGCTTCTCGGGGTCGAAGGGGATGCCGTTCTTGTTGCAGGTAATTCCGGCGCGCTCCAAAGCGATTTCGGCAGCCTTGCCGGTGACCTTTTTGGGCCGCACATCGACCAGCATCAGATGCGTGTCGGTGCCGCCCGAGACGATGTCGAGCCCGCGCTCGATCAGCGTCGCGGCGAGCGTCTTCGCGTTGTCCGCGACGGCGCGCGCATAGGCCTTGAATTCCGGCTGGAGCGCTTCGCCGAGCATCACGGCTTTCGCCGCGATGACATGCATCAAGGGTCCGCCCTGCAGCCCGGGGAACATCGCGCTGTTGATCTTCTTGCCGATATCTTCGTCGTTGCAGAGCACCATGCCGCCGCGCGGGCCACGAAGCGTCTTATGCGTCGTCGTGGTCACGACATGCGCATGCGGCAGCGGGCTCGGATGGGCGCCACCGGCGACAAGTCCCGCGAAATGCGCCATATCGACCATGAGATAGGCGCCGACCGAATCCGCGATCTGACGGAAGCGCGCGAAATCGATGATGCGCGGATAGGCGGAGCCGCCCGCGATGATGAGCTTCGGCTTCTCGGCCTTCGCGAGGCGCTCGACCTCGTCGTAATCGATACGCGCATCCTCGCGCCGCACGCCGTATTGGACGGCGCGGAACCATTTGCCCGAAAGATTGGGCGGTGCGCCATGCGTCAGATGCCCGCCCGCAGCGAGCGACATGCCCATGATCGTGTCGCCCGGCTGGAGCAGCGCCAGCATCACCGACTGGTTCGCCTGCGAGCCCGAATGCGGCTGCACATTGACGAAATTGCATTCGAACAGCTTCTTGGCGCGGTCGATGGCGAGCTGCTCGGCGATGTCGACGAATTCGCAGCCGCCGTAATAGCGGCGCCCGGGATAGCCTTCGGCATATTTGTTGGTGAGCACCGAACCCTGCGCCTCGAGCACGGCACGCGAGACGATGTTCTCCGACGCTATCAACTCGATCTGGCTGCGCTGGCGGCCGAGTTCCTTGTCGATCGCTCTCGTGAGCTCGGGATCGACTTCCGCGAGCGCGGCGGTGAAGAAGCGGTCGGCATTGGAATGCGTGGTTGTCGCAGCCATCGGCAGTGATACCTTTACGATAATTGGGCAACACGGCGAGCGTGGCGCCCGCCTTCGAAAGCGGTGGTGAAGAAGGTACGGAGGCAAGCTCTCGCGGTCTCGACGCCGAGCACGCGGGCACCGAGCGCGAGCACGTTCGCGTCATTGTGCTGGCGCGCGAGCTGCGCCGTCGTCACGTCATGCGCAAGGGCGCAACGGATATGACGATAGCGATTGGCGGCAATGCTCACGCCGATACCGGTGCCGCAGATCAGCACGCCGCGTTGCGCGCGGCCGCCACCCAGCGCGTCGGCGACGGCATTCGCGTAATTCGGATAATCGACCGGGTCCGCGCTGTTGGTGCCGAGATCCAACACCTCGAGGCCAAGCGCCTTCAACTCCGGCAGCAAAGCGGCTTTGAGCTCATAACCGCCGTGATCCGCGGCGACGGCAACGATGTCGGGCATGCTCTTGCTAAGCTAGGGACGTGGGTGCGACTCTACCAAATGTCGGGGCCTCCCGCCAGCCGCCTACTACCCCTCGCGGTTTGGCCCTGGTCTTGAAGTCCTTGGCAAATCGCCGGGCGCGCCTATTCGAGCTTTTCGAGATCGCGCAGCGGCGGGAAAAGCTTCATCCAGAGCAGCGCGACCGCGATCGTGCCCACGCCGCCGAGCAACACCGAGGGCACGGCACCAAATAGCGCGGCGGTAACGCCGCTCTCGAACCCGCCGAGCTGATAGGACGCGTTGACGAAGAGGAAATTCACCGCGCCGACGCGACCGCGCATCTCGTCCGGCGTCGCGAGCTGCACCAGCGCAATGCGGATCACCATGCTGACCGTATCGGCGGCGCCGGCAATGGCGAGCGCGAGAAACGACAACCACATGAGATGCGAGATGCCGAAGACCAGCGTCGCCAGGCCGAAGACGATAATAGCCTGGAACAGCCGCATCCCGGTCTTGTGCTGGATGGTATAGCGGCTCAGCACGACGGTCATCAGCAAGGCGCCGACCGACGGCGCCGCGCGCAGCACGCCCATGCCCCAGGCATCGGTGTGGAGGATATCGCGCGCATAGATCGGCAGTAGCGTCGACGCGCCGCCGAGCAGGACGGTGAAGAGATCGAGAGAGATCGCGCCGAGGATTGCCGGGTTACGGCGGACAAACGTCCAGCCGGCAAAGATCGCGCCGAGTGTCGGCGCCGGGCGCTCCGCCGCGACCGGGCGCTCCAACCGGATAGCGCCCATCAGTAACCCGCCGAGAAGCCAGAGCACGGAGATCGCGATATACGCGATGCCCGGCGAGATCCCATAGGCGATACCGCCGAGCGCCGGACCGGCAATCGTCGCCGCCTCGAAAGTTCCGGTCGCCAGCGCCGTCGCTTTCTGGAGCATGCCTTCCGGGCTGACGCCGGTCATCAAAGCCGCGCTGGCCGGGCTCGAAAAAGCGGTGCCAATGCCAAAAACCAGCACGACCGCGAACATCTCTTCGACCGTCAGCCAGCCGCCGATGCTGCCCCAGGCGAGAAACGCCGCGCCGAGTGCCTCGCCGAACTGGCAAAGCTGCACGACGCGCTTGCGGTCGTAATGGTCGGCGGCATGTCCGGCGATGAAGATCAGCAACGCCGTGGGAATGAATTGTACGAGGCCGATCATGCCGAGAAGAAACGCGCTGTTGGTCAATTCATAAAGCTGCCAGGCGACGATGACGCTGACCATCTGCGACGCGAAGGCAGCGAGCGCGCGGCCCCCCAAATAAAGCTGGAAAGGCCGATGGCGGATCAGTGGCGCGGTTGAAGGCGCGGACATCGATCTATTTCAGTGACGGATCGCGACGATGGACGTCGGCCGGATTGAACGGCTGCTCCATCGCATTCCAGGTCGACGCGCCGATCACCAGCGTCCAGATCAGCAGTGCCACCAGAGCCGATGCGCGCCGCAATGCTTGATGACGCATCGCCGGCATGCGCTCGATGCCATAGGCGTGCACGAGCCCCAGCACGATCAGCAGCAGCTTCGGCAGGAACATCGTGTGAAGGCCAACGCCGATCGGATCGTAAAGAAAGAGCGCGATGCCGGACAAAAGCGTCACCGCGAAGGCAGCGTTCATCAAGGTTAGCATCGGGATACGCGCGTCGCGGATCGAGGCGTCGCGAAAAAAGCCGAGGCGCTTCACCTCGATGAGCAAGAGCATACCGAGAAAGCCCGCCATGCCGAAGAGATGGAGGAAGCGCAGCACGCCGTGGACGGAGCGCAACCCATATACCCATAGCCGCAGCGGGCTGGTCGCGAGCCATACGAGCAGGTCCGTGGGCAGATGCGGCACCCAGCCCCAGCCATAGACGTCCGGCATCCTTGTTTACCCCTCCGAACCGCCGCCGGCCCATGGCCGTTTTTGTGTCATATTGCAATTACCACTATAGCAATGATATTAATAATCATTCGCAGATAAAAGGCCGAACGATGCGTCTTCTGACGAGTTTGTTTGCCGCAACGGCATGGACCGGCGTCGCTATAGCTGCGCCGTCCGCGTCACCCTCTCCGAGCCCCGCGCCGACCTTTGTCCAACTCGCGGCCGCGGCGCAAGACGAGAGCGACGACACCGACTTCCTTTTCCGCCTGGGCATGATGGAAGGCCATCTAATTATCGGGCATGAGCTGCTAGAGGCCGATCAGGTTGCGCTCGCCGTGCCGCATTTCGGACATCCGGTGCGCGAGCTCTACGACGATGTCGGCCCCTATCTCGACAAGCATCATTTCCCCGCCTTCGATCGCCAGCTCATCGCGCTCGAGGCGGCCGTCACGGCGGCCCCGAAGGCCAAGGATACCGAGGATCAGTACCAGGCCATGATCGCAACGCTGCACAAGGCGCGCGATCTGGCGCCGGCGAGCCTTCGCGCGTCGATTCCCGAGATGATCCAGATCTGCTCCGACACGATCGATGCCGCGTCCGGCGAATTCGGCGAATCGCTCGAGCAAGGCAAAGTCGCGAACCTCGTCGAGTATCACGACAGCCGTGGCTTCCTCGCCTATGTCGCTGAAGAGGTGAACGCCCTCACCGCATCGCATCCCGATGCGACCTCGCAATCGCTGCTCGATCGCTTCAAAACGGTGCTGGCGAAAGCGCAATACATCGTCGGGGATCTGATGCCCGCTTCGACGCCGCGCGCTTCGGTCGCCGATTATCGCGACATTGCCGCGCAAGCGGCTGCTTTGACGAAACCGCAATGAAGTATGTTTCCCTCGCGGCTGCTCTCGGTCTCGGCCTTATCTGCGCACGCGCCGAGCCGCTCCGCGCCGAGGATACGCCGGCGCCGATCGATCTGACGGTGAAGGATCACCGCTTCGATCCGGCCGAGATTCACGTCAAAGCCGGCCAGCCCGCCGTCATCAACATGCATAATCAGGACTCGACGGCGGAGGAATTCGATTCCGACTCTCTCGGCGTCGAAAAGGTGATCGCCGGCGGACGCAGCGGTGTCGTACATTTACACGCGCTCGCCCCCGGTAAATACCCCTTCATGGGCGAATACCATTCCGACACCGCCCAGGGCGTCGTGATCGCCGAATAAGCAGCGTTCAAGGCGGGATGCGGATACTGTCGGGGGGGCCGCCGGGCCCGTTACCGCGTTCCCAGACGTCGAAATCAACCTCGAAGCCCTTGGTCTGCGATAGGTCGAGGCGGTTCTGGTCGGGATCGATGGCCTGAAACTCGGCCATGTTGCCATTTCCCCCGCTCATATCCTGTGATTCGCCGGGTAAGCGCTTCAGGAGGCCCAGCATGTCGGGGACGACCCAGCCGAAATGCTGCACGGCCCATTTATGCTCGGTCTGGCGCCGGCTCATCACCTTCGGGTGGACGTGGTCGAATGGCAGAAAAGTAACGTTGATCGCGCCGTCGCCCAGCATGCGGATGGCGAATTTGCTGCCGGCATCGCGGATCTTCTTGCTGCAATTGATCTCGCGCAAGCCGAAGACATCGATCAACCATTCCATCTGGCGATGGGTCTCGCCGACCGAGAGCTCGGCATGGCGAATGCGTGGCACACCGAAAGGCTTCGGCAGACTGCCGCACATGCCGAATTCGCTGGTCGAGATCGACCATGGCATACCATGCGGATCGAGGACAAAATATTCGCCGTGGAAATCGCCGCCGCGGTCGCGGCCGATCTCGGCAGACCCGTCAATTAGCTTCAGTCGCGTCTGCAACTCGCCGAGATCGTCAACCGCGATGCCGTAATGGCTCATCCCGGCGATCTCATCGTCCGGCCAATGCGCGAGCAGGCAGAGTTTGAACCAGCCGTCGGAAAGCGCGATGTCGCCTTCGGGCGAGCGCACCACTTCGCTGAGGCCGAAATACGTCTTGTAGTATTCGGCCATGGCTTCAGGGCGCGGCGTGTTGACCGCGAGGTAGCGGACGAAGGCCTTCATCTCATTCCTCCCGCTTATTTTGTAGCTGCCCCCGGCAGCGCGTCGCCGATCTGCTCGTATTTGCCGCCATGCCATTCGAACATGACGTAGCCGGGGCCCTTGATGTCGCCCTTCTCGTCGAAACCGACCTTGCCAAGCACCGTGTCGAATTGGGCGCTATGCATCGCCTTCGACACTTTATCGATATCGGTCGACTTCGCCTGCGCCACGGCCTGCGCATAGATCTGCACCGCGGCATAGGTGTAGAGCGTATAGCCCTCCGGGTCGTAATTCTGCTTCTTGAACTCGGCGACGATCGGCTGCGCGGCCGGAACCTTGCGCGGATCGGGCGAGAAGGTCATCAGCGTGCCCTCGCCGGCGTTGCCGGTGATCGTCCAGAACTCCGTCGTCACCAGCGCGTCGCCGCCGATCAGCGATGCCGTGAGGCCCTGGTCGCGCGATTGCCGTACGATCAGGCCGGCCTCGGTGTAGTAGCCGCCGAAATAGATCACCGCGACATTCGCCTGCTTCATCCGGCTGACCAGCGCCGAGAAATCCTTGTCGCCCTGGTTGATCGATTCATTGATCGCCGCATCGACACCACGCGCCTTCAGCGACTTGCGCGTCTCGTTCGCGAGACCCGCGCCATAGGTCGTCTTGTCGTCAATGATCGCGACCGCCTTGCCCTTGAAATGATCGGCGATGTAGTCGCCCGCAACTTTGCCCTGGACGTCGTCGCGGCCGCAGACGCGGAACACGTTGTTCCAGCCCTTCTTGAAGGGATCGTCGGTATAGGCGGGATTGGTCGAGGCCGGCGAGATTTCGAGAATTCCGGCATCGGCATAGATCGCCGAGGCCGGGATCGATGTGCTCGAGCAATAGTGCCCGGCGACGAAAGAGACACCGCTCACGGCGAATTTATTGGCGACGGCGACCGCCTGCTTCGGATCGCAAGCATCGTCGCCGACCGTCAGCGTCATTTGCTTGCCGAGCAACCCACCCTGTGCGTTGACGTCTTGGACCGCTTGGACGCCGCCGCGCCGCATCTGTTCGCCGATCGCGGCGTCCGAGCCGGTAATCGGCCCGGCGATCGCGATCTTGATCTCATCGGCGCGCGCCATGTTGGCGGCAAGCCCGATGGCCGCGGCCAGCGCAAATGCCAAAAACTTCTTCATTTCTTGTCGGTTCCTTGGTTGGAGGGCGGCGTCGTCCCGTCGCTCGAATCCTTGATGTAATGCTCCAGCAGGGCGAGCGATTCCAGTTGTATCTCGGTGAGCATGCGTCCTGTCTCTTGCATCGCGTTGCGCGCGTGATCGAAGATGCGCTCGATGCTCTCGCCGCCGACCGGAGAATTCTCCTCGCTCGATTTGCGCCGCACGACGGCCACGCTCTGATCGATCAGCCGTGCCAATTCCAGCACCATCGCCTGCTCATGAGCGAACACGGACTGCATGCGCTCCGCGAGACGCTTATGCGCGTCCATGTGCGCGGCAACGTTGCGATGCATACGGAAGAGCATGCGCGAGACGTCTGTATAAGCGAGCATATCGGGTGCCCAGTTGGGCGGAACGACGGCCTGGGGTCGCTCGTTCAAGGGCGGCGCAGGATCGGCCGGCGGTTTTCCGCCATCGGTTTGGGCCGCTTTATGCTCTTTTTCAGCCATGATCGCCTCCCGGTGTGCGGATCATCAAGCGCTGATCGTCGGTATCATATACAGAAGCGCCTCGCGCCCCAAGCGACAAAGTCACTGCGATCTATCGACTGATTTATTACCGGATCGGTCGCCGAAACGGCTTAAGCGGTCACGCCGCCACCTTCAAGATAAGCGGCGCGGACATCCTCGTCCGCGAGCAGTTCCCGCCCGGTGCCGGTCAGCGTGATACGACCGGTTTGCATCACATAGCCGCGATGCGCGAGGCGGAGTGCGTGATGCGCATTCTGCTCCACCAGGAACACCGTGATCTTCTGTTCCTGGTTGATCGCGCGGATGACATCGAAGATCTGCTTTACGATCAGCGGCGCAAGGCCGAGCGACGGCTCGTCGAGCAACAAGAGCTTCGGTCGGCTCATCAGCGCACGAGCGATCGCGAGCATCTGCTGCTCGCCGCCCGAGAGCGTGCCGCCGCGCTGTTCCTGGCGCGATTTGAGGATCGGGAACAGCGTCAGCACACGCGTCAGATCCTCGGCGAAATAGCGCGGCTCGGCGACGATCGCGCCCATTTGCAGATTCTCCAATACGGTCATGCGCGGGAAGATGCGCCGTCCCTCCGGCGCATGCGAGATACCGCGGCGGATGATGGCGTCGGTCCCTTGATGGGTGATGTCCTCGCCGTCAAAGCGGATGCTGCCGTGTGCCGCTTGCGGTTTGCCGCAGATCGTCATCAGCAAGGTCGATTTGCCGGCTCCGTTCGCGCCGATGAGGGTGACGATCTCTCCCTCATCGACCGTGAGATCGACGCCCTTCAGCGCCTCGATCGCGCCGTAGAATGTATGCACGTCCGAGATCGAGAGCAGCGCGCTCATGTTTCAGGCTCGCCGAGATAGGCTTTGATCACTGCGGGATCGACGCGTATGTCGTTCGGCGTGCCATCGGCGATCTTCTTGCCGTAATCGAGCACGACGACGCGATCCGAAATGCCCATCACCACATTCATGTCGTGCTCTATCAGCAAGATCGCGACGCGGTCGCGGTCGCGGATCGAGAGCAGCAGGCGATTGAGCTCATGCGATTCATGCGGATTGAGCCCCGCCGCCGGTTCGTCGAGACAGAGCAGCACCGGTTCCGTGCACATCGCGCGCGCGATCTCCAAACGGCGCTGATCGCCATAAGGCAAGGTCCCCGCGACGTGATCGGCGCGATCGACGAGTCCAATCCGGTCGAGCCAGGCTGCCGCACGTTCGAGCGCCGTGGTCTCGGCGCTGCGATAGCGGGCCATGCCGAGCAGGCCGGCGATGCTCCAGCCGCTCGCGCGCATCAGCTTGTTGTGCTGCGCAATGACGAGGTTCTCGAGCACTGTCATGCCGGCGAAGAGCCGGATGTTCTGGAACGTGCGTGCGATGCCGGCGTCGCGCGCGATGCGCCAGCCATCCATGCGCTCCAGACGCAATTGTCGCCCCTCGCGATGCAACGCAAGCGAGCCTGAGGTTGGGCGGTAGAAGCCGGTCAGGCAATTGAACACGGTGGTCTTGCCGGCGCCGTTCGGCCCGATCACCGCCGTGATCTTCTCTTCATCCGCGGCAAAAGAAAGGCGGTCGATCGCCAGCAAGCCGCCGAAACGCATGGTCAGGTCCTCGACCTGCAGCAGCGCGCTCATCGTTTTGCGTCGCGCAAACGGATCGAGGGTGTGCGTATCGAGAACAGCCCGCGGGGCCGCCAGATCATGATGCCGACCATGGCCGCCCCGAAGAGCAGCATGCGAAATTGCGCGAAATCGCGGCCGAACTCCGGCAAAGTCACGAGAATAATCGCCGCGAGCGCGATGCCGAGTTGGCTGCCCATGCCGCCGAGCACGACGATCGCCAGCACCGTCGCCGATTCCTGGAAGTTGAAGCTTTCGGGGCTGACGAAACCTTGGCGCGTCGCGAAGAACACGCCCGCGAACCCGGCGAGCAGCGCGCCGACCGCGAAAGCCGAAAGCTTCACGCTCACGGGATTGATGCCGAGCGCGCGGCTTGCGATCTCGTCCTCGCGCAAAGCTTCCCAGGCACGGCCGACCGGCAAGCGGCGCAGACGCAGGATGAAGAGATTGACGAGCAGCGCGAGCACGAGCGTGACGAAGTAGAGGTAGATGTAGCGCTGCGCCTGATTGTAATCGATGCCGAGGAACTGCGTGAAAGTCTCGCCGCCGCCCGGCGCGCGCGCGGCGAGCGGCAGGCCGAAGAAGGTCGGGCGCGGCAGACCGTTGATGCCGTTCGGTCCGTAGGTGAAGGATTGCCAGTTGATCAGGATGATACGAATGATCTCGCCGAAGCCGAGCGTCACGATCGCGAGATAATCGCCACGCAACCGGAGCACGGGCAACGCCAAGAGGATGCCGACGATCGCCGACATCAGCCCGGCAAGCGGCAATGCTTCCCAAAAGCCAAAATTCCAGTACGACGCCGTGAGCGCGAGTGTGTAGGCGCCGACGGCGTAGAACGCCGCGTAGCCGAGATTGAGCAGCCCGGCGAGGCCGACGACCACGTTCAGCCCCCAGCCGAGCATGATGTAGATCAGCACCGCCGTCGCGAGATCGAGCAAATATTGCGAGGCAAAAGGCAGGAACGGCCAGACGACGGCGATGCCGAGACCGATCCAACCGAGAATATTCTGATGCTTGGCGAGGAAGAGCGAGACGACCGGCGGGCGCCCGCCCGGGCGACGGCGCGGCAAGAAGCCGATGACGAACCGACCGACGAAGACAGCCGCGACCGCGATCGCAACCCAGTTCCATCGCGTCGCGATGCCGGCGCTGGCGCCGGGTTGGTTGGTATCGAAACCGGCCAGGGGAATTGCGAGAATCAGCGCGACGAAAGCCGCAAGCGCGGCATCCTTCGCCAGCCTGCCTAGATCCATCAGACTTTCTCGATCTCGGGCCGGCCGAGCAGACCGGACGGACGGAAGATCAGCACCAGCACGAGCACGCCGAAAACCGCGACATCCTTATAAGCCGAGGAGAAATAGCCCGACCAGAAGGCTTCGATGATGCCGATGAGGAAGCCGCCGAGCACCGCGCCCGGCAGCGAGCCGATGCCGCCGAGCACCGCCGCCGTGAATGCCTTCATCCCGGCGAGGAAGCCGATGAAGAAATCGATCACGCCGTAATAGAGCGTCACCATCATGCCAGCGACCGCGGCAAGTGCGGCGCCGATCAGGAAAGTCGTCGAGATCGTGCGGTCGACATCGACGCCGAGCAACGCGGCCATCGTCATGTCTTGCTCGCAAGCCCGCTGCGCCCGCCCGAGTGGCGTCGCTGCGATCATCACGCTGAACCCTGCCATCAGGGCAATGGTAACGAGCACGATGATGATCTGCAGATAAGAGAGCTGAACGGCGAAGCCGCCGGATTCCATCAGCCGGAAGCCGCCCGTCACGACCGGTGGCAGCGATTTCACCTGCGCGCCCTGCAGGAGCTGAACATAGTTTTGCAGGAAAATCGACATGCCGATCGCCGAGATCAGCGGCGCCAGGCGGAAGGAGCCGCGCAGCGGCCGGTAGGCGACGCGTTCCACCGTCCAGCCATAAGCGGAGGTGAAGAACATCGCCGAGACCAGGACGACGACCAGGGCCAGCGGCACCCATGTAACCCCGACCGCCCCCAGGACGAAAAAGGTGATGAGCGAAACGAACGCGCCGATCATATAAATCTCGCCATGCGCGAAATTGATCATGCCAATGATGCCGTAAACCATCGTGTAGCCGATGGCGATGAGGGCATAGATCGCACCGAGCGTCAGGCCGTTGATGAGCTGCTGCAGGAAATAAGCCATGGGGCGCTCAAACTATGCGGGCGTTACGCTTACGGCAAGGCTGCAATGTGTCGCCGAAACGTGATGGGCTTTCCTCTGTCCGCAAGCTAGAAGGAAAACATGAATTTCCGCAGCCTGCCCTGGTTCGATTACGGCGGCCGATTCGCGCCGCTCAAGGCGGCCGTCTTCGTCGGCCTATTCGTTCCGGCGGTCTGGACCGCGGTGTCCTACGCGCTCGACCGGCTGGGCGCGCGGCCGCTGACCGAAGCCATCCACCAAATTGGCGACTGGACGATCCGCTTCATTTTCATCTCGCTGGTCATCTCGCCGGCACGGGTGGTGTTGCAATGGCCAAAGCTCTTGGAGCTGCGGCGCATGATCGGTGTTGCCGCCTGTCTCTACGGCCTCGCGCATTTGTCGCTCTATGTCGTCGACGAGGGTTTCGCGATTCCGTTGGTCATTTCGGAGATCATCCTCCGCATCTATCTCACCATCGGCTTCACCGCGCTGACCGGTCTTATCGTCCTCGCCTGGACCTCGACCGACGGCTGGCAGCGGCGACTGGGTGCGCGGCGCTGGCAGAAGCTGCATCGCATCGTCTATATCATCGGCGTTCTCGCCGTCATTCATTACTTTTTGCAATCGAAGCTCGATGAATGGGAGCCGACCGTCATGGCAGGCATCTTCGTCTGGCTGATGGGCTGCCGCTTGGTGAGCTGGCGCCTCGGCCGCGGCAAGCTCCCGCTCTGGACCGTTGCCGGCCTCAGTCTCGGTGTTGCCGTACTCACCGCGCTCTGCGAAGCGGGGTATTATTGGTTCTCGCTCGGCGCGCCCTTTGATCTCGTGCTGCAAGCCAATCTCACGCTCGATACGGGTATCCGACCCGCCATGGTGGTCTTTGTCTCAACCTTCGCCATTGCGCTGCTGGGTACGATCCGGGCAACCGTTTGGCGTCCGAGCAAGACGCGTAAGCCGAAGCCAGCTTAAGCCCGGCAGAATGGATAAGCGCCTCGATCGCTTCGCACGCGCCGACAGCTACTGTCGCCGCCGCTAGGCTTGGCGGATGAGCGGGTTCTGGCGAAGCGGACGGATAACGGCCGCACTGCGCAAAACATTTTCGAAGGACGCGCTGCGGCGCGGCGTGAAATGGGGCCAAGAGAATGTGCCGCCCGGCCTGCGCAGCCTGTTGGGCGTCGTGTTGATCATCGGCGGCGTGTTCGGGTTCTTGCCGATCTTGGGCTTTTGGATGATTCCGCTCGGCGGCGCGTTGATCGCTCTCGACATTCCGCCCTTGCGCCGCCGTCTCCTCGCGTGGCTCGACAGCCACGAGAATCGCCCCGGCAAAGGCTGATCGCTTCGTTTTCGCCGCCGGCCTAAGCCTGCTTGCGGTTCATTACGTAATCGAGTTTTTGCTTGGCGATCCGGCGCAAGGTCTCCTGCCCGGCATTGGGATCGCCGACCATCGAGGCCTCGATGCCGGACTCGACGTCGACCGCGGTCACTTTCAGTGCCGCTCCGATGCGTAGAAACTCAAAGATAACCTCGCGCTCTGCGCTCATGCCGCTAAAATAGCACCTTGATCCGTAAATAGGAGTTTAAGGAAATGGCGACCCCGCCACGCGAAAAAAGGCCGAGCTTCAACTGGCAGGACCCGCTGTTGCTCGAGGACGAGTTCAGCGAGGAGGAAAAGCTGGTGCGCGACAGTGCGCGCGCCTATGCCCAGGAAAAGCTATTGCCGCGGGTGAAGGAAGCTTTCCGCGAGGAGCGTTTCGATCGCGAGATCATGAACGAGATGGGGAAGCTCGGCTTCCTCGGGGCGACCATCCACGGCTATGGCTGCGCCGGCGTGAATTACGTCTGCTACGGCCTGGTCGCGCGCGAGGTCGAGCGCGTCGATAGCGGTTATCGCTCGGTACTCAGCGTGCAGTCCTCGCTGGTCATGGGGCCGATCAACGATTTCGGCACCGAGGAGCAGAAGCAGAAATACCTGCCGAAGCTCGCGACCGGCGAGATGATCGGCTGCTTCGGCCTCACAGAGCCCGATCACGGCTCCGACGCCGGCGGCTTGAAGACCCGGGCCAAGAAGGTCGATGGCGGCTATGTCCTGACCGGCAACAAGATGTGGATCAGCAATTCGCCCTTCGCCGATATCATGGTGGTCTGGGCAAAGCTCGACGATGTGATCCGCGGATTCATTCTGGAGCGCGGCATGAAAGGTCTCTCGACTCCGAAGATCGAGGGAAAATTCTCGCTCCGCGCCTCCGTCACCGGCGAGATCGTTATGGACGAAGTGTTCGTCCCCGAGGCCAATCTCCTGCCCGGCGTCACCGGCTTGCGCGGGCCGTTCACCTGCCTCGACAATGCGCGCTACGGCATCGCCTGGGGCGCGCTCGGCGCGGCCGAGACCTGCTGGCATGCGGCACGCGACTACACGCTGTCGCGCCAGGCTTTCGGCAAACCGCTCGCCGGCACGCAACTCATTCAGAAAAAGCTCGCCGACATGATGACCGAGATCACGCTCGGCCTGCACGCCTGCCTGCGCCTCGGTCGGCTCAAGGACCAGGGCAAGGCGACGCCCGAGATGGTCTCGATCCTCAAACGCAACTCGACCGGCAAATCGCTCGATATCGCCCGCGCGGCGCGTGACATGCATGGCGGAAACGGCATCATGGATGAGTATCCGGTGATCCGTCACATGATGAATCTCGAGACGGTCAACACCTATGAGGGCACGCACGACATCCACGCCCTCATCCTCGGCCGGGCGCAAACAGGGATCGCTGCGTTCTAGGCTCCAGCTTCGATAGGAGGGTCCGATGGACACGCTCACACCGCACCGCCGGCACAGTGTCGATTCCCTTTTCGTCGAGAACCGAGAGGCGGGCGTCTTCCGCTTCAGCCCCAAGGTCTATTGCGATCCCGAGCTCTTCCGCGACGAGCAGAAGCGCATCTTCGATCGCTGCTGGCTCTACGCCGCACACGAGAGCGAGTTGGCGAAGCCGGGGGATTTCCTGACGCGGCGCGTCGGCGGCCGGCCTCTGCTGATGGTACGCGGCGCCGACAGTCGCATCCGCCTCTTCCACAATGCCTGCCGGCATCGCGGCGGCATGGTGTGCCGCGAGCGCAGCGGCAACGCCCGGGCATTCACCTGCTTCTATCACTATTGGAGCTATGGCAATGACGGCGCGTTGATCGGCGTACCGGACGCCGATTCCTACGGCCCCGGCTTCGCGCAAAGCGACATGGGCCTCTACGAGGTCCGCCACGAAAGCTATCGCGGCTGGATCTTCGTCTGTTTCAGCCGCGACAGCATGGGGCTGGTCGAGTATCTCGCGGAAGCCCGCGATCTCCTCGATATGATCCTCGACCAAGACGAGGGTGGCAGCGTCATCCTGCCCGGCGCGCATGAATATTCGATGCGCGCAAACTGGAAGATGCTGATGGAGAATACCGTCGACATCTACCATCTCAATTCGACGCATAGCCGCTTCATGCGCGACTACCTGCCGCATGTCCTCGGCCTCAAGACACCCGATCCGCGCAATGCGAATGACGGTGCGATGAGCCCGCGCGGCCTCGGTAACGGCCATGCCGTCATCGAATACCGCAAATTCAGCGGCGTCGCCGACGAAGCCAAACGCAAGGCCTGGCAGGCGAAATTCGGCGTCGAGCGCGCCAATCGCATGCTCGACTACACGCGCACGCTGGTGCTGTTTCCGAATACGCTCTTTATCGAGCAGCGCCGCGTCGTCCGCACCACTTTCCCGACCGCGCCCGATCAGTCCGAGGTAACGGGTTATCCGCTGATGCCGGCGATCGATGACCCGGACGTCCGCAAGCAGCGGCTCGACATCTATCTCTCGTTCCTCGGGCCCGCGGGATTCGCCACGCCCGACGATAACGAGGTCATGGAACTCATCCAGAAGAATTGCGCTGGCCTGCCCGAAGACGCGATGATCGATTGCTCGCGCGGCATGACCAGCCCCCATCCAAAGCCGCAGGACGAGGCACAGATGCGTGCGTTCTGGTGCGAATGGCGCGCGATTATCGGCGCCGATTTTTCTGCCCGAGGCCTGGCCTGATGGCGGACGGCGCGGAACACGCCGCGCTGCGCGTCCAGATCGAGGCTTTCCTCTATGAGGAAGCTGAGCTGCTCGACAATTGGCAGCTGATGGAATGGGCAGCCCTCTTCACCGAGGACGCGATCTACCAAGCCCCTGCCCTCGACGACCCGACGCGCGACCCGGCGAACAGCATCTTCCTCATCAACGACGACCTGCCACGCATCCAATCGCGGGCACGCCAACTTCTCGGCGACACGGCCTGGGCTGAGAATCCGCGCTCGATGACGCGGCGTCTTATCACCAATGTGCGTGTCGTCTCCGTCGAGGGATCGACCATCCGCGGGACGGCGAATTTCTTCATTCAGCGCAGCCGCATGGAGCGGATCGTCACTTATGTCGGGCAGTACCGCTACAAGCTCGTCCGCGCCGATACGAGCTTCAAATTCGCCGAGCGGATCGTGATCCTCGCTCAGGACACACTGCGCTCGCAGGGCGTGATGAGCATCATCGTGTAATTGGGGGAATGAGATGGCTCGACTGCTGGTGATGTACAAGACGCCCAAGGATTCGGCCGCTTTCGACAAGCATTACTTCGAGAGGCATATCCCGCTGGCGAAGACGCTACCCGGCCTGCGCCGCTACGAGGTGAGCCAAGGTCCGGTCGTGACGCCGGCCGGTGTGTCGGCCTTTCACCTCATCGTGACGCTGCATTTCGACGACATTGGCGCGATCCAGCACGCCTTCGCCAGCCCTGAAGGTCAGGCCGCCGCCGCCGACGTTCAAGGCTTCGCGACCGGCGGCGTCGAGATGTATATCTACGACAATCGCGACGTTTAACTATTTCACGTATTTGTCGGTAAAGAGGTCCTTGTACGAGGACCGGGCCTGATCCGGCTGCATGAAGCCGGCATCGATGTTCATCTTGTCGGAATTGGCGATCGAGGCTTCCTGGATGACCGGCGATTGCGCCAGGACTTTCTCGACATCGTCGAACGCCATGGCGAGCAGCTTGTCGTCGAATTTAGGGAAATGCGCCTCGAGAATATCGTAAGCCGCCTTGCGGTCCTCGTGCACGTATTTCAGCGCCGCCGCCAACGCATGCGCCATGCGCTTACAGGTATCGGGACGATCGGCACAGAATTGCGGACGGGTCATCAGCATGGTCAGCGCAATCGGATAGAGCCCGGGCGGCTCGTCGTCGAAGGCGCTCGCGACCGCGACGCCATTCGCCGTGAGAATTCCCATCTCGGTGAAAGGCGCATTGCCGATATAGCCGTCGAGTCCCTTACGCTGGATCACGGCGACGGCGTCCTGCGGCTGCGTCGGCGCGATCGGCACGGCATCGGGATCGATACCGCCGGCTTTCTCAAGGACGCGCAGATAGGCATGCGCCAGCGAGCTCACCGTATCGATCGCAACGCTATGGCCTTTGAGGATCTGCATGCGCTGTTTGAGCGGCGCCTTGAGATCGATGCCCGACGCCTCGACGACGCCCTTGCGCATGACGAGCGTCCAACCCGGCCGGTCGCTCATGCTCGCGATCGCCAGCATGTTTTGGCCATGGGCGGCTGCCCGCGTTAAAGAGACACCGTTGGAGATGCCGAAATCGACGGCGCCCGAGATCACGGCGTTGGTCGTGCCGACGCCGGGCAGATAGACGGTTTTGACCGCAAGGCCTTCCTTCTCGAAGAAATGCGCGTCCTGCGCCGCATAAATCGGGAGGAAGGTCACGCCCTCGCCCGGCAGCGACAAGCTCGTGCTGTCGGGCGCGGCGCAAGCCGGCCCTGCCGCCATCGCCAAGCCGAGCCCGATCGCGGCCAAGCCGCGCCGACAGATTTTCATCGCTTCCTCCCTGCCGGGAGCGAGTTTACCAGGTCACGATGAGAGCGACAGCGACCGCGCACATCACCGCCGTCGCGATCCACCCCATGACTGCGAGCGAACGCGGCAGAACAAAATTCCCCATCACTCGTTTCTGCCCGGCCATCAGCATCGTCATGACCATGATCGGCACCGCGACGACGCCGTTCAGCACGGCGGTCCAGAACAGCGCCTTGATCGGATCGATCGGCAGCAGGTTGAAGATCATGCCGAAGCCGGTCGCGAGCGCGATCGTGGCGTAAAACGCCTTCGCCGCCTTCGGCCGGCGCGCTAGGCCGCCGGACCATCGCAGCGCCTCGGCCAGCGCATAGGCCGCCGAGCCGGCCAAGACCGGCACCGCTAGCATACCGGTGCCGATAATGCCGAGCGCAAACAGGAAGAAGGCGAAGGGCCCTGCGATGGGCCGCAGCGCCTCCGCCGCTTGCGAAGCGGTCTGGATGTCTTTGACCCCATGCGCGTTAAGGGTCGCGGCAACGCTGACGATGATGAACCAGCCGATCGCATTGGAGACGAACATGCCGAGATAGGTATCGATGCGGATGCGGCGGAACTCAGCGGGCGCCTGGCGCGGCGCGCGCTTGAGCGGCTTCGCCTTCGGGTCCGCGCGAACGTCTTCGGCCTCTTGCGAGGATTGCCAGAAGAAGAGATAGGGGCTGATCGTCGTGCCCAGCACCGCGACGATCGCGACGATGTATTTGGTGTCGAATTGCAGCGACGGTATCAGCGTGCGTAGCAACACCTCGCGCCACGGAATGTCAATCACCAGCGCCGTTGCCACATAGGCGAGCAAGCTGACCGCGATCCATTTGAGGATGCCGACATAGCGGCGGTAATTCGTGAAGATCTGCAGGCCGGCGCAGAGCGCGCCGAAAAGCACGGCGTAGAACAGCGCCGGCCCGCCCGCGATCATGGTCACGACGCTGCCCATCGCCCCGAGATCGGCGCCGAGGTTGATGATATTCGCGATCAGCAGCAGGGTGACGATCACCCGCAGCAACCAAAGCGGATAGTGCCGGCGGATATTGCCGGCGATCCCCTCGCCCGTCGCCCGGCCGATGCGCGCACAAGTTTCTTGGATCGCGGTCATCAGCGGGAAGCTGAACAGCATGACCCAGCAGAGGCCGAAGCCGAATTGCGCGCCGACTTGGGAATAGGTCGCGATGCCGCTCGGATCGTCGTCCGAAGCGCCCGTGATGAGGCCGGGTCCCAGAATCTGGAGCGTGCGGCGGGTCGATACAGGTCTTGCAGTACCGGCCATGGCTTCAGCGGATCCGTTGCTCTATCGCCGAGATAGAACGAAACAGCCCGGCTAAGGTTCACCAAGACGAAACGCCGGCAGGCCCAAAGGCCTACCGGCGTTGTTTGGCGAGTACTCGCCTTGAAGCGAGAAAGGGGATTTAGGCGGCGGGCGGGAAAGCTGCGGCGCGCGAGCCGAGCTCGACCGCGTGGGTCCAGAACCGCTCGAGGCGGCGCAACGTGCGATGCGCGGAGACCATGTCCTCGCCCTGCACCACGCCTTGCGCCAGCGAGGCCATGTGGCGCTCATGCATGCGCTTCAGCTTCTGATGCAATGCCAAGCCCTTTTCGGACAGGCGGACGCGGACCGAGCGGCGATCATGCGAGGAGCGCTCCTGCACGATGTAGGCGTTCTCGAGCATCTTCTTCACGTTGTACGAGACGTTGGAGCCGAGATAGCAGCCGCGGAGCGTGAGCTCCCCGACCGTCATCTCGAGATCGCCGATGTTGTAGAGGATCATCGCCTGCACGTTGTTGATGTCGTGCACGGCGTTGGTATCGAGTTCCAGCTTGACCACTTCGAGGAACTGCCGATGAAGGCGCTCCACCAAAGCGATAAGATCGAGATACGCGGATTGCATAGGTTCCTCGCCAAGTAAAACTTGGCACGAACTTTAAAGTCCTCCCCCTTAAGATAATGTTGATGCAATAAGGAACATTCGTGGCGGAAATCCGCGCGATTTATGGTGAACTTCTCCTTCACCATAAACGACCGTCAAATATGTGAAGGCGCCGGACGGGAAAACCGTTGTTCCGAAAAGTACTACGCAATCTCTAAAGTTGTTCGTTCCCGCCCGGCGCTGCCCGGCTTATCGAACCCTAACGGTGGCTTGAGAATTCGTCCTGAAAGGTGTCGAATTTCCGGCGCGAGGGACGGCAATTTCAAGGCGCGCACGCCATAACGAATAATAACCTGTTACCGCGGTGCGAGAGTGAGTACGCCGCCGCTGGTATCGTCGCTGAAGCGCACATAGCCGACGTCGCGCCAGGCCGACAACAAATCGCTGTAATGTGGAGAGAGAAGATTGCCCGATTGACCGGGGGCGATCATGAACCGGGCTGCCGCCGGATCGGCCATATCGACAATCATGCGCATCGAGGTGCCGTGAATGGCGGTGAAAGGCTGGGCCTCGCCGCCGGCGAACATGGTTGCGTTATCGATCGTATCGAAGCTGCCGTCGTCCGGAATGCCGACGCTGAGCCACCCCGCGATCACCGGCAGTCGCGACCAGATCGGATGCGCGAAGCTCGCGGGGTGGGCGTTTCCCCAGCGCCAGACCGACATGTCGCTGCCATACCGTTGCAGGAGCCCTTCGGTCGCCCGGTCGAGCGCCGCACCGAGCTGTTCGGGACAAGTCTCGACCTCACGCGTCTCGCGGTTGTCGCACCAATCCGGATGGTTCGCGAGGACGTTCTGGATCACATCCGGATGCAGCGCCCAATAGCCATCGAAAAGCGGGCCAAGCTTGTCAGCGAGGATCTGCCGATTGAATTCGCGCAACCAAGCAATGAAGAGCAGCGGCTCTCCTTTATCCCGGCTCATGCGCTGATCCCAGGCGCGCAACTGCACGATCGCCTGCTGGCCGGCCGCCGAGTGCGGCGTGGCGACGAACATCAGTGGAAGCAACTGCCGCGCTGCGGTTGAATCGATATCGCCCTGCATCG
>DASXCX010000106.1:0-22954 GCA_036490955.1 Allostellaceae bacterium | reverse complement strand
CCCGAGATATTCTCGCCGACGAGCTGGATGTAAGCTGCTTTCTTCATTGGGATTTGCGAATGGAAGAGCGTACAGGTGGCGAATTGCCCGAAGCTGCCACGCATTACCTCGGGCATGCCCATCTGCGCATCCTCCGCGGCGAAGACGAGGTCGTGCGAATTCATCATCGCCAGGGCGCCACCGAGGCAGTAGCCCTCGACCTGGGCGATGGTGACCCGCGGGAAGAAGCGCAGCTCCTCGGCGAGGCGATCCATCGTCCGAGGCTTGTCCCAATCGGCGAGCCCGTCATGGCTGTGCGCGCGCAGGAACGGCAGATAAAAGCCCGAGCTGTAGCAGCCGCCCTCGCCCTTGGTGATCAGCACTTTGAGCTCGCGATCGGCGCGGATGATCTCGAGCGAATCGAAGAAGGCCTGAAAAATCTCGCCGGTCAGGGAGTTCTTCTTCTCCGGCCGGTTGAGCATGATCCGCGCGACGCCGGCATCGCTCAGCCGCTCGAGCCGCAGGGCCTCGGGCCAATCCTTGATCGTCGTCCAGGTGTCGGTCACGTCGAATTCCCTTTCTTTATCTCGATCGACTAGATGAGCTTCTCGGCGCGCATGCGGGCGATGTCGTCGGCCGCGTAGCCGAGCTCGCGCAGGATTTCCTCGCTATGTTCGCCCAGCGTGTCGGGGGCTTTGATCGGGCCGAGAGGCGTTTCCGACAGCGTCACCGGGAAGCCGACGAGCGAGACCTCGCCCTTCTCGGGATGCGTCGCTTTTTTGATCATACCGAGATGCTGCACTTGCGGATCGGCCAGTGCCTCGTCGAGCTGATAGATCGGCGCCACCGGCACTTCGGCCGCGACCATGATGTCGAACCACTCGGCGCGCGTTTTCGTGCGGAAGATCGGGCGCAGAATCTCATGCACGATGTGCCAGTTCTTCTGCTGATCGCGGCCGGTGCGGAAACGCGGATCGTCGATCAGGTCGGCGCGGCCGGAAGCGGTGGCGAAAGCGCGCCAGAACTTTTGCGGCGAGGACAGATGGATCGCGATCGGCTTCTCGTCGCGGCACAGCGCCGTGAAGACCTTCGACATGCGCGGCCGGTCCTCCGCCGCCGGCGCTTTGCCCGCGCCGAAATAGGTCATGAACGGCTCGTTCATGAAGCCCATCGTCGCTTGCAACAGGCTGGTCTCGACCAACTGGCCCTTGCCGGTACGCACCCGCGCATGGAGCGCGGCGAGGATGCCGTAGCCGGCGAACATGCCGGTCAGCGTATCGGAGAAGGTCGGCCCAACCGGCTTCGGATCCTTCAAATCGACGAGCAGACTCAGAAAGCCGCTGAGCCCCTGCCCAACAATGTCGTAGCTTGGCCGCTGCGCATAAGGCCCGTCGCGGCCCATGCCGGTGATCGAGCAGTAGACCAAGCGCGGATTGAGCTGCGAGAGACGCGCATAGCCGATGCCGAGCTTGTCGGCGACGCCGGGGCGGAAATTCTCGATGAAGACATCGGCCCCGGCGACAAGCCGCTCGACGACCGCGCGGCCCTCCGCGTGACGCAGATTGAGGGTGAGGCTGCGCTTGCTGCGATTGAAGGCACGATACATCGGTGCGTAGCCGCCGCGCTCGTCCCAGCCGCGGAACGGATCGCCGCCTTCGGGATCTTCGATCTTGATCACCTCGGCGCCGAGATCGGCGAGCAGCTGGCCCGCATACGGCCCGGTCACGAAACGCGCCGCCTCGATCACGCGATAGCCGGAGAGCGGTCCAGGCGGCGCAGTCATCGCAACCGACCGCCGTTCGGCAAGACGCTTTGTTCAACGGCGCGGCGCGACTTCACCTGGCTTTCCTCCGCGGCTTTTTCCGCGGCCGACCGCGTCGCGCAAAAATTGACACCCGCCAATCCCTAAAGTCAAATCACCGGCGCGGGGATCATCCGTGAGAGCTATCGGCAATATGCGGCTTTACAGGGCCGCAGGGAGGATCATTTGTTCACGCCTGGTGGCGCAGGTTTTGCGCCGAGATTTCTGTTTGCCGCCCTTCTTTGCGCCGGCGCCGTATCACCGGCTCTCGCCGCCGACAAGCTTCGCGCCGGCAAAGCAACCTCGGACACCTGGCCCTATGCGGCTCTCGATATCGGCGTCGAGGAAGGCCTCTTCGCCAAATACGGGCTTGATGTCGAAGTCACCGTGCTTTCCGGCGGCGCGCGCTTCCAGCAAGCGCTCGCCTCGAACAGTATCGATGTCGGCGTCTCCGGCACCGCCGCGATGCCGCAAACCGTCAAAGGCTCGCCGGTCATCGCCATCGCCGCGACGGTCGGCGCGCCGCGCGGCTTCGCGGTCGTCGTCGCCGCAGATTCGCCAATCAAGTCTGTTCCCGATCTCAAAGGCAAGACAATCAGCTTCGGCACCAACGGCTCCTTCCCCGATTGGCTGGTCCATCGCGTCTCGATCGCCGAAGGTTGGGGCAAGGACGGCATCAAAGGCGTCGCGCTCGGCAGCGTCGAGGGCAGCATATCCGCGGTCATGGCGCATCAGGTCGATGCGATGATGACCGCGACCGAAGTCGGGCTGCAGATGGAAGAGCAAAAACGCGGACGCATCGTCACCGAGATGGGCAAATACGCGCCGACAATCGTCAACCAGGCTGCCTTCGCGCGGCAGAATCTGGTCGCCGAGAATCCCGATCTGGTCAATCGCTTCCTCAAGGGACTGTTCGCGACCGTCGCTTTCATGAAGCACGATCGCGAGAAGACGATTGAGCTGACGGCGAAGATCTTCAATCAGTCGCCGGCGGTGATGAGCAAAGCCTATGATCTCGAGATCACCACCATGGTCGATGACGGCGTTTTCAATCCCGCCGGGCTCGATGTGCTGAAAGATTCCTTTGTCGAGCTCGGCATGCTGAAAGAAAAGCCGAGCGACGATCAGATCCTGACGAAGCAATTCCTGCCGGTGAAGCCGTAGAGCGCGCAGCCTCACACGGCGCGGTATTCGCGATTTCGCAGCGCAACACGCGCGCCGCAATCCGATCAAGCTCGGGCTAGAGCAACGCGTCGAGAGAACGCCGCAATTGCGGCCGGTCCTCGCCGCGATTGCGCATTACATCGAGGTCATGAAGCGCACGAGCCGAAATGCCGCGCCTCGCGCGCGCGTTGTCTCGCAGACGCCTTTTTAGGACTCCCATCATGCGCCGCGTGCTCCTCGCCCTGCCCGTCTCGCTCTTGCTCCTCACCCCCGTGCTTGCCAACGCCGCCGATCCACCCGCGCGTGTAGGACGGCTGAGCTACATCGACGGGACGGTGTCTTTCCATCCCGCCGGACAGCAGGGCGACTGGTCGCCTGCAACGGTGAATTATCCCGTCACCACTGGCGAATCCTTTTGGACCGATGCCAACGCGCGCGCCGCCGTCGAAATCGGTCCCGCCGAGTTGCGGCTCGACCAGGCGAGCGAGCTCGATGTCACGCGGCTCGATGACAGCGCGACCGATCTCCAGCTCGATCAGGGCGCGCTCAATCTCCACCTCGCGCAGGCGGCGCCCGGCGGGATCACCATCACCACGCCGAGCGGCCGCATCCTCGTCACCACGCCGGGCGATTACGACATCAATACCGGCCAGCCCGACAACGACCAGCCCTCGGGCCAGGTCGTCGTCTCGGTCTTCAACGGTGCGGCGAAATTCGAGAGCGATCGCGGCGCGGTCGATATTGCCGGCGGTCAAGCGGCTGTGATCAGCGGGGATCCAATCGATGTCCAGCTCGCCGCCGCCACGCCCAGCGACTTCGATCAATGGGCCGATGATCAGGAGCATCGCGAGGATCTCGCCAAGCTGCCCCAAGCCGTGCCGCCGGCGATGACCGGCTATCAGGACCTCGCCGCTTACGGCAGTTGGAGCGACGATCCCGATTACGGCCAGGTCTGGTATCCGAGCGATATGCCCTCCGGATGGGCGCCTTACCGCGATGGCCATTGGGCCTGGGTCGATCCCTGGGGCTGGACCTGGATCGACGACGCGCCGTGGGGCTTCGCGCCCTTCCATTACGGCCGCTGGATCGATCGCGATGATCGTTGGGCGTGGATTCCGCAAGACATCCCGCCGCAGCCGGTCTATGCGCCGGCGCTGGTCGCATTTGTCGGCGGTGACGGCTGGGGCGTCGATCTCGGCGCTGGCGCGGCCGTCGCCGCGATCGGCTGGGTCGCGCTTGCGCCGCACGAGGTCTATCACCCGCAATTCCGTGCCAGCGAGACGTTCAACCGTCGCATTAACGGCCGCGATTGGAACGCACAGGCCTTTGCCGCGCGCAACGCGACGCTGAACAATTTCCATAACCGTCAGGCGGCAACCGTCGTACCGACGGCCGCTTTCACCCATGCCGCCCCGGTACAGCGTGCCCGCGTGACGGTCGCCGCCGATCAACTGACACGTGCCCGCGCCAGCGGCGCGGCGGTGACGGGTCTGCAACCGAGCGCCTTTGCCCGCGCCGGCCGTGCCGATCCGCAAGCCGCGACGGCGATGACGCCGCGCGCCAACGCGCAAGCGAATGTCGCGCGCGGCCGCGTTCCGGTGACGACGCCAGCGGCACTCGCCCAAGAAAAAGCGCCGACCGCGCCCGGTCCCCATCGTGTCGCCGAGGCAGCGCGCCCGAACCGCGCGAGCGCGCCTGCCAACGCCGCAGTCGCACCGAACGCGACTCAAGAGCAGCAAAATGTCGGCTCGACGAACAATGCGGCGCGCGCGCACGCGCCTAACGAAGCCGCCGGCACGGTGCAGCAAACACCGCAGCGCAACGAGGCTCCGAACACTGCGCGTGGCGCGGGCCCGGTCTGGCAGCAACGCGGCGATCATGCGAACGTGACCGCTGCGCCGACGGCCAACGCCAATCTCGCCCCGCATCCGGCGCCACCGAGCCAAGCAGCGCGCGAAGTGGCGCCTGTCGCGCCGAACACGCCAAATGCGCCGGCACGACGCGACCTCGCGCAGCATCCGGCGCCACCGCAGCTCGCCACCCAGCCGCGCGCCGAGCGCGCGGCGCCGGAACATGCCGCGCTGCCGCATGAAAATGCGCCACCGCATCCTGCGCTGGCTCCTGCCGGGACTTCGACGCCCCGTCCCGAGACACAGCGTACCGCGCCGCCGGCTCATGTGGCCGCACCGCCGCAGGTCGCGCATGCGCCCGCGCCGATGCCGCCGCTTGCGGTGGCGCCGCCACGTCAGGCCGCACCGCCACCGACGCCACATCCAGCCGCGCTACCAGCGCCGCACCCGCCGGCAGCGCCCGTGCCGCGTCCGGCCGCGGCGCCCGCGCCTCATCCGGTGGCTGCGCCGGCTCCTCGCCCCGCCCCGGCACCGCATCCGCCGGCAGCACCAGCACCGCATCCGGCCGCTGCTCCCGCACCGCATCCAGTGCCCGCGCCCCCCGCACATCCGGCGCCGGCAGCCAAAGCAGTGCCCGCGCAGCCGGAAAAGAAGGATCAGCCGCACTGAGCCGCGGTGAGCCCTAGAAGCGAACGGCCGGGCAATGCAATGCCCGGCCGTTTTTCGTCTCGCGAAGTGAGAAGGCTTACCGCAGGCTCTCGTTGAGCTTGGCGAGGGCGGCGTTGCCGGGGACCAGATCGGCAGTGCCGAGTTCGTTGAGTGGCTTGTCGACCGTGTTGAGATAATCGTGCAGATCCTGGCCCTCGGGATCGACGTAGAGGAGGCCGGTGACGATCTCGCCGGCCGCGGCGCGCTCCTGGAGATAATTCATCGCCGCGATCCGATCGCTCGGATCGTAATGCGCCGCGATCTTGCGGAGACGCAGGATCGAGCCGTCGTGTTGTGTCACCAGCTCGACGGTACCGGGCGCGTAATCCGCCGTGATCGGCTCGTGATCGACCATGACATCGAGGCGGTTCACGGTCTCGTTGTGCTCGCGCACATAATCGAAGCTCTTGGTCGAGCCGGTGTGATTGTTGAATGCGACGCAGGGGCTGACGCAATCGATGAAGGCCGCGCCGTGATGGTTCATCGCCGCCTTGATCAGCGGCACGAGCTGCTCCTTGTCGCCCGAGAAGCCGCGCGCGACGAAGCTTGCGCCGAGCTGCAGGGCAATGGCGACCATATCGATCGCGCTGTCGGAATTGATCGCGCCGTATTTGCTCTTCGAGCCCTTATCCGAGGTCGCCGAGAATTGACCCTTGGTGAGACCGTAGACGCCGTTGTTCTCGACGATATAGACCATATTGACGCCGCGGCGGATCGAATGCGCGAACTGGCCGAAGCCGATCGAGGCGCTATCGCCGTCGCCCGAGACGCCGAGATAGATCAAATCCTTGTTGGCGAGGTTGGCGCCGGTCAGGACCGAGGGCATGCGGCCGTGCACGGAGTTGAAGCCGTGCGAATTGCCGAGGAAATAATCGGGCGTCTTCGACGAGCAGCCGATGCCCGAGAGCTTGGCGATGCGATGCGGCGGCAGGTCGAGCTCGAAACAGGCCTGAATGATCGCGGCGCTGATCGAATCATGGCCGCAGCCGGCGCAGAGCGTCGAGACCGAGCCTTCGTAGTCGCGATGGGTGAAACCGAGCTTGTTCTTCGGCAGCGATGGATGGTGGAGCTTGGGCTTCGGAATGTAGGTCATCGTGTCAGGCCCCCCCCGCCACTTCCCTGAGCGGCGCCACGTTGCGCGCTTTGAGCAGGGCGGAAATCTTGTCGATGATGAAGCGCGCCGTGATCGGCGTGCCGTCGTAGTGAAGCACCGGCACGATGCGCGCCGGATCGAGATTGCTCTCGGTGACGAGCAGTGTGCGGCATTGCGCATCGCGGTTCTGCTCGACGAAGAACACCTGCTCGTGCTCGAGCACGAAATTGACGACCTCGTCGCTGAAGGGGAAGCCGCGCAGCCGCATTGCGTTCAAATGAACGCCCTGCTCTTCCAGAGCGCCGAGAGCCTCGTTCATCGAGGGCGCGGTCGAGCCGAAATAAAGCACGCCGTATTTGCTCTTCTGCTTGGCGTCGCGGCGCACCGGCGCCGGGATCATCTTCTTCGCGGTCTCGAATTTCCGCAGCAAACGCTCCACGTTGTCGACATAGACGGTGCCGTTCTCGCTGTATTTGGCGAGCCGATCGTGCGACGAGCCGCGCGTAAAATAACTGCCCTTGGTCGGATGCGTGCCCGGATAGGTGCGGAAGCCGACACCGTCGCCGTCGAGATCGGTGTAGCGCTGCAACTCCTTGCCGCTTTGCAGATCTTCGTAGTTCAGGACCTTGCCGCGATCGATCTGGCGGCTGTCGTCCCATGTGAACGGCTTGGTCAGCCAGTCGTTCATGCCGATATCGAGATCGAGCATCAGAAACACGGGCGTCTGCAGCCGGTCGGCCATGTCGAAGGCCAGCGCCGCCATCTCGAAGCACTCGCCCGGATCCTCGGGGAAGAGCAGAGGGTGCTTGGTGTCGCCATGCGAAGCATAGGCCGCGCCGATGAGATCGGCTTGCTGCGTCCGCGTCGGCATGCCGGTCGAAGGGCCGCCGCGCTGCACATCCATGATCACCGCCGGGATCTCGGCGTAATAGCCGAGGCCGACAAATTCGGTCATCAGCGAGACGCCGGGCCCCGAGGTGCAGGTGAAGGCGCGCGCGCCGTTCCACGCCGCGCCGAGCACGATGCCGATCGAGGCGAGTTCGTCCTCGCCCTGCACGATCGCGAACTTGCCCTTGCCGGTTTCCTTGTCCATGCGCAAGCGCCGGCAATATTTCATGAAGGCTTCGGCGAGCGCCGTCGACGGCGTGATCGGGTACCAGGCGCAAACCGTGGCGCCGCCATAGACCGCGCCGAGAGCGGCGGCGCTATTACCGTCGATGAAGACGCGGTCGCCGACCGCGTCTGCCTTGCTCACCCTGAGGCCCAGCGGCGCGAGATTCTGCTTGGCATAGTCGATGCCCATATGCAGCGCCTTGACGTTGGGCGCGATGAGCTTGTCCTTGCCTTGGAACTGCTCGCTGATCAGCTTCTCGATCGCCGCGACATCCATGTTGAGCAGCGCCGCGAGCGCGCCGACATAGATGATGTTCTTGAACAGCTGGCGCTGGCGGGGATCGGTGAATTCCTTGTTGCAGATGCCGGTCAGCGGCACGCCGACGACGTTGATGTCGTCGCGAAATCTCGATGGCGGCATCGGCTTGGTCGAATCATAGAAGAGGTAGCCGCCAGGCTCGATCTCGGCGACATCCGCATTCCAGGTCTGCGGGTTCATCGCCACCATGAGATCGACGCCGCCGCGCCGGCCGAGATGGCCGGCTTCGGAGATTCGCACCTCGTACCAGGTCGGCAGGCCCTGGATATTCGAGGGAAAGATGTTGCGCGATGCCACCGGAACGCCCATGCGCAGGATCGAACGGGCGAACAATTCGTTCGCGCTCGCCGATCCCGAGCCGTTGACGTTGGCGAATTTGACGACGAAATCGTTGACGGCTTCTAGCGGCTTCGGCATGCGGGTCCCGCGTGGGTCATATCGAGGAGGAATTTCTGCATGTCCCAAGCGCCGGTCGGGCAGCGCTCGGCACAAAGACCGCAATGCAGGCAGACGTCTTCGTCCTTTGCCATGATGCGGCCGGTCTTGAGTTCGGTGGAGGCGTAAATGTCCTGCGTCCTGTTCTTCGCCGGCGCCTTCAGATGGTGCCTGAGCTGCTCCTCCGGCTCATTGCCGGTGAAGGTGATGCAGTCCATCGGGCAGATATCGACGCAGGCATCGCATTCGATGCAGAGCGACGGCGTGAACACCGTCTGGATGTCGCAATTGAGGCAGCGCTCGGCCTCGGAATAGCCGAGCTTCTTGTCGAAGCCGAGCTCGACCTCGAGCCGCACATCGGCCAGCGCCACGACCTTATCGCGGAGCGGCACCTTGTAGCGCTGGTCGTTGGAGATGTCGTTGTCGTAGCTCCATTCGTGGATACCCATCTTCTGGCTAATGAGCGCCACGTCCGGCGGCGGCCGCTTCTTCACGTCCTCGCCATGGCAGAATTTGTCGATCGACACCGCTGCCTCATGGGCATGCGCAACCGCCCAGATGATATTCTTCGGGCCAAACGCCGCGTCGCCGCCAAAGAACACGTTGGGGATGGTCGACTGCATGGTGGCCGGGTCAACCACCGGCATATCCCATTTGTCGAATTCCATGCCGATGTCGCGCTCGATCCAGGGGAAGGAATTCTCCTGCCCGACCGCGACCAGCACGTCGTCGCATTCGACGAGCGCATCCGGTTCGCCGGTCGAGACGAGCGAGCGCCGACCCTTGTCGTTATAGACGGCCTTCACCTTCTCGAAGAGCACGCCGGTCAGTTTGCCGTTATTATGGACGAACTCCTTGGGCACGAGCATGTTGAGGATCGGGATGTCCTCATGCATCGCGTCTTCTTTTTCCCAAGGGGACGCCTTCATCTCCTCGAAGCCGGAGCGGACGATCACCTTCACATCCGTGCCGCCGAGGCGGCGCGAGGTGCGGCAGCAATCCATCGCCGTGTTGCCGCCGCCGAGCACGATCACGCGCTTGCCGATCTTGGTCGTATGGCCGAAAGACACGCTGGAGAGCCAGTCGATCCCGATATGAATGTTCTCTTTCGCCTCTTGGCGGCCCGGAATGTCGAGTTCGCGGCCGCGCGGCGCGCCTGAACCGACGAAAATCGCATCGAAACCATGCTTCAGCAGATCTTTGAGGCTGGCGATCGTCTCGCCAAGATGGAGTTCGATCCCCATATCGGTGATGTAGCCGCATTCCTCGTCGGTGACCGCTTCCGGCAAGCGGAAGCGCGGGATCTGCGTCCGCATCATGCCGCCGGTCTTCTTGTCGCCATCGAACATCACGAGGTGATAGCCCAGCGGCGCGAGATCGCGCGCCACGGCCAACGAGGCCGGTCCCGCTCCGACGAGCGCGATGCGCTTGCCGTTCTTTTGCGTGGGAATGCCGGGCAGGCGCGCGCGGATATCGTCCTTATTATCGGCGGCGACACGTTTGAGGCGACAGATCGCCACTGGCTCCTTCTCGACCCGGCCGCGCCGGCAGGCCGGCTCGCAAGGCCGATCGCAGGTACGGCCGAGAATTCCTGGAAATACGTTTGACTGCCAATTGATCATATAGGCGTCGGTGTAACGCCCATCTGCGATAAGTCGGATATATTCCGGAACCGGCGTATGTGCCGGACAGGCCCACTGACAATCGACAACTTTGTGGAAGTAATCCGGGGCCGCGATATTCGTAGGCTCCAAAGCCTGATCTCCCTAACGCTCACATCCCCCGCCTGGCCGGTTCGATGTCCGGTCAGTACGTGCTCTTCCGTGCTCCGCAATCCGCGCGCTCCTCGGCGAGCGAGGCTGGCTTGACCCGATTCCGAAAGTCCAGGCGGCGCGTCATCGAAACTAAGGGCCAGTCACTCTGCCCCATCGGTATTGGTTTCGCAACCTCCAGAAGACCATAGGCAGAAGCGGGGCTTCGCATGCCCGCCCCGCGTCGGGCGCGAGTTCTTTGCACACCGAGGAGAAATCCTTTTGCCGAATAGCCGATGAGCCGGCTTTTCGCCTTAAGCCGTGTTAGGGTTTCCAACAGGTGTTGCTGTTCGGACGGTCGACTATTGCCTAGGCCGAAAATTCCCTCCACGCGACCTCGCCGGGCTTGGAGCGCGACGCTGCTGCTCATGGCGGTGCTCGCCATGGTTTTGGGCGTATCCGGCGCGGTCTATTTTCAGCATGGCGAAAGCCCGCAAGTCACCGACAACCGGCCAACGCAGAATCTCGCACAGACGTCAGCAACCGCCCCACCGCGGGCCGAGGCACCGCCCGCTACGGCGTTAACCGAAAAGCCGCAGGAACGGGTCGCCGCTCCCTCCGAATTGACCTCGCCTGCCCCTGCACCTTCGGCGCCCCAGACCGCCAAGGCAGCCCCGCCGCCGGCCTCGCCATCCGCGCCACAGGCCAGTAAAAATTTACCGCAAATTCAATCGACTAACACACCACTCTCGCCTGAGAACGAGGCCCAGCATCTGGCGCAGATCTCGCCGAGCGCCACGCCCGCCGATGTCGCGGCGGCCAGCCCGCGCTATTGGATCGAGTTCGGCATCTATGAAGGCACCTATTATGCCGAGCGACTGAAGCAGAGCCTCAGCCAGCTCGGAATCGACGCGACAGTGAGCAATGTCTCCATCAAGGGCCGACGCTATCTTCGTGTCCGCACCGCCGGCGACTCGGATCGCGCCACCGCTACGGCGCAGCTCGCGAAGGCGCAATCGGCCCTCCATATCGCACCCCTGCTCCATCGTTTCACCGCGGTCACCCCAGCGATAAAGCCAGCGGCACCATCGGCGCCCGTCCCGGAGGCCGAGGCTGCGCCGGGACCAAGCGGCGATTACTGGGTGCAGTTCGGGGCTTCCGCGAGCAGCAAAATGCCGCACAGGTGCTTTCACAACTTCACAAGAATGATATACAAGCCACCGTTATTGAAAGAAAAATTAGCAACCTTGGAGCACTTTATCTGATCCGGATATCGAGTCTCTCCGACCGCGCTCAGGCTGAGCAGATCGCGCAGCGAGGCAGCGTCGCGCTCCACAGCCACGATGTGGTGATCGGCGAGAGCCACGCCGACACGGGCTTGCATCCGCGCCCGCCACCGCGCTAGACCGCTGCGATGATTTTGACCGATATTGCGCCGCAAGAGTTATCAGGCGTGATCGAGCGCTTTGCGGCATCGCTCGAGCCAACTGCACGCGCCGTGTTCCGGCGGATCGCCGACCCGGCTAAAGCCGCGCGCGCCGAGGGTCTCGAGGCTGAACGCCATCACGCCGGTGCCTGCGACCTTGCCAGCGATTTCGGAATGCCCTTGCTGCCTGGCAGCCCGACGCTCGACTATGCCTGGACAGGCGCGGCCTTGCGTCTCGACACCGAGGCCTATGTTGTGCTGCACGAAGTGGCGCATTTCCAGCTCGCCCCGCCGGATCGGCGGCGCGCGATCGACTTCGGCCTCGGCGCCGGACCGGAAACCGGCGATCGCGACGGCGCTGAGCAGGCCGCGACCGTCTTTGGTCCAGAGCGCGAGGCCGAGGAAGCGATGGCGTCGCTTCTCGGCGTGCTTTGGGAGGTCGAACTCGGCCAGCCAGGCTTCGCTTCGTTCCTCGATCAGAACTGGCTCGAGGGCGCGGACCGGCCGAGCGCGGCGCAGCATTTCACCGCCGTGCTGTCCGCGCTACGACAGCGCGAACTCGTCGATGAAAGCGGACGGCCGACGCGCGTCTCGGCGTCCCTTGCTAGAAGTGTAGGCTCAGGCGAGACGAAGCGCGGCTTCGACGCCGGTCTCGATCGTTCCATGCTCGATCAGATAGATCTCACGAGCGCGGTCGAGCGCGAAAATCGGCGCGAGCATGTCGTCCTGATCGGCGAGGCTTGCGAGCCCCGCCGCGGCCCATAACGCGTCCGCGGTCATGACAGCTCGGCGCGCCGTCCGGCATCGCTGGCAGTCATGATGTGAATTGCCAAGCACCGCTGATAAAGGCTCGGAGTCACGCGACGGCGCAAAAATAGGCGCTGCAGCCACGATAGGCGACCGCTGCGGCGCCGGCGCTGTTCCGGCCGGGCGATCGACCACGGTACCCAAACCACACTACCGGGGACGTACCCCGAAGTCATGCCTTCAGACACAGCTTTAACCCCCTGTAAAAGCAAGCACCTGAGGTGCCGACTCGGTCGTTTTGCGCCGCAATGGTTAAGAAATCGTTAACGGGTCGCGCAGGCGTTTACCGTCGCTTCACCATCGGCGGTCCGAATCGGGCTCGCTGCGCCGCTCAGCGAAGAGCGCTTAGCGTCCCGGCCGTCGCCATATGAACCGCGAGGCAGCGATGGAACAGGGTCGGCTTGGGTCGCCGGCGGAAAAGCTTGCCCCAGGCGCTCGCGCGGCCGATGGCGGGAAGCTTGATCCGAATAGCGGGGAGTTGGTGCGGGGCGGGAAGTACGGCAGCGATCGTTGTTAGAGCACGCATGGCGAAAAGTCCTCCCAAAATGCTTGAACCACGACGCGCCGACACGCGCCGTCAATCGCAAATCGTGGTGTCCCGCCATGTCAAAGTTATGGGTGGATTGTGGAGTTGCGCGGCCCGGCTGTGGCGGAGCAGAGCCTTTACGACCGGACCTCGACGTAATTCCGCCACGATTCGCCCAAAAGTCTCGGCGGCGTTGTATTTTCGACGCTGGTTGACGCGCGCCCGGCGCGCGCGCAACATCGACTAAATTTCACGATCTTTCGGGGATGGAGCGAGAGATGGCCAAAAGCGAAACCTTGCCGCAAGCTTGGGAAGCGATGAGCACTGCCGGCGCGACCGCGACGATGGACTCCAACGCCCGTGCCGATGCGCTCGAGCACAAGATGATGCAGGGCCTGGAGCGCATCCCACTGCGCTCGGTGCTTTTCACCTCGGGCGACAAGGATCCGACCGGGCCGATCCAGGAGCCGCTGCCGGCCGGCAAGCATGTCGTGCAAGGTCCCGATCCGCGCCTGAAGCCGATGCCGGAAAAGCCGCGCTTGGTGGATTTTTTTCGCCTGCGCTTCGGCAGCGCGACGAACCACCTGCTGCAGAGCGCCAATCTCGCGCGCAAGGGCGGCTATAGCGAGAAGGTCATCCTCGCCTGCCTGCTGCACGATATCGGCGTTGTCGGCTTCATTCGCTCCGATCACGGCTATTGGGGCGCGCAACTCATCGAGCCTTATGTCGACGAGGAAGTGAGCTGGGGCATCCGCTATCACCAGGCCCTTCGCTTCTTCCCGGACAAGGATTTCGGTTACGAATATCCCCAGATGTATGTCCGGCTGTTCGGCGACGATTTCGAGCCCGAGCCCTACATCAAGCGCGACTATGAATTCGCGCGGAAGCACAACTGGTACGGCACGGCGCGGCAAATCTGCGTCAACGACCTTTACGCGTTCGAGCCCGGCGTCAATCCGCAGCTCGAGGAATTCGAAGACATTATCGGCCGCAACTTCAAGCAGCCGGAAGAAGGCCTCGGCTGGGACAGCACGCCCGCTTCGCATATGTGGCGGACGATCATGATGCCGACACGGGCTCTCTAATCAACCTGCATCGCTGACGATATCAAGCGGGCGCCGCGAAGGCGCCCGCTTTTCACTGGCCTTCATCAAAGCCGCTCGACGCGGCATAGAAAGCAGCCCGGGCGTCCGGTGTGGATGTTGGCAAAGCGCATGCGTTCGTCGGCGAAGCATCGCGCGAGCAGCGTCTCGAGCCGATCGCCCGTCGTCGTATCGTTGAGATCGTAGAGTAGCCGGTCATCCCGATCGTAAGGCCGGACATTGATCAGCTGGATGGCTCGTATGGCCGGCGGAACTTCGCCGTCGTCCTCGTAACGCGGACACGAGCCGTCGTGAATGAAGATCGGACTCGGCTGCCAGTAATGGCCTTTCGGTTGGCCCAGATCGTAGGACCCGAGCAAAACCGCATGGCCCCTACCCGACTGCGCCAGACAATGGCGGCAGAAATAGCCGTGGTCGGCATCCGCTGTGACCGCCCGCACCGGATTGCCGAAATCGTCGCTCCCCGAGATGCGGAACCGCTCGGCTACCGCCGTCGGCATCGCCAGATACCGCAAGCACATCGCCTTCTCCTTCGCTGTAATTGTCGGACAGCGAATGTGAGGCGAGCGAACGCGGGAAGCGCTCCGCTTCTTGCGCGCGAATTCCGAAAAATCGGCGCGCTACTTAGCAAGCATCGCTTTGCCGCGGCGTTCCATGTCGTCCGGAGAAAGGTCCTCCTTCCACGTCAGCAGCACCCAGACATGGCCGAACGGATCGCGAAGACTGGCGGAGTTGGCACCATAGAACATCTCAGTCGGCTGCTGGATCGCTTCCGCGCCCGCCGCCACGGCGCGCCGCAGAAGCCCCGCGTTGTCGTTCGTAAAAATGTGCAGACCAGCGCTGCAACCGCCGAGGTTTCGCGGATCGCCATAATGCTGGTCGGTCGGATCGCCGATCATCACGACCGAGCCCTCGATGGCAATTTCGGCGTGGATGATCTTGCCGTCGCGCCCCGCAATACGAAGGATCTCTGTGGCGCCGAAAGCGCGCGCGTAGAAAGCGATCGCTTCTGTGGCGTGCTCGACGTAAATATGCGGCACGATCGCGTCGCGATAGCGCTGAGGGCGTGCGGCCTCGCCGCCTTCGCTACCTGGGTGCAGTTTCTGCATGCTGCCTTGAGCCATGGCGCAACCTCCTTCGCTCGCTACTTCCCATCTTGTTCAAGATGAGAAGCGCGCAAGAGGTTTCATGGCCCGACATCACTTCTGCCTTGGCCGAATGAAAAGAGACGTCCGCGCGCCTGCCTAAAGCGAGAGCGTCGCCGGCGGAAAAATCTCCTCGAGCGAGAGCACGCGCGGCGTCAAGCCTTGCTCATGCGAATAGCGCGCGATGGTCTCGAGAATGGTGCGATTGCCGACCACGCCATAAGCATACGGATCGCGCTTCAGCGCCGCGCCGGCTTCGGGCGCCAGAATGCCGGTTTCGAGATGGGCTTCGGCGGCGTCGAAGACGCTGGCGAGCCAGCGGTTCTTCGCCTCGAGAAAGGCGCGGTAGACGTTGAGCACGACCCAGGGATGCTTTTCGACGATCGAGCGTCGCACCACCATGCCGTGATTGATCGGGTAGAGGCCGGTCTTGGCGAAATAGCGGCGGCCCTCGGCGGCACGATCGGCAAAGAGGTAATGTCCGTCGGCGCGCTCGTCGAGATTGACCTTGCTGCGGTCGACGAGATTGTTGGCGGCGATGTAATGCAGCGCGGCGTCGAGCTTTCCCGAAACCAGCATCGAGGCCATGCTCTCGTCGGCCGGAATGCGATGCAGCGTTACGCCCGGCGGCGGCTTGAAGCCGGTGGCGCCACCATGGCTGACATCCTCGGTCCGCTCCATCCACCATTCGATCTCGGTCGCATCGACGCCGAACTCGTGCTTCAGCGCGCCGCGCGACCACAACGCCGCGGTCTGCTGATATTCCGGCACGCCGACGCGCTTGCCGCGCATATCGCCCGGCGATCTGATGCCGCTGTCGTTACGCGCCCACATGCCGGTGTGGAAGAAGCGCCGCGTCGTGAACACCGGCAGCGCGATCCAATCGCGATTGCCCGACGCCAGGAGGATCAGCAGCGAAGACATCGACATTTCGGAGATGTCGAACTCGCCGAATTTGAGCTGGCGCCAGAAAATCTCCGATGGGTGGGCGTTGGTGACGAGAAGGTCGATGCCGTCCGGCTTGATCCGCCCTTCGAGCACCGGCCGCGAGCGGGCATTCGGATGCATCGCGATGCTGAGCTGAAGATCGGCCATGGTCCCTCCCGTAATCGTGATAGCGCTTCTAGGCGCGGCTCTGCGGGCTGGCAAGCGCGCGCTTGCGTCCGGCAGCAATTCCGCCATGATCGGCTGCAACATGGCGCTCGCCCCACGTTTCGTGCTCGTCTTCCTGCTGACAGTGGCGATGCTATGCCGAGCCGGATCGGTTTCGGCGCAAGATGATCCCCCGACCTCGCCGCAAGGCAGCGCTGCTCATGCCGAGCCGGCACGCCCCGCCCCGGTTTCCTCGACAGCGGAGCGGATTTTTGAGACGGCGCGCGGCAAGCTCTTGCAGATCCGCACCGAGCTCGGGGCAAGCGGCCGCCAGACGACGCTCGGCTCGGGATTCCTGGTCGATGCCGATCTCGCGCTCACCAATTATCACGTCGTCTCGCAGTATCTACTCGAGCCCGATCTTTATCGGCTCGAATATTTCACCGCGGCCAACGATCGCGGCGCCGTGCAAGTGCTAGGCTTCGACATCGCCGACGATCTCGCTTTGGTAAAGATCGATCACCGGCAGCCGGAGCATTTCTCCTTCGACACGCGCAAGCTCGAAGACCTCGTCAAAGGCGAGCAGCTCTATGCCATGGGCAATCCGCTCGATATCGGCTTTGCCATCGTCGAAGGCACCTACAACGGCCTGGTCGAGCGCAGCTACACGCCCCGTATCCATTTCTCGGGCGCGGTCAATCAGGGGATGAGCGGCGGCCCCGCCGTAACGAGCAATGGCGACGTCGTCGGCATCAATGTCGCGACCCGGCTCGACGGCGAGCTGGTGAGCTTCCTCGTGCCGGCGCAATACGCGATGGCGTTGCTGGCACGCGCGCCCCGCGATCCGCCCAAGCCCGATGCGCTGCGCGCCGAGCTCGGCCGCCAGATCGCCGCCCGGGAGACCGAGCTTTACGCCAGGCTGGAGGCCGTCGGCCTGCAAGCGGCGAATTTTGGCCCTTATATCGCGGCCGAGAGCAAGGCCAGTTGGTTCACCTGCTGGGGCAATACCAATGCCGAGCAGGTGCCGAAGCCGCGCGCCATCGTCGAGAACACGAATTGCAGCAGCGATAGCGATGCCTTCATCGCCAACGATCTGCGCATCGGCCATCTTTATGTCACGCATTCCTATATCCGCAGCGTCGATCTCAACGCATTCCAATTCGCGGCCTATGTGGCGACACAGAACGGACTGCAATGGCCGGCACGCTGGCGCGAGAAATGGCACACGCCGCCGCGCTGCACGCAGGATCTCACCCGCGCCGGCGCCGGCAAGGGACCACCAGTCGAGGCGATATGGTGCGCCCGCACCTATAAGGACTTCCCCGACCTCTACGACATCGCGATCACCACCATCACGCAGGACCGCAACGCCGAGGCGCTGGTCTCGCGGCTGAGCCTGCAAGCGGTGACTTACGAAGCGGCGCAGAAGCTCGGCGCACAATTCCTCGAAGCGCTCAAATGGCACGAGTGATCTGGGTCGAGGTCGTGTCGCGCAGCGGCCAGGTGGTGACGCGCCATCGCTGCGCCGGACCGGCGCTGCGCATCGGCCGCTCCTATCGAAGCGACGTGATCGTCGACGATCCCGCGGTCGCGCCCGATCATTTGCGCGTGACGCAAAGCGACGACGGCGCGATCTTGGTCGAGGGAGTCCCCGGCCAAACGGGAAGCGCGGACGGCTCTTTCGCCATCGGCGGCGAACGGCGCGAGCGCAGCCTCATCGACGGCGATACCGTGCTGCGCATCGGCCATACCGCCTTGCGCATTCGCGATGAGACTTATGCCGTGCCCGCCGCGGCAGCGATAGCCGAGCCAAAGCCGCGCTGGATCGAGCTTGCCGTGCTCATCGTCGTAACCTTGCTGATTAACGGCTTGTTGGTCTGGCTCAACGAGACATCGGAGCCGAAATTCTTGCGCGATGCCGGCGCCGTGGGCGTTCTCGCCGGCGGCGTACTGCTGTGGTCGGGACTTTGGGCGCTCATCTCGCGCATCTTCGCCGGCGCGGCGCGGTTTCCGCGTCACCTCGGCATCGCCGCCAGCGCCTTCCTTTTCTATACGATCTACAGCCTCCTGGCCGAAGCGGCCGCCTTCTCGCTTTCCTCGGCCGCGATCGCCGGCAATCTTGAAGCGGGGCTTTTGGTCGTGCTGGGCATCGCCTGCTTTCTCCATCTGCAAAGCATCGCGCCGAGCCGGCCGCGTCTCAAAGCCGGTGTCATCGTCCTGCTGGTCGTGACGGGCATCGCGGTGCAGATCACCGGCCATCTCGAGCAACTGAAGAACGGTCAGCAGCCAAATATCGCGCGGACCACCTTCCCGCCTGCTTTCCGGCTTGCGCGCGCCGAGAGCGAGGATCAATTCTTTGCCGCGGTCGACGCCTTGCGCCGCCAGCTCGAGGCGGATCGCACAGCGAGCGCGGCGGGACGCTGAGGGAGAACCCACGTGAATATCAAAGGCGGTGTCGCCATCGTCACTGGCTCGGCGACCGGCATCGGCGCCGAAACCGCGAAGCTGCTCGCCCGGAAAGGCTGCCGCGTCGTGGTCAACTACAGCCGCAGCCGCGAGGAAGCCGAAGCCACCGCCTCGGAATGTCGCGCCGCCGGCATCGATGCGCTGGTTCATCAGGCGGACATCGCCGACGATGCACAATGCCGCGGCATGGCGGCGGCGGCCATCGAGCGCTGGGGCCGGATCGACGCGCTGGTCAATTGCGCCGGCAAGACCAAGCCGGCCAAGCCCGGCGATCTCGAAGCGCTCAACGGGCCGGACTTCCTCGAGATCTACGCCGTCAATGTCGTCGGCACCTATCAGATGATCCGTGCCGTCGTGCCGCAGATGAAGAAGCAAGGCAACGGCGCGATCGTCAACGTCTCTGCGCTCGGCTCGCTCGACGGCGAAGGCTCGTCGATCGCTTATGGCGCGTCAAAGGGCGGCATCAATTCCATGACAATCGCGCTGGCGCGCCAATTGGCGCCGGTTATCCGCGTCAACGCCGTGGCGCCGGGCTTCGTCGCGACGCGCTGGATGAAAAACCTTCTCGGCGAGACGCGCTACAACGAGCGCGTCATCGAGCAGGCAAAGATCACGCCGGTCGGCAAGACCGCTTATGCCGAAGACATCGCCGAGATGGTGTGCTGGTTCATCGATGGCCCCGACCTCATCACCGGCGAGGTCCTTCCGATCGATTACGGTACCCGTTTCGGCAAATTGCCCGCGAATTAAGGAAGAGAATATGGATCTCGAACTCACCGGCAAGCGCGCCATCGTCACCGGCGGCAGCCGCGGCATCGGCAAGGCGATCGCGCTCCAGCTCGCGGCGGAAGGCGTCGACGTCGCGATCGCGGCGCGCACCCTCGCGCCGCTCGACGCAACGGCGCGGGAGATTGCCGCCGCGACCGGGCGCAAGATCGTGCCGATCGTCGCCGATATGAGCGATGATTCGGCAGTCGCGAGCCTGGTCGCAAAAGCGGTGCAGGCGCTCGGCGGCATCGACATCTTGGTCAATGACGCGGCAGCGCCCGGCGGCACCGTGCCTTCGGCAAAGATCGAGCAAGTCATAGCTGAAAACCTGCTCTTCGATGTGAATGTGAAAGTCGCCGGCTATATGCGGGCGGCCAAAGCGGTGGCGCCGCATATGGCGAAAAGCGGCTGGGGCCGCATCATCAATATTGGTGGCGGCGCGGCGCGGCGCAGCGGCAATTACATCGCCTCGGTCCGCAACGCGGCGGTCTCGTCGCTGACCAAGAATCTTGCCGACGAGCTTGGGTCCAAAGGCATCAACGTCGTCGCGATCCATCCCGGCACGACGAAGGCCGGCCAGACGATGACCGAGGAGTTCGAGAAGCGCATGACCCAGTCGGTCAGCATCGGCCGGCTCATCGAGGCGAAAGAGATCGCCTATCTCGTCGCCTTCCTCGCCTCGCCCAAAAGCATCGCCATCAACGGCGAGACCATCGCGGCGGGCGGAGGCACCATCGGGCCGATCAATTACTGATTGCGATTAGTTGCCGACAGGCCGGCCCGGCAAGAATTCCTCGGTGACATAGGGCGAGAGATCGACCGCGTGGTCGAGCATCTTCAGTTCGACGAAAGAATCCGACAGTTTTTTCAGGGCCGCCGGATCGAAGTGCCCGTCACTCGAGAACATCGGCATTTCGATATCGTATTCTTTGCCGGCGATTGTTTCGCCCTCGCCCGTGACTTTGCCCATCACCGCAACTGTCTCGGCACGATTAGCACGCATGAAGGCGATGGTCTTGAACCACGCCGCGAGAAAGCGCTTCAGCGTTTCCGGATGATCGGCGATCAGCGCGTTGCTGGCATAGATGCCATGCACCATGAATTCCTTCACATAGTCCGAGCCGAGGGCGAGCAGATGCCCCTCGCCCTGACTTTCGAGCTCGAAAGCAAGTCCTGGCGCGTCGTAGAGCGCATCGACCGCGTGGGTGCGCAACGCCGCGACCTTGCCGGCGCGCTCGACGCCGACCGCGACCGAGGTGATCTCGTCCGGCCGCCAACCCTTGACCCTGGCAAGTTCCTTCGCCATCCATTCCATCATCGAGCCGCCGGCGGTCGCGGCCGAGGCTTTCTTGCCGCGCAGATCGTCGAGACCTTTGATCGGCGAATCATTACCGACGATGATCGCGATGTCGTAGGGCGGCCCGGCGAGATTGGCGACGCCCTTCGCCGGTACGCCTTTGACGATAAGCGCGAGATCAGTCCCGGCGCTGAGCCCGAGATCGGCCGCGCCTGCCGCGATCCCCTGCTCCACCTTCGCTGCGCCGCTGAAGCCGATCTCCTCGATCTCGATCCCGACATCGCGGTAGAAGCCCTCGGCCATGCCGACATCGAGCACGCCGAAGGAAAAGCCGACCGCCGCCGCCTTGCCGACGCGCAACGTGTCGGCGGCTTGCGCGCTCGCCGCGCTCAGCAATGCGGCCGCGAACACGGCGAGACCGCGGCAGCACATTTTATTTCACCTCTGCCGCCGCTTTGTGAACGAGGCTCGCATCGATGACCTTGTCGAAAGACAGCGGCTCGGTGTAGTTGAGCCGGCCGTTCTTGCGATGGGTCGCTTCCTCGTCACGCAGCTTGGCCTCGTATTTGCTGATATCGAGATTGGGGTCGAAGAGGTACGGCGCGCTGTCCTCGACATCTTCGAGTTTCAGATCGGTCTGCTTCGCGATCATTCCGGCGATCGTCGCATCCTTGTTATAGAGGCCTTGTGCGTCGCGGGCGCCGCGGATCAGCGCGCGCATGAACGCTTCCGCCACCTTCGGCCGGTCTTTCATGAATTTCGTCGCGAGGAAAAGAAACGTCGTCGGCACACCTTCGCCGATCGAGGATTCCGACTCGATCAGCGCCGCTTGGCCCTGGCTCTTCGCCGTCGTCGCGAGCGGCTCCGGAAGAAAGCCGGCATCGATCGCGGCATTCCTGAACGCGACGAGTTGCAGCGCGAACTCCATCTGCGTTAGATCGACGTCCTTCGGCTCCATTCGGTATTTCTCGAGCATCTTCGTCAGGAAATATTCGGTGATGTCACCCGGCGCGTTGATCGCGACCTTGCGGCCTTTCAGGTCTTTGGCGCTCTTGATCGTGCCGTTGTCCCAGAGCTCCTTGCGCGCCAGCGGCTGCGTCGCCATCAGCGGCCCCTGCAAGCCCATCGCGGCGGCAATGCGCAGATCGAAGCCTTGATGCGCCGCATTGAAGAAGCCCGCCGTCGCTGCGCCCATCGCGGCATCGAGCCGGCCGGTCGCCATCGGCCCTATCGCATCGAGCGCGCTGCGCACGTTGCCGGAATCGATCTTCAAACCTTCTTTGGCGAAATAGCCCTTGCCCATCGCTATATAGAAAGGCGACTGACCGGTGCTTTTGACGAGCTGGATGGTAACTGTCTCGTCTTCGGCACGCGCCGCCGGCGCCAGAAGCACGAACGCCAAGACAGCCGCCACCCACCGCTTCACAAGCATCTTCCCTCCCCCGCGCGCATAGGGCGCGATCTTTCCTTGCGATCATCGCACCGTATCCTGCATTACAGCAAGGCTAACGCCAAAGCGGCGCAACAACCGCTTGCATTGGGCGCGAAAACGCCGGCTTATCGCGTTGGGACAACAAACGCCCCGAGGCCATCAAACAATGTCGTTGGAAAGACGGGACGTGTGGGCGTCCGCGATTGCGGCACTCATCGTCACCCTGTTCGTCGCGTCGGGGCTGGCTTGGCTTGGCGTCGACAATCTCCGAGTGCAGGAAATGGTCAGCCACGGTCAGGGTCCGGCGCATGGGTTCCTCTATCTGCTGATTGGCGGAGGACGCTGAATGTCGATGTTGAGCAGTCTCTCGCGCCGCGGCTTTGTCGCGGTGTCGCTTCTTCTCGCGCTCCCACTTGCCGCGCAGCGGGCCGGCGCCGCGACGCCCGACGCGGCGGGATTCATTGGCGATCTCGGCGGTCGCGTGCTGCAACTCCTCGACGACAAACAACGCCCGCTCGCCGAACGCGGACGTGATTTCGCGCAACTTGCCGAGGAAGCGTTCGATTTCCCGCGCATCGCCCGCTTCACCCTGGGCCGGTACTGGCGCACGGCGAGCGACGAGCAGAAGCAGCAATACGAGGCCGCGTTTCAGGCCTATATGGTGAAGTATTACTGGTCG
>DASXCX010000105.1:0-2119 GCA_036490955.1 Allostellaceae bacterium | reverse complement strand
GCACGCCATCGACAATTACGGCCTGTCGGAGGTGATCGGCCCCGGCGTGTCGTGCGAATGCATCGAGAGCAAAGACGGCCCGCATATCTGGGAGGATCATTTCTACCCGGAAGTGATCGATCCCGCGACCGGCGACGTCCTGCCGGACGGCGAGGTCGGCGAACTGGTGTTCACGTCGTTGACCAAGGAGGCGATGCCGGTCATCCGTTATCGCACGCGGGATCTTTCGCGCCTGCTGCCCGGCACCGCGCGCTCGATGCGGCGGATGCAGAAGGTGATCGGCCGCTCCGACGACATGATGATCATTCGCGGCGTCAACGTGTTTCCGAGCCAGATCGAGGAGATCATCCTCACGGACGAGCGGCTGGCGCCACATTTTGTCATCGAACTGCGCCGCGTCGAGCGGCTCGACGGCATCAAGGTGATCGTGGAAGCGCGCGCCGATATCGCCGAGGTGGAGTGGCCGAAAAGCGCGCACGCGCTCGCCCATCACATCAAGAGCGTGATCGGGGTGACCGCCGAGGTTGAAACCGTCAAGCCGGGTGGCGTCGAGCGCTCGGCCGGCAAGGCCAAGCGCGTCATCGATCTGCGCGCCAAAAGCTAACGGCCCTCGATCAATTCCGCCCGCTTGCCGGTCATGCGCTTGTGAATATGCACCATGTAAGCCATGGCAAAGATCGGCGTCGCCAGGTTGACCACCGGGATCGAGACGAACACCGCGATCACCATGCCGGCCAGAAAAATGTAGGCCGCATTGGTCTTGCGCATCGCCTTTGCTTCGAAGGAAGGACGAAAGCGCATGGCAGCGAGCTCGAAATATTCCCGGCCCAACAAATAGGAATTCGCCAGGAACAGGATGATGACGCCGATGCCCGCGAAGAAAATAAATGGCAAGGCGCAGAAATAGACGAGCAGCGACAGCACCGCGATGTTGATGCCTTCGATCAGCGCGCGGAAAAACGGCAGCGCGCGGCCGACGGGTTCTGCTGGATAATATTCGCGCTCGACGGCATCCGCGGTCTCATCGACGAAGAAACTGCCGACGAAGGCGGCGATGGTCGGCATCAGGAACAGCGCGCCGGTGACGATACCGAGCCCGGCCATGATCGACAGGATCCAGGCGAGCGCGCTCCAGGCGGCATGCGGCGCAAAGCCGGAGGTCTGCTCGGCCCAGGTGGCGCCATGCTCGGCCAGCGCCGACAGCATGCGCTGCAAGATAATGCCGACGATGACGATCAGGATCAGCGCCAGCCCGACGGCTTTCAGCAGCACCGCGCGCAAGGCGGGCGTGAACATCTGCGCAAGCGCTTTGACGGCGGCGTCGATCATGCCGAGGAGAGGTAAGGCTCTAACGCCGTAAGGGCAAGTCCGCGCTCAGGCGACCCGCGACAACGCCTCGGCTTCGAGCGTCTCGGTTTGCGCCGGCACCAGGCTCACCAGCTCGCCGGCGTCGGACGCCGGCACGTCGGCCCACGCCATGGCCTTGTAGTCGAAGCCGCGGCGGATGGTCGGCTTGACCACCTCGAAATATGGCGAGATGTCGAAATCGCGTGGCGCGTAGAGCGAAGAGTGGCGGATTTCCAGAATCTCCTGCCGCGCCGCCTCGCTCTCGAGCCGCGTCACCTTGGGCAGAATCGGATAACGCACGGCCTCGAAGGCTTGCGCGATCAGCGCCGAGCAGATGATGCGGGTCGGATGGCCGGAGCCGAGCGCGATCATACGCCGGCGCCAGCGCTGCGGCACCGGCAGCGGGAACAGATAGCGCAGCAGGTCGATGATGTTCTTGAGGTCGTAGTCGAAGCCGATGCGCTCGCTGGCATAGGCGCAGACGCGCCCGCGGTCCTCGTCCGTGAGACCGGTCGGCCGGCAGATGCGGGTGTGGAAGCGCGCATATTTCGACAGCGGCGCTGCCACCACGCCTTGCCCGATATTGGCTTCCACCAGCACCAGCGGCTCGCCCTCCGGCGTTTCGCGGTCGCCGATCGGGCCGACATAAAGCGCGGCATGCGACCAGGTCGATTGCGTGAGGTATTTGATGACGCCCGAAATGTGATTGCTGCCCTCGACCAGCAGCACGTCGCCGGGCATCAGCGCTGCGCGCAAAGCATCCGGCTCGCTC
>DASXCX010000104.1:0-6291 GCA_036490955.1 Allostellaceae bacterium | reverse complement strand
ACGCTTTCGGCAACTCGATGTCGGGCGATTTCGTCGACCGCTTCGTCAAGGATTCGGACGGTATCGCGGCCAAGACCAAAGCCTCCTTCGAGGCGACGATCGCCAAGCATCAGATCGGGATCAGTGCCGCGCCGTCACCGGGCCTGCCCGAGACGATCGCGGCCTCGGCCGCGTGGCGGGAAGAGGTCGGCTACGCGTCGACACTCGTCGCCCGCCGCGCCCGTTTCTTCGATCTCGTGGTGCTCGGCCGCTCGGAGCGTGTCGTCGATCAGCCGCATACCGACGTCGTCGAGCAAACGCTGATCAATTCCGGCCGACCGGTGCTGGTCGCGCCGGCTCAGCCTCCGACCGATATCGGCGAGGGCATCGCGATCGGCTGGAACGGCTCGGCGGCAGCGACCCGTGCGCTGACCGCGGCCCTGCCCTTTCTCGCCAACGCGCGCAGCGTCTCCATCATCACGATCGGCGACCGCCACCAAGGCAGTGCCGCTGCCCTGGTCGAATATCTCGGCTGGCACAGCCTCGCCGCCAAGCATCGCCACATCCCGGCCGTCGATGGCGCCGGTGTCGGCCAGCAGTTGCTATCGCAGGCGCATGAGGAGGGCGCGAATCTGCTGGTGATGGGCGGCTATGGCCACGTGCCATGGCGCGAATTCCTCTTCGGCGGCGCGACGCGCGACGTCGTCGGCGCCAGCCTGATGCCGGTGCTGCTGACGCACTAACGGCGGGATCTACGCTGCCGCCGCGTCCTGCGTGGCGAAGATGCGATCGGGCGGAAAGTAGGCGCGGATCGAGGTGCCAACATGCTTGGCACTGGTGATCTCCATTCGGCCGCCATGCAGTTCGACGAGGCGCCGCGCGATCGGCAGGCCAAGGCCCGTGCCTTCAAATTTCTTGGTCAGCGCATTCTCGACCTGACGGAAGGGTTCGAGCGCGACCACGATCTCCTCCTCGCTCATGCCGATCCCGGTATCCGCGATGACGATGGCGAGATCGCCATCCGCGGCGTGCTCGGCGCGGATGGTGATCTCGCCACGTTCGGGGGTGAACTTCACCGCATTCGAGAGCAAGTTGATGAGGATCTGGCGCACCGCCAAGGCGTCCGCGCGCACCAGCGGCAGCGATTCGGGCAAATCGACTTGCAGCGTGAGCTTGTTCTTCAGCGCTTGCGCCGAGACTGCCGTCAGGCTGCTTTGCACGGTCTCGTGCAAATCGATCAATTCGTCCTTCAGGTCGACCTTGCCGGCCTGGATCTTCGAAATATCGAGGACGTTGTTGATGAGCGCGAGGAGGTGCTCGCCGGCGCAATAAATATCGCCGGCGTATTCGACATAGCGGGGCACGCCGACCACGCCCATCGCTTGCTCCTTGATGATCTGAGAGAACCCGATGATCGCGTTGAGCGGCGTCCGCAGCTCGTGGCTCATATTGGCGAGGAATTGCGACTTCGCCTCATTCGCTGCCTCGGCGCGCTCTTTGCTGTGCTTCAGCTCGAAATTGATCTGACGCAGCCGGATGCGCTCTTCGGCGAGACGGGCGTTTGCCGCTTGCAGCAGCATACGCTCCTCGGCGAGCTGGATCTCGCGTTCGGCGCGATTGCCGACCTCGCGCAGCAGAATCACGGAAAGACCACCGAGAACGAGCGTCGCGACGGCTGCGAGAATCATCAGAACGATCGCCTGATGCTGCTGCGGCGCGAAGGCCGGGCCGAGATCGAGACTGGCCTCGACAATCACCGGATAGGCCTCCGGCCGGTAATAAGCGTGCACCCGATCTTCATTGCCCGGCGCGGTGCCGAGATAGGTGCCCTGCGCGCCGGCAGCGATATCGCGGGAATGGAAGGTGCCCTCGGATTGTTTTCCGACCAGGCTCGCGCCGCTCGGATCGGTGCCGTCGAAACCGGCGAGAACGATACCGTCGAGACCGGTCATGATTACGGAGCCGTTCGCCTCGAGTGCAACCGACTCATGCAGATTGGTCAGCCGGCCGGGCGAGACGGTGAAGATCAGCACGCCGAGCAGACGGCCGTCTGGGTCCGAGATGCGCCGAGCGATGGTGACGTTGAATTGGCGTTGCGGTCCAACCGAGGCATGGCCGATCACCAGATCGTCGCCCTTCTGGTCTGCCGCAACGCGGAATTCCGCACGGTCGCTGAGATCGATCAGCTGCGGATGCGGATCGCCGCTGGTGCTGGTCAGCCGGCCTTTTGCGTCGACGAGAATGGCCGCGATGGTTTTCCGATCGATGATCGGCAATTCGCGCGACCACGTGTAGAGATCGGCATTGGCGCTGGATGCGCGCATGCGCAGCGCAATGATGCCCGCAGCCGTGGCAATGTCGTCGAAAGTATGGGAAAGCTCTGCTCCGAACGCTCCGGCCAACCCCGACGCATCGTGACGCGCACTTTCGATCAGCGCCTGACGCGCATTCATGATCGAGCCCGCAACCACCGCCCACAGGGTCAGAACCACCGCGATCAACGCGAGCAGGATGCCGAGCTTCAGGGTTCTGGTTCGGCTGCGCGGATTGTCTTGAATTTTAGCGGTCATGCGGCTTTCGCCTCTGCCGCGCTTTTACCATAGCCATAGTTAAGAGATTGTTTTCTCTGCATTCGCAGGTCCGAATCGGACCTCGCGCGAGCCCCGTGCGGTGCGGCAGAAAATCGCAACGCTGTTAATGCGCGTAAACGATTTTTTGTGCAATGCAGGGCTTAATAGCTCCCGGCCGCTGGAACGAATGGCGATTTTATCGGTTCTTGGGGCATTGGAGGAAAGAAAGATGTCCGCTCTGAAGAGCATCGAGGCGTTCTGCGCGCGCCTCAACGCCGGACTGGCCGCTGTCGCGGTCGTCCTAACCATTCTTGTCGCAGCCCAACTGACGGTGCGGATGCCGGATTTGTTCCAGCGCGCGGTCGAAGCCGAAAGTGCGAACGTCGTCGCGAACACGGCCGCCGCATTACCGAACGGCAGCTACTGAAAAAGCGGATTTAGGGCTTGGTCAATTCGACCAGCGCGGCCCGCTTGGCGATCGTCAATTCATGCAGGCCTTGCTGGGTGATGATGCCGCCGCTCTTCAACTGACTGAAGGCGCGGCTGACGGTTTCCATGGTAAGGCCAAGGTAGTCGCCGATATCAGTCCGGGTCATCGGCAGGCTGACACGCCCGTCGCCGCGACGCGTCGACAAATCCAGCAGAAAAGATGCGATGCGCTCCATTGCGGTCATATGGCCGAGAAGCAGCATTCGCTCATGCGCCGCCGCCAGCCCCGCGCGCATGATCTCGACGAGGCTCAGGCCGATCCGCGGCTCATCGGCAGCCATCGCCTCGACCTTGCGCCGCGAATATCGGATGAGCGTGGTCTCGACGATCGCTTCGGCAGCGAACGCGTAGGACTCTGCCGCATCGAGGCCGATGAAATCGCCCGCCAAGAAGAATTCGCCGATATGGCGCCGGCCGTCCGCCAGCACACGGCAGTTCCGCACGGCCCCTTTCAGAACCTTGAAATAGAATTCGGCCCGGTCGCCCGGACGAAAGAGGGGCTCGTCGCGGCGCAACGCAATGACCGCGCCGACGCCGTCCAGGGCAGCCAGGCTGTCCGTCAAAGCCTCCGGCTTAGCCGCGCGGCGCGCTGTCAGATCATAGGAAACGGCAATAGCAGCCAGCATAGCCCACAAACCCAAAAACGCTAAAATGCTGCCGACCACAGTGATCTCCTGGGAGCAGGCGGAAAATTAGCAATTCTGCGTAAGTGGAACCCCGTAACCCTTGCCTGGGCTTTCGCTACTAACAGCTTGTTTTTTTCGGCCGATTTGCGCAGATTCCCTGCCGTAGGGAATTTTTTCGATGGAAGAAATTAAGTCACGCGTTTACATCATCGACGATGACGATGCCGTTCGCGATTCTTTGAGCCTCCAGCTTGAAGCGACCGGCTATGAGGTCGCCAGCTTCTCCTCAGCCATCGGGTTTCTCGAGATCGCCGGCACCCTCCCGCCGGGCTGCGTCATTTCCGATGTCCAGATGCCGGATATGGACGGAATGGAGTTGCAGCAGCGGCTCGCCGAGATGAAGCTCGATTTTCCGGTGGTGATTGTTACCGGCCATGCCGATGTCGCGCTCGCCGTGCGCGCGATGAAGGCGGGCGCGGTCGATTTCATCGAGAAGCCGTTTGAGGAACGGGCCATCCTCGAATCCGTCCGCCATGCGCAGACGCGCTTCGCGGCGCAGCGGGCCAGCGCCCAGGCTGGTGCCACTGCGCGCGAAAAACTCGTAACCTTGACGCCGCGCGAGCGCGAGGTTTTCGACGAGATGGTACGCGGCAAACAGAACAAGATGATCGCCTTCGATCTCAACATCTCGCCGCGCACCGTCGAGGTCCACCGCGCCCGCGTATTGGAAAAGCTCGAGGCGCGCAGCCTTTCCGAATTGGTCCGGCTGGCTCTCGCCGCCGGCATCCCGATCAGCTCCTAGCCGCGGATGGCGGCCCGAGCCGCCGCCAGCGCAGCGGCGGCGGTGCCCGACACGTCGACTTTCCGCCAGCTCACCGCGCCGAGATCGGCATCGAGCTGTTGTTCCAGGACGGCGCGATCCGCATCGGACGAATCACCGCGACGGCGGGCGACGCGATCGAGCAGCACGGCATCGGGCGCGGTTAACCAGAGGCCGGTGAACGGCACGCCGGCTGTGGTTGCAACCGCGGCTATGGCGGCACGCTCGCCGGCGTCGATGAAGGTCGCGTCGACAACGGCGCTGTAGCCAGCGGCCAGGACTGCGGCCGCCTGCTCGCGCGCCGCCCGATAGACGCGCTCGCTCACCGCCTGTGTGTAGGCCGACGGCGGCAGGCGGGTCTCGGGCGCGACCTGCATCATGACTTTGCGCAAAACGTCGCTGCGCAAATGCCGGGCGCCAGGCGCCGGCGCGAAATCGCCCGCGAGGCCGGCGCCAACGGTCGATTTGCCCGAGCCACTCAAGCCGCCGATCGCGACGAGCCGCGGCGGCGACGGCTGCAAGAGTCGCGCGGCAAGAGCGAGATAGGCGCTTGCCTGCTCCGCCGCGTCTTTTTGCACCTTCAGCGCGGCAACCGCGACCTTGGCCCGGATACCGGCGCGCACCGACAGGAAGAGCGGCAAAGCCGCGAGGCCAGCCGCCTCGCCGCTGCGATCGAGATAGCGGTTGAAGAGGACGTTGCCGAGCGCGCGCAAGCCGCGATGCTCGAGATCCATCAGCAGGAACGCGAGATCGAACAGCGTGTCGATACAGGCGATCTCGTCGCTGAATTCGATGCAGTCGAACAGCGTCGGCTTTCCTTCGAAGAGGCAGATGTTGCGCAAATGAAGATCGCCGTGGCAGCGCCGAACCCGGCCTTCCCGCTGCCGTGCATCGAGCAGCGCCGCCTGCCTTGCTAAAGCGCCTTCTTCTGCGCGCCGCAGCGCATCGACGGCCTGCCGATCAAGCGGCGGGCAGCCGGCGCGCAGATTGGCGTGGTCATCGGCAGCCACTGAGGCAATACCGTCGCTGCCGCCGAAAGCCGGCATGATCTCTGCGCTCGCATGGAATTCCGCGATGATATCGCCAAGCTGCACCATCAGCGCCGGCGTCAGCTTTCCCGCGGCGGCTAGGTTTTCGAACAGCGCGTCGTCGTCAAAGCGCACCATTTCGAGCACCGCCTCGACGAGCACGCCGTCACCGTCCCATTCGATGCCGCCATTCGATGCCCGCGTGAGTCGACGGACGGCGCGATAAAGTCCCGGTGCAGTGCGGCGATTGCGCTCGAATTCCGCACGGCAGAGGCGCTCGCGCGCGGCAAGGGTCGAATAATCGAGAAAGGACAGCTTCAGCGCGCGCTTCAGCTTGACGACGCGGTCCCCGACCAGGAACACGATCGAGATATGCGTCTCGATACGGCGCGGTGTGGCGTCCGGCAGACCAAAGCTCGCGCCGCGCGACAGGAAATCGATCGCCTGGGATTGGTCGTCCGCTGGCATAGCCTCCCCGTAACGCGCTAGGGCGCGATCAGATCCTGCTCGTATAACGTCGAAGCGTAAGAGAAGACGACCTCGGGATCGGGCCGCGGCAGCCGGCGATGACGTTCGGGATAGTCGAGATGCCAGAGCATGTCGCGGATGATATTGAGGCGGGCATGTTCCTTGTCGTCGGCACGATCCATGGTCCAGGGCGCGATGGTATTGTGCGTGCGCTCCAGCATGCGATCGCGTGCCTTGCTATAGAGCTTCCAGAGATTTGCCGATTTAATGTCGATCGGGCTCAACTTCCACTGCTTCAACGGATCCTTGCG
>DASXCX010000103.1:0-6296 GCA_036490955.1 Allostellaceae bacterium | reverse complement strand
TTGTCATCGGCTTCCTGGTGGCGATCGTCGGCATTTTCATCCGCCGTCGCACCGAAGACAGTTTCGTGTTCACACGTCACCGCGCGCAAAACGAGATACTCGAAAGTCCGGCGCGACAGGTCTGGCAGGAGATGCCCGGCACGATCCTGCGCACGTCGCTGGTCAACGCCATGTTTGGCGGCGCCTTCTTCCTCTACTTCGTGTTCGGCACCAGTTACATGAAGGCGGTCGGCTTCACCGGCTCGACGCCGGAAGAGATCGGACTGATCGCGGCCGCGTTCATGCTGGTGTTCATGATCATCGGCGCATTCCTTGCCGATCTCATCAATCGCCGCACCATCCTGCTGATCGCGGCCGTCGTGTTCCTGGTCTTCGCCATCCCCTATTTCTACCTGGTCAATACCGGTAGTTTCTGGCTGGCGACGCTCGCAGAAGTGATCGGTTTCGGCTTCGTGTTCGGTTTCGGCTATGGCGCGATCCCGACGTTCTACACGGAGAATTTTCCGACCCGCTATCGCGCCTCCGGCGCCAGCGCCGGCTACCAGATCGCCCAGGTCTATGGCGGCGGGCTCATCCCGATCATCGCCGGGCTGATCCTGCGCTCCTACGGCATTCACGAGGCCTATCTCTATATCGGCGGCCTGGTGATGATTTATGCGGTGCTGGCGATCTGCGCGATTCTGGTGACGCCGGAGACCAAGGGCATTAATCTCGAGGCCTGAACCGGACAAGTTGCGCGCCCTACCCGTTGGCCTTATCCCTTTCGCGCAATGCTTCGCCGCCCCCTCACCGCAGAGCCGATGTCGCGTCTTGCCGCCTGGTCGTCGCGGCTCGCGTGGTTTGCGCTGGTTGTGGCGGTTCTGTCGATCGTCATCGTGCGATCCGGCATGCTGGAGATCGAGCCGGCGCTCGCGACGTTTGCCGCGGCGCTCATCTTTGCTGCGTTCGCGGTATTGCTCGCCTTCGGCGCCTTCGTCTCGATCTGGCGACAGGGGCGCACCGGCCTCGGCCGCGCTGTGCTCGGGCTCTTCCTCGGGCTCGCGCTGCTCGCCTACCCCGGCTACCTCGGCTATCGCGCATGGAAGCTGCCCGCGCTCTACGACATCACCACTGATGCGGCGAATCCGCCGCGCTTCGACGCGCTGACACGTGAGCGGGGCAAACCCGCCATTTACCCGCCGGCATTCGTGGCGATGCAGCGTGCCGCTTATCCGAACATTGCGCCGCTACAATACGATGCGCCGGCGAAGCAGGTTTTCGACGCCGCCCTTAATGTCGTTACGAAGCGCAAGTGGCGTATCGCCGACGCACGGCCGCCGGTGCCGCCACGGCGCGACGCCGCGATCGAAGCCGTGGCGCGTTCGCTGATCATGGGATTTCCCGACGATGTCGTGATCCGGATCACGCCGGCGGGCAACGGCACGCGCGTCGATATACGCTCGACGTCGCGCTACCCCTGGCCCGATTTCGGCTCGAACGCTTCGCGCGTACAGTCGCTGCTCGATGATATCGATGATGCGGTGAGTAACGCCCCCGAGCCGCGTACCGCGCAGCCACCGCCACCGCCGCCGAAAAAGCCGGCGAAGAAAAACTAGGCGGCGAGACGGTAGGTGCCGTCGATCGATGGCGCACCTTCGGTTTTGACCAGACCGCGCGCCACCAGATCCTCAAGATGCGCGAGCGTCGACATGCCGGCTGCGCCGGTGAGACGCGGATCGATGCCGATGTAGATCGCGCGCACGATCGACGGGATGTCGGTCGCGCCTTTGCCGAGGCGATGCAGTATCGACGCCTCGCGCGCCTTGCGATGCAAGATGTAGTAATTGACGAAGCGCTTGGCGTCGCGGATCGCAGGGCCGTGGCCCGGCAGATAGAGCGCCTCGTCACGCTTGGCGAGTTTTTGCAGCGACGCCATGTAGTCGACCATCGCGCCGTCGGGTGGCGCGACGATCGTAGTCGCCCAGCCCATGACATGATCACCGGCGAACAGCAGGTTCTGCTCCTTGAACGCAAAAGCCATGTGGTTGGCCGTGTGGCCCGGCGTCGTCACTCCCTCGATGGTCCAGCCGTCTCCCTTGACCACCTCGCCGTCCTTGAGATGCACGTCCGGCATGAAGTCACGGTCGCCGCTTGAATCGAGCGGATTGTGCTCGCCGATGTGCAACGGCCGCGCCGCGCGATGCGGGCCTTCAGCGTACACGATAGCGCCGGTCGCTCGCTTGATTGCAGGCGTCGCCGGCGAATGGTCGCGGTGAGTGTGGGTGACGAAGATGTGCGTCACCGTCTCGTCGCGCACAGTATCGAGCAGCGCCTCGATGTGCTTCGGATCGTCCGGACCGGGATCGATGATGGCGACATTGCCGCGGCCGACGATGTAGCTCATCGTGCCCTTGAACGTGAAAGGTCCGGGATTGTTGGCCATAACGCGGCGCACGCCGGGCGCGACGTCGTTGGCTATGTCCGGCGCCAAGTCGAGATTCTTGTCGAAGGGGATATCGTCTGACATTGCCGGGGAGGAATGGCGCATTGCGGCCCGTGCCGTCAATGACTTTCCCGATTTGAGACAGCGCGCCATACCGCCATGACTTTGCCTAAAGTCGCCCACGAAAAAGTCGCCGCTTCCTGCTCGACTTCGCGTCACTCGGGAGGACGATTATGCGCAGCCTTGTGGCCGGGCTTTTCGTTGTTCTTGCCGTGACCTCGGCCGATGCGGCCGTTCGCGTCGCCGACCTGACCTCCATCGAAGCCGTGCTCAACTGGGTTGGCAGTTACCGGCAGAGGCCGGTGCCTGCCGAGGTATCGGTGGCGATGCACAGGCTGAGCAAGCTCGGCGCGTTCAACTCTCCCGAGCGAGCGGGAGTCTATGTCGGCTTTCTCTCCGGCGTCATCGCGTCCAACCCGGACCGTGCCGAGGAACTGCTCGCCCGCACCATGACGATCCCTGACGCCGACCGCTGGATCATCTTGCGCGCTATCGCCTATTCCGGCCTGCCCGACTGGCAAGTGTTGATGCGGCGTTTCGCCACCCGCGTGCCGCGCTACGACGTGCTGTCGGAGAAATACATCAGCGGCAAGATGCCGGTGCTGGCGCAGTTCGAAGTTGCCCCCGCGCCGAGCGGCTTTACACGGATGCGCAAGAGCCTGCATCTCGACAACGTGTTCGGCGCCACGCCGGCAAAGCTTACATTGGCGCCAAGCGCCGAAGTGCTCGACGTGCTGTGGGGCTACTATTTCGCAACCGGCAGTTACGGGCCTATCCTCGATATCGTCGAGATGCTGCCGCTTGCGGCGGACCATGACGACGCCGAGCGGCTGACCATCGGCAGCATGGCAAAATATTCGCTCGCAACCAACGCGCTGCGCGATCCGCGGCTGCTGGCGATGCTCAAGAGCATGCGCAACGCGCACGACGAACCGAAGGATACCGTCAAGGTGCTCGATGAGGTGATCGACTCCGCAGAAATGGTCGATACCGCGCGCATACGCACCGAGGCGCTGGCCGCGATCGAGGAAGTGCGCGGCAAGGGGCCGGCGTACAAGCGTACGGCGTCGTGGTGGTCTTACCTCGGACAGAGCGCGATCGCGGGCGGTTGCCTTGCCGCCGCCGCGATGGGCCAGGTCGAGCTTGGACTGCCCTGCGTGATCGGCGGCGCGAGCGCCTCCGCCGGCATGAACTTCCTCGCCAACAGCCCGGATTAAGCGGCTACTGGACGACGAGGTAACCGATGGTTTCAGGGTGGAAATCGTCGAAGAAGCGATAGCGGCCCGGATCGAGCGGGCGAATCTTCATGGTGATGGTGCCGCCGCCAGTCACCACCTTCTCGACGCGCAGCATATTGCTCTCGAACTCGGCAGGAGCCGGATCGAGGTTCTTGACAACGATGGTGATTGCCTTGCCGGCCGGGGCGCGCAGTTCCGCCGGTTGGAATTTGTGGTCCTTCATCGAGATATTGACGGTGACATTGTCCTCGGCCTGGGCGACGGGCCCAGCCAGCGCGAGCAGCGCGGCCGCGACCAAAAAGTTGAAAACAAATCGCATGGTTCCCGTCCCGGCTAGAATTCGAACTCAAGCTTGAGATTGCCGCGATAGCGTTCGAAGTTGGTCAAATCGAGCGCGCGAGGATCGTCGACGGCGTGGCCGGCAACCTGCGCAGAAAACGCCGCTGCCAGCAGAATCTTCGGCGTGAAGTTGATCTGCAGCGTCGGGCCGACGAACAGCGCGTGGCCGTCAAAAGTCTGGAATGCGAGGCCATCGTAGGCACGGTCATATTCGGCGCCGACACCGAATGCGACGGTCGGCGTGACGCGATAGGCAAGGCCCAGCGCAACGCCGCCACTCGAACTTCGCTCCCACATGTCAGCTCCGGCAGGCTTTGCGGTCGACGGTTCGTAGATGAGGTTGAGTGCGGCGTAGAGCCTGTTGGGAATGAGTTCAGTATCGGCGACGATACGAAATTCCGAGGCATAGGACTGCGTGCGGGTGCCGTCGACGTCATCGACGCGCGCCCATTCGGGCTCCGCGGAAACCGTCAGACCGATCGGCGACCCTGGTCCGCGGCCGAGAATGAGGTACCGCAGCTTGGCGGAGGCGCCGCTGAACTGCGTACCATGAAAGTCTTCGAGGTCCTCGACGCCGCTGATCGAATGCGACAGCGCGTGCAGACTCAGCTCGTAGGCGAAGTTCTGTGTCGGCACGTGCTCGAACTCGAATTCGTGCTCGATCGCCGAATAGCGGCCACCGCGCTTCTGGAATGAGCCGGTCGATTCATATTCGAAGGCTTTCTCGCCTTCGTTGCCGATGTCCGCGCCATCGATGAAGCCGAACATGTATTTCGATTCCGCCTCGTAGAAGACATCGGCCACGGCGGCGGCTTCGTTCTTCGGCGTCTGCGCCAGAGCGCAACTCGCAAACAATGCCGGCCCCGCGATCAGGGCGCTCCAAACGATACGCATCGACAACTCCCCGGCCACCGAGCTCAAGCGCTCGGCCCCCGCGATGCTCGCTATACGCGAAAATTTTTCGGGAGAGTCAATCGGGCGGCGCAGAGATTGGAGTCGTTCTAGATCAGAGCACTTCTAAAATAGATTTTTAGCGGGTACTCACCGAACCTCGAGCGTGCCTTGCGCCTGCTGATGCGCGACGTTGAAAAACACGTAGCGGCCGGGCGGCATGGCGGGCACCTGGACCGTCACGCCGGTGTTCGGCGACAACAACCGGTCGAAGTGCAGTGTCGCGCTCGCGACCTCGACCGGCGTCGCATCGAGATTCATCAGCCGCAACGTCGTCGGCGCGCCAGCCATTCCGCGGACCGCCGCCGGCTGGAATCTCTGATCCTTGATCGACACGGTGACGGTGGCTTGCTGGGCCTGCGCGGCCGACAAAACAAGCGCACACGCCGCTGCCAACACCTTGATACCGCCGCATCGCATGACGTCGCGCCCCCTGCCTCCGGATGCGCAAAGGGGATACCGCACCTGAGGCGTTATGATGGCGGCGTGCCGGCTAGTGAATCTCGGGCTCAGGCACCGGACCTAGCGGCGCGAGGAAATCGAAATCGCAGCCGGCATCGGCCTGCCCGATGTGATCGGAAAACAGCGCGCCATAGCCGCGCGGATATTTCTTGGGTGGCTTCGTCCACGCGGCCTTACGCCGGGCAAGCTCCTCGTCGCTGACGTGGAGATGAATGCGGCGCGCAGCGACGTCGATTTCGATCTCGTCTCCGGTCTTCACCAGCGCCAGCGGGCCGCCGACAAAACTTTCCGGAGCGACGTGCAGAATGCAGGCGCCGTAGCTGGTGCCGCTCATTCGTCCGTCCGAGATGCGGATCATGTCGCGCACGCCCTGGCCCAGCAGGCGCTTCGGGATCGGCAGCATGCCCCACTCCGGCATGCCGGGGCCGCCCTGCGGCCCGGCATTCTTTAGCACCAGAATATGGTCCGGCGTGACGTCGAGATCGTCGCGTTCGATCTCGCGCATCATGTGGTTGTAATCCTCGAAGGCGATCGCCTTGCCGCGGTGCTTGAGGAAGCGCTTGTCGGCGGCGGCTGGCTTGATGACACAACCATTAGGCGCGAGGTTGCCCTTGAGCACCGCGGTCGCGCCTTCGGCATAGACCGGGTCGTTAAGCGAGTGGATGACGTCGGCATTATAGACCTTGGCGCCGTCGATGTTCTCCGCAACCGTTTTGCCGGTAACGGTCATGCAATCGAGATCGAGCTTCTCCCGCAGGTTCTGCATCAGCGCGCGCAGGCCGCCGGCGTAGAAGAAATCCTCCATCAAATATTTGCCGGAGGGC
>DASXCX010000102.1:0-13611 GCA_036490955.1 Allostellaceae bacterium | reverse complement strand
CTTCACGCGCACCGGCGCGCCGTCCGGCTCGGAGATCTGATCGCAAAACAGCGCCGGGATCCAATAGCGCCGCATGAGATTGCCCATCGGCGTCCCGGGACCGGTCCGCGTCAGCAGTTCGTTGTCTTCGCGCGACAGCATTCGTTTCCGTCCCGTCCCGCCCCGCGGGCATGTTCAGCATCGGTGGGCAGAAAAATGCGCCGCGCGCGAAAAGCTGTCAATCGCAACCGCTAGGCCCGGCTTTCGTTCGCGAGCTGCGCCGGTCGGACGCGATAGAGCAGCAGCACCGCCAGCAACAGCAGAATCGTCGCGCTCAGCGCCAGCGACCAGTGCACGCCGACGAAGCTGCCGCCGACGCCGATGGTGACGCCGCTGAAAGCGCGCAGCCCTTGCGCGAACATATTGTAGAGCCCGACGACGCGGCCGCGGATCGGCGGCGGCGCGTTGAGCTGCACCAGCGTCTGGTTCATCGAATCGTAGGCGAGGCCGAGGAAGCCGGTGACGAGCATCAAGATCACGGCGATCGTATATGAGCTCGTCAGCGCGAAGCCGATCAGCGAGCTGCACCACAGCATCAGCAGCAGGAACGGCGTCAACGGCTTAGGCTGCAGCCAGCCGCTCGCCTCGAGCGCGAAGCCCGCGACCAGCGCGCCGAGCGCGTTGGCGCCGAGCAGCAAGCTGTAGAAAACGCCGGCATCGCCATGGCCCAGATCCTGCGCGAATTCCGGCATTTGCGACTGGTAACCGCTGGCGACGAAAAACGAGGAGCAGGACGCCAGCAGCATGATGGAGGTGATGACTCGGTTGCCGCGGACGCTTTCGATGCTCGCAAAAATGTCGGCATAGCCGCGGATCGGTCGCGGCGGGCGCCTTTCCTTGCGGAAGGCCGGGCCGTAGGGCGCTTTCCACATCAGGAAGGTGAGCGGAAGGTAGGAGCAGACGTTCAAGAGGATGCCATGCGCCGGGCCGAAGGCCATCATCACCGCGCCGCCGAGAGCGGGCCCGGCGAGCAGACCGAGATAGCGGCCGGTCGAATTGAGTCGCACGGCGCTCGGCAATATCTCGATGCCGACCATGTCGTGCAGCAGCACTTGGCCCGGCGTGCCCCAGAATACGCCGGCCATGCCATGCACGCTGAGGATCACGATCGCGTGCCACATCTGCAGCGAGTCGGTCAGGAACAGCACGCCCCAGGCGAGCGAGCAGCACGAGAACAGCAGCATGCCGAATTGGATCATGCGCCTCGGGTCGTAGCGATCGGCGAGCGCCCCCGAGAGCACGCCGAAGAACAGGAAGGGCAGCCAGTGCGACAGGATGGCGAAGCCCGCGAGCGCCGGCGAATGGAATTTCTGGAAGATCATCCAGTAGCTGATGACGTGCTCGACGCTGTCGCCCATCATCGCCAGCGCGGTGCAGATGAAGTAGCGGCGATAATGCGGATAGCGCAGCGCCGCGAAGGATTGCCGCGGCGGCCGCGCCGTCGCACTGCCGGGTCGCGTGTCGCTCAATCGCCGGTTCCGGCTTCGGCGAGGCGCGGCTGGATGCGGATGCGCAACAGCATGGTGATGACGAGGAGCAATCCCGCGCTCAAGCCAAGCGACCAGTGCACGCCGATCAGCGAGCCGCCGAGTCCGACGGTTAGGCCACTGAAGGCGCGCAGCCCCATGCCGGCTTGGTTGTATAGGCCGAGCACGCGGCCGCGGATCTCCGTCGGGGCGTTGAGCTGCACCAAGGTCTGGTTCATTGAGTTGTAGGAAAGTTCGACGAAGCCGGCGACGAAGAGCAACGCCACCGCGACGGGATAGATGCTCGTCATGGCGAAGGCGGCGAGTACGCAGCACCAGATCGTCACCAGCATAAACGAGGTCTTGACGCGCGGCTGCAGCCAACCGGTCGCCTCGAGCACGAGCCCACCGGTAAGCGCGCCGGCCGCGTCGGCAGCGAGCAGCATGCCATAGAAAAAACCGGCATTGCCGTGGCCGAGATCGGTGGCGAAATTCGGCATCTGCGCCTGATAGGAATTGCTGACGATCAGCGAGGTGCAAGCCGAGAGCAGCAGGATCGACACGATGATGCGGCTGCCGCGGATGTTTTCGATCGTCATCACGATATCGGCGAGGCCGCGCACCGGTCGCGCCGGTGGGCGATCCTTTTGGAATTTCGGCCCGTAGGGCGCCTTCCACAGGAAAAGCAGCAGCGGCGCGTAGAAGAGAATGTTGAGCAGAATGCCGTGCGTCGGGCCGAGGCCGAGCAGCAGCGCCGCGCCCAAAGCGGGACCAGCAATGAGGCCGAGTTGCCGCGAGGTGGCGGAGAGCCGCACCGCGCTCGGCAAGCGCTCGCGGCCGATGATGTCGTGCAAGATCACTTGGCTCGGCGGCCCCCAGAAGACGCTCGCCAAGCCGTGCACGGTGAGGATCGCCGCGGCGTGCCAGGCTTGCAGCGAATCCGTCCAGAATAGGACGCCCCAGGCGAGCGAGCACAACATGAACAGCGCCATGCCGAGCTGGATGAGGCGGCGGCTGTCGTATTTGTCGGCAAGCGCGCCCGACCACACGCCGAGGAACAGCATCGGCAGCCAGTGCGACAGCACCGCGTAGCCGCCGAGCGCCGGCGAGTGGAATTTTTGAAACACCATCCAATAGCTGATGACGTGCTCGATGCTGTCGGCCATCATCGCAAACGCGGAGCAGATGAAATAAGTGCGGAAACCGGCATCGCGCAGCGCCGCAAAAGATTGCCGGGGCGGCGCGGCTGCTCCGCGCGCGGATTGGTTGTCGGTCAAATTCGGTCTTTCAGGCGGTCAAAAACACTAAGCGCAATCGTAACGCTAGAAGGCAGTTTAGCATGCTTCTAGCTCGCAACGACCGGGCAAGTCGGAAGCGCGCCTATGCGTTGACGGCATAACGCCGCCCGCCGGGCTCCGTCGATCAGTGCGGGCGGATGTCGTTGTTGATGTGGCGGTCGCCCCCGAGCCAGCGCTTCAGCTCGCTATGCGCATCGGCGCGGCGGATATTGTTGATGCGCTCGACATCGGCGGCGTCGACCGTGAACTCGACGCGCAGCCCGTCCGGGCTGGTGAGGTAGAGCGAGACGCAATAGCCGTGATCGGTGACGCGATGCTGGATGCCATGCGCCTTCACCCGCGCGAGCAGCTCGTCGAAGCTGTTCTGCGAGGCTTTGAGAGCGATATGCCACCAGCCCCCGCCGGGCGGCAGGATCGCTTTCGCCTTCTCATAGATGTCGCCGTCGGCGAATTGGAAGAAGGCGAGGGCGCCGCCGTCGGCGAGCGCATAGAACGTGTGGCAGTAGTCGAACTCGCGCCCGAAATCGGGATGGTAGGTGCGCTCGCACCAGGTCGCGACCAGCGGCATGCCGAGGATGTCCTCGAAGAACTGCCGGTTGACCTCCTGGTCCTTCACCACGAAAGCGTGGTGATGCAGCCGCGCCGGCAATTCGGCGAGTTGCTGGGCGCTCGGCTTTCCTTGAACGGGCTTCACATCGGGTTGATCGAGCATCGGCTGTTTCCTCCGCGGGAACGCCATCTGTTGCCGCGCATGATATAACAGCAAGAGAGCCGCGCCAAATGGGAGGAAAAAGGATGGCTTACGAGCTTTATTACTGGCCCTCGACGCCCGGCCGCGGCGAGTTCGTGCGCTTGGCGCTCGAGGAAAGCGGCGTCGATTATCTCGATATCGCACGGCGCGGCGGCGGCATGCCGCGCATGATGAAGCTGATGAACGGGCCGCGGATAGCAACACCGCCTTTCGCGCCGCCCTTCCTGCGCTCGGGCAAGCTGCTGATCGCGCAGACGGCGAATATCCTTCTCTATCTCGGCCAGGAACTGTCGCTTGCGCCGGCCAACGACGCGGGCCAGCTCTGGACGCACCAGCTTCAGCTTACCATGGCCGATTTCGTCACCGAAGCGCATGACACGCATCACCCGGTCGGCAATTCGCTTTATTACGAAGAGCAGAAACGCGAGGCGAAGCGCTATGCCGAGCAGTTCCGCAAGAACCGGGTGCCGAAATATCTCGGCTATTTCGAGAAGGTGCTATCCCATAATCCGAAGGGCGAGCGCTATCTCGTCGGCGCGGCTCACCTATGCCGATCTCTCGCTCTTCGAGATCGTTGCCGGCATGCGCTACGCCTTCCCGAAACTCATGAAGCGCCAGGAGAAGAAATTTCCGCTTGTGATGGCGCTCGCCGACCGCGTCGCGGACCGGCCGCGGATCACGTCCTATCTCGGCTCGAAACGGCGGCTACCCTATGACCAGGTCGGGATTTTCCGCCATTATGCCGAGCTAGACGGCTAAGCGCGGAGCGTCGGCGCGGACCAAATCTTTGCGGCCCGAGCTGTCGTACAAAGCAAAGATAGATAGGAGGCTGTTATGGGCGTGCTGATCGACGGCAAGTGGCGCGACGAGGAATTGCCGCAAGAGACCGGCCAAAGCGGGGCGTTCCAGCGCACGGACAGCATCTTCCGCCATCACATCACCGCCGATGGCTCTTCCGGCTTCAAGGCAGAGGCAGGACGCTATCACCTCTATGTCGCCTATGGCTGTCCCTGGGCGCATCGCACGCTGATCTTCCGCGCCCTCAAGAAGCTCGATCACGCGATCACGGTCTCGCACGCCATTCCCGGCCTCAAGGCCCAGGGCTGGACCTACGAAGAGAACGCGAATTTCCCCGAATGCGAGCCCGATCGCGTCAACGGCTTCCGCTATCTGCACGAGGTCTATAGTGCGAGCGAAGCGCATTACACCGGCAAGGTCACGGTGCCGACGCTCTGGGACAAGAAGACGAAGAAGATCGTCAACAATGAGTCGTCGGAAATCATCCGCATGCTCAACAGCGAGTTCCGCGGCATCGCCGGCGACGACACGGATTATTATCCGGCGCCGCTGCGTCCCGAAATCGACCGCTGGAATGAGCTGATCTATCGCACCGTGAACAACGGCGTCTATCGCTGCGGCTTCGCGCGCACGCAGGCTGCCTATGAGCAGGCCTACGACGCGCTGTTCGAGACTCTCGACAAGATCGAGGATCATCTCGGCCGGCACCGTTATCTCGTCGGACATCAGCTGACCGAGGCGGATTGGCGCCTCTTCCCGACCCTGGTGCGCTTCGACGTCGCCTATAATTCGATCTTCAAGTGCAACCGCAGCCGCATTGCCGACATGCCGAACCTGCTGAACTATATGCGCGAGCTTTATGCCGTGCCCGGGATCGCCGCTACGGTGAAGGCGCGGCATTACGTGATCAACTATTGGGGCATTCCGCGAGTCAATGCGACGGGCATCATCCCCAAAGGCACGCCGGTCGACTACACCGCGCCGCATAATCGTGCGCGGCTTGCCGCCTGAGCGCCGGATTTGACTAAAGGCTCGGAAGAGGGCGATTTGGCCGCAGGATCGCGGCCGCGCAAAGCCGCGCGGCTTGCGCTATCCTTGCTCATCGTTTTTGTCCTTCCTCTCTTCGCGAGTGCTTGCGTGTTCGGCCGCGACGGTTCTGTTCCTTGGTATGATGCGCGGCGCGATGCGAGCGGCCTCGCGCCCGATCCGGCGAAAACCCCCGAAGCCGTCATCCAGGTCTATGCCGCGCGCGCGGTGTCATGGCGCGGCATCTTCGCGGTCCACACCTGGATCGTGGTGAAGCCGGCGAACGCGGCAAAATTCACCCGCTACGAGGTCGTCGGATTCGGCGTCTCGGAAAGCAATCCCGCCATCAAGATCGATCGCACCGGTCCCGATAACTACTGGTTCGGCGCCAAGCCCGATCTGATTCTCGATCGCCGCGGCCCGGGCGTCGATGTGCTGATCGCGAAGGTACGCGCGGCGGTTTCGGCCTATCCCTATTCCAACGAGTATCTCGCCTGGCCCGGACCCAATAGCAACACCTTCACCGCCTGGATCGCACGCCAGGTGCCGGAGCTCGGTCTCGCCATGCCCTCGAACGCCATCGGCAAGGACTATCTGCCGGGCGGCGCGGTGTTCGCCGCGGCGCCCAGCGCCACCGGTTATCAATTTTCACTGTTCGGCGTGATCGGATTGCTCGTCGCGCGCAACGAAGGGATCGAGATCAATCTGCTCGGCATGGATCTCGGCATCGGCTTCAAGGCGCCGGGCGTGAAGCTGCCAGGGGTCGGTCTCGTCGGCTGGCCGGCGCCGGAAGGCTCGGCGGCTTGACAAGGATGGGACGAAAGCGGCCCCTATCTTTGGGACGGGCGAGTGGCTTCGGGAGAGGTTGAGGCATGGAATTCGGTATCCAGTTCTTTCCGGACGTCGGGCCGGAAGAGAAATCGGCGCAGCATTACTGGAACGAGAGCCTCTACCTCACCGAACTTGGCGAGCAGCTCGGCTACGGCCACGTCCGCACGGTCGAGCATTATTTCCACCGCTACGGCGGCTACAGCACCAATCCGGTCGTCTTCCTCGCCGCCGCCTCGCAGCGCACGAAGAAAATGGCGCTCATCACCGGCGCGGTGCTGCCGATCTTCAACAGCCCGTTCAAGCTTGCCGGCGAGATCGCGATGCTCGATGCGATGTCGAACGGCCGCCTCGAGGTCGGCTTCGCGCGCGCCTTCATGCCGCATGAATTCCGGATCCTCGGCCGCTCGATGGACGAGAGCCGCGCGCGGTTCGCCGAAGGCATCGAGCAGGTGCGGCTGCTGCTCGAGCAAGAACACGTCACCAGCCATGGCCAGTTCCACAGCTTCGAGAACATCACTTCTTTCCCGCGGCCGACGCAGAAGCCGCGTCCGCCTTTCTGGATCGCGACGACGGCAAGCGCGGAGTCGCAGATCTTCGCGGCCAAAGGCGGGCATTCGATCATGACCGTGCCCGTCGGCGGGCCGCTTCAGGCGCGGCGGGTGATCGATACGTATAGAGACGCCTGGGCAGCGGAGGGCCGCCCAGGGCGCGGCAAGGTCATGATCGGCCTTCATATGTATTGCGCCGAGACCCAGGAAGAGGCCGAGCGCCGCGCCAAGCCGAGGGTCGAGAATTATTTCATCTCGCTGCTCGACGCGCACACGCAGGAAAAGGCGCCGCCATCGAAGGACTACTCGGCCGCCAATGAAAAGGTGATCGACGCCATGCGCCGCGCGACCTTCGAGGATCGCATGAAAGCAAACGTCGTGTTCATTGGCAGCCCAAAGAATCTGATCGAGCAGATCGAGGGCTACGATCACCTCTGCGGCGGGCTCGACAAGATCAGCCTGCAGGTGAATTTCCACGATATGCCGGTCGACGAGGCGGAAGCCTCGATGCGCCTCTTTGCGGAAGAGGTGATGCCGCATTTCAATCGCGCGACAGTGAGCTGAGGGAGGGAGTGACATGGACGAACGGCGGAATGTCGAGATGATCGGCGAGGACCTTCGGCACGAGCTCGACAAGCTCGCCAAGGCGGGACGCATCCTCGAGCTCAATGGCCACGGCGACCGCATCTTCGGGCATGTCGCGATGCGCGATCCCGACGGCAGGGGCTTCTGGCTGAAGCGCCATCACATCTCGCTGGGCGAGCTCTTCGATCACCGCGATTTCATCCTCTGCGATTTCGACGGCAAGCAGCTTTACGGTGCCGGCCGCCGGCACAGCGAATGGCCGATCCATGCCGAGGTCTTCAAGGCGCGCCCCGACCTCAATGCCATGGCGCATACGCATCCTTTCTATTCGGTGATCTACAGCGCGGTGGACAAGCCCTTGGGCTCGATCTCGGGCCCGGGCAAGGCGCCGCCGCGGTTTACCGGCACGTCCGAATATATCGACACGCCGGAGCTCGGCCGCGCGCTCGCCGAAGCGCTGGGCAAGGATTCGAAGATCGCGATTATGCGCCATCACGGCGTGATCTTTGCCGGTCGCACGATCGAGGAGATGGTGCTGCAGGGCATCGATGTCGAGCATCGCTGCCATCAGATGCTGACCGTCGGCAGCGCCAGCGCCGGCCTCGATTTCGAATGGCCCGATCAGGCCGAGCTGCAGCGCAAATTCGGCGATACGTCGAAACGCGTCGGCGGCAGCAACGCGCAATGGGATTATTTCTGCCGCGTTCTCAACCGCGCCGAATTGCAGGGCGATCCGCGGCTGTCGACGAAATGTCTGCTGTAAAGAGGTGAGGAGATGAGCGACGCATTCAAACTGGCGACGGTGTCGAGCGCGGGCAGCCCGCGCTTTGTCGCTCTGGTGATCGACGATAAATCGGTGGCGCTCAATGCGGTGCTGCCGCATGTCGCTGCGGCGCAGAAGGCGCCGCTCGATTCCGGCACGATGCTCGGCCTGCTTAATCAGTGGGAACACAGCTTCGACGTGATGAGCGAAGCCGTCGCGCTGCTGAAGAAGGCCGGCCTGCAGGATAAACGCTGGGCCGATGCGGTGGCGCCGGTCGGCGCGGTGCGCGTCCACGCGCCGATCGCGCGGCCGCCGAAGATGTTTTATGCGGCGATCAACTATCCGCGGCCCGACCGGCCGCCGCGCGACGACAAGAAAGACAATATCGTGCGCCGGCCCTACATGTTCGAGAAGACGACCAGCGCTGTCACCGGTCCTTACGACGATGTGGCGAAGCCGCGCGGCTACAACGACATCGATGGCGAGGTCGAGCTGGGCGTCGTCATCGGCAAAGCCGGCAAGAGCATCCCGGTCGAGCGCGCGATGGAGCATGTCGCCGGCTTCATGATCTGCAACGATCTGACCGTCAGGAATTTTCGCGTGCCCGGCGAGCTGCCGGTGCCGGGTGCCGATTGGCTCGGCAGCAAATGCTGGGACCAGTTCGCGCCTTTGGGGCCCTATATCGTACCGCGGCAATTCGTGCCCGATTGCCGCAATCTGCGCCTCACCCTCAAGGTGAACGGCGACATCCGCCAGGACGGCAACACCAAGGACATGATCCATTCGCCCGAGGCGCAGGTCGCGCATATGTCGAACCAGCTCGCGCTCGAGCCAGGCGACGTGATCTCGACCGGTACCCCGAACGGTATCGGCATCTACACCGGCATCTTCATCAAGGCCGGCGATCTCATCGAGTGCGAGATCGACGGGCTCGGCGTACAGCGCAACCGGCTGGTCGCGGAATAGCAGCGATAGCCTTTTTTGGCTTGCGTCAGTTTTGAAGCGCCTGACCGTGAAGCGTTTCCTCAAATCGCAAATCAGTCCAGTTCTTCGAAACTACTTCTTGAACGGCTGCCAAAAGGATTATGAAGCCAAAATCAGCTAGTTCCAAAAAACGTACATAAGTTTTTTCGGCTTCGGGGTCCAAAGTCTCATCATGCATGGGATGGATGACCCCTAAGCCCCCATGCACAAAAGCGCTCCGAACACCGTACAGCTCGCTAAGATTCTTTCGAAGTAACTTAAATTCCTTGTCGTTCGGGCCGAGCAAGAGCTTGATCCGTTCGACCAAAGAACGAGAATTTTCGCCGGCCTTTGTGTCGAACAGGGTTTCTAACGCATAGAAAAGCCATATGAATGTGGTTGGGGTTACATCGGCGATTGCCAATTGCATAAGACCAAAAAGCACACGTTCCATGCGACTTTTCGGAACTTGGCGAACGTCATTGCGCACGGCAAAGAACCACTTGTGAACTGACGATAACGGCAGGATTTTTGTTGGCGGCCACCGATTAGATTGGCTCCGCAAGTGCGCGGTTTCAAAAAAATACGAAGAAAGAGAAATCTCGGGATCATATGGCTGATCCTTGGAGCGGATGACACCGCCATAAAAATTGCATGAACCCGGAACCGCAATGTTCATTATCAAAAAGAAGTCGTAAAGCAGATATTCTAAGAACGAGGACGATACGCGAGTTCTTGCTTTTGGAGACTCTATCGAAACCGTGCACGGAATTTGAATTTTTGCATGAGAAAATTCGCGAATGATTTCGTCGACTTTCGAGGTTCCTAAAGCTGCCTCAAGCCGCTGCATGACCCTGTAATGCCGCTGCTTTCTTCGAATGACAGGCGACCAACTTATGTCAATCGTGACCGAGCCGTTCTTCTGTGCAAAATGCCAATTAGCGAGCTCGCCTTTTGCCGCTTTCCAAAGATTTATTATTGCGAGATCGTAATCCCTCCAATGGTCGTCTCCAAAATTCCGTGAACCGTGTGGGAGTTCGAACAGAAAATTCGTTTGTTGGCTGACCAAGGTTCTAAGACGTCCCTACGTTAGCGCTGCTTCGTACCGTCCGTGTTGTTCGGGCGGTCGGTCGCGAGATAGGTAGCGAAGTATTTGCTGACCGCGTCGACATCCTCGGGGAAGAGTTGCGCGCCGTTGCGCTGCATTTGCAGCACGGTCGCGTGCCACTCCGCCACAGTCTTTTGCGCCGCGAGGATCTTGTCCGATTGGTGACAAGCGCCGGCGCAGAATTCGAGCACCGAATCTTTGCCCGGTCCGTCCGGGAGCTTGGCCGCAAAAGGATCGGGTTGGCGCTCCTGCGCGCCGAGGGCCGCCGCAGCGAGACCTGCGCCGACAGCGACAGCCAGCAATTTGTGCATCGCCATCAGACTTTCTTGGTGCGCTGGTCGGCGACCGAGTAACGCGGATACCACGTCGATTCGGCCAGCGGCCCGACCCGCTCGGCGACGACGTCGAGCACGAAGGGCCGGCCTTCCTGCAACTCGCGCACGCCGGTTTTCAGCGCATCGGCGATCTGACCGGGCTTGGTCACGGTCGCGCCTTTGACATCGAACGCCTTCGCCGCCTGCTCGAAGCTGACATCCGGATTGCCGAGATAGGAGCCGAGATCGACCTTCATGTCGCGTAGCTTCGGCGCGATCGCCGAGACGCGCATGCGCGTGTCGTTGAAGCTGCGGTTGTTGAAGACGACGTACATGACCGGCGTCTCGAAACGCTTCGCTGCCCAAAGCGCCTCGATCTGGCCCATGAGGAACGCACCGTCGCCCAAGAGGCACACGACTTGGCGGTCGGGCTTTGCCATCTTGATGCCGACCGAGGCGCCGACCGACCAGCCAAGGCCCGATCCGACCGTGCGGCCATAAAGCTCCTTGTTGCCGCGGCCGAACTCGAACCACGGCAGGACGCGCGGCATGGCTGAGTTGAACTCATGATTGATGATCGCGTCTTTCTCGAGGATGAGGTTCGCTTCGCGCGCGACGCGCTCCCAGGCGATCGGCTCGCTATCGAGGTGATCGGCGACGAGCTGCTCGCGCGCCTGTTTCAGCTTCTGGTTGAAAGCGGCGGATTCCTGAATGCGGTCCTTCGCATTCTGCTTGTTCGCGGCGCTCATCGATTGCGACAGCGCATCGATCAACGCCCGCGCCGTCTCGCGCACATTGGCGACGATCGAAACTTCGGCGGGGTTGAGCTTCGCGAGATCGTTTGGCACCGAGGCTGTTTCGATCAGCTTCCAGTTGCGCGGCACCACGGGCGTCAGCGCGTCCTGATAAAGCGCATGCGCCCCCATCGACAGCATCAGATCGGCATCGCGGATCGAGCGAAAAGGTCCGAGCGTACGATCGGTCTGGCCGATATAGAGCGCGTGGTTGGTCGGGAAATCGGTGTAGGGGCTGAGGCCTTGCACCACTTGCATGCCGACCATCTCGGCGAGCTTTACGACGTCGTCATAGGCATCGGTACGCCACACTTCCATACCGACCATCATGAAAGGCTTCTTCGCCTCGATCAGCATCTGCGCGGCCTTCTCGACAAGCCGCGGATCGGGCTTGGTCGTGACCGGCACGGTGAACAATTCCTTCGGCGCGATATCGGCCTTGGCGACGCTCTCGGCGACATTGGTCGGGATCGAGAGATAGGCCGGGCCGCCCGGGGGAATGGTCGAGATGCGGATGGCGTTGCGCAGGATCTCGGGCACACGGCTCGCCAGCGGGATCTCGAAGCTCCAGCGCGTGAATTGCTTGGTGATCTCGACCAGATCGTCGACCGATTCGAAACCGTCGCGGCCGGTGCCCTCAGTCGTCGCCGTGAACGCCGAGACGACGAGCGGCACGCCGTCCTTCTTGGCGTTGAACATGTTGAGCATCTGATGCGCCGTGCCGACAGTTCCGTGCACGTTGACGAAAGTCGGCTTGTTGCTGGCGAGCGCGTAGCCGCCGGCCATCGAGGTGACGATATTCTCCTCGGGGCCGAGGATGAGGTGAATGTCGTTGTCGCCCACCATCGCGTCGAGCATCGCCGCCGAGGACGTGCCGTTGCCGTAGAAGATGTGCTTGACCCCAGCCTCCTTGAGTTGCTCGAGGAGCAGTTTGGCGCCGGTACCTTCGACGGTGCGCACGCGGCCCGCTGCCGCCTCCTGCGCCATGGCCATCGGCGCGAGCGCGGACAGCACCGATTCCGCCGCGGCAAGCGAAAACCCCGCGGCCGTCATGCCTTTGAGGAAACCGCGCCGATCGATATTGTGCTGGATGTAGGCGTGAACCAGGTCTCGCATGGCGCCGCTCCCCAATGGTCGTTGCTCTTTGGTGCGGGAACGCGGTCCCGCTTGCGAAAAAGCCTAATTCGCGGTCCCGGCGAAAGCAAACCGCCGCGATCTCGCTTGTCGGCGTCGGGCGGGTGTAAGCTTCGGCGGGAACGTCGGGGCGGCGTAGGAAGGGGGGACTGATGAATCTTTATCGCGTGGCTTTGCCATGGGCGGCGCTGGCGGTCGCCGGTGCGGCGATGATCGGTGTGGCCGATGCCGCCGGCACGGCGAAGATCACTGGCATCGCCTTCGTCGATTCGAATGTCACCGGCCAAGGCTCGCGCGCGACGTTGCCGGCGAATGCGCAAATCTACCCTTCCGGCACGAAGATCACCGGCACGGCCGGCTGCCCGACGACGCGTTATCGCACCGACGGGCTCATCGTCGCGGTGATCGATTATCAAGGTGATCCTACCGCGGGGAGTTTGCAGATCGTGCGGCAATTGCCGACCGGCCAGCAATTCGCCGACGCGCCCTACTATCTCGACATCAATCAAGGCCGCGTGTTGCAATATCTCGGGCCGATTTTCGACAACGCCGATTACGCGCTCCGCCTCACCTGGGGACTCGGCCAAGCGCAGAATTCGCAAGCGGCGGGGAGCTTTACCCTCGCGCGCAATTGTCCGCAGCCGCGCTAGCTGCGCGAAAAAGGGGGCGCTATGGCCGAAAGTGAGGATTGGGTCGACATCGGCGCGACCGAGGAATTATCGCGGCTTCCCGTGCAGCGTGTGATCGCGCGCCGCTTGCCGCTCGCTTTGTCGTTCCGGGATGGCCGCTTCGGCGCGGTCTCGAACGTCTGCAATCACGCCGGCGGGCCGCTCGGCGAGGGCGCGCTCGACGGCGATTATCTCGTCTGCCCGTGGCATCACTGGAAATTCCATCGCGCGACCGGCCTCGGCGAGCCGGGCTTCGAGGAAGATTGCGTGCCGGCGTTTCCGGTGAAGATCGAAGCGGGCCGCGTGCTCGTCAATCTCGCCGCTGCGACCCAGCGCAACCGCAAGCCGCACCCGGCCCATCCCTTGGAGCGCGAGCCGGAGCGCGCGCCCGGTCCGCTGCGCCTCGCCGGCATCGCGACGACGGTGATGGACGAATCCTATCCCCGCTTCTCGGGCTCGGATCATTTGCTGCGCCATGCGCTCGACGCCGCGGCGGTAAAAGGCGTGGAGACGCGACTGATCGCG
>DASXCX010000101.1:0-16559 GCA_036490955.1 Allostellaceae bacterium | reverse complement strand
ATGCGCTCTGGGCGCGGCTGAAGCGCCATTTCACCGAGCCGCAAATCGTCGAACTCGGCTATTTCGTTGCCATCACCATGGGGCAGCAGCGCTGGCTGCGGACGCTCAATATCGAGCATCACCAGATCCTGGCCGGCACGTCGGCTTCGATGGCGCCAGGTTTCGAGACCGCGGAAGCTCTGGTCGAAAGCAAAGCCTCGCCCGATTACTGGGTCCACCACTCGCGTGAGACTTCGCCCGCCAAGTAACCGATCGACGAAGCGCCATTCGGGCGTGCGCACGGCGCGCTCGTGCTTGGAATTGTTGTTGTGTCGCCGTGGATTATCGCAATATACCTGGGGCAAATAATTGTCGGGGAAACGCGCGGAAATGTCGTCGGCGGATCGAGGCTCCATCCGCGTTCGCGGTCTGGGTAAGCGCTACGGTGAGCTGACCGTTTTCGCAGATGTCGATCTCGAATTGCGCGCGCGCGAAATCGTCGCCCTGGTCGGTCCGTCGGGTTGCGGCAAGACAACCTTGCTGCGCTGCATCGACGGGCTCATTCCCTGCGAAGGCGAGGTCATGATCGACGGTAAGCGGGTAACCGAGCCGCCGCCGGGCGTCGCGATGGTTTTCCAGCATTTCGGTCTCTTTCCTTGGAAAACGGTCTACGACAACGTCGCTTATGGGTTGCGCATGGCCGGGGCGAGTGCCAGCGAGATCGCGGCGCGCGTGCCGGGCTTCGTCTCGCTCGTCGGCCTCGCCGGCTTCGAGCGCGCCTATCCCTATCAAATCTCAGGCGGCATGCAGCAGCGCTGCGGCCTCGCCCGCGCGCTGGCGATCGAGCCCAATGTGCTGCTGATGGACGAACCCTTCGCCGCGGTCGATGCGCAGACTCGCGAGATTTTGCAATTCGAGCTGCTGCGCATCTGGGAAGAGCGGCCGACGACCATGCTCTTCGTCACTCATTCGATCGAGGAAGCGGTGTTGATGGGCGATCGTGTCGTGGTGCTGAAAGGGCGGCCGAGCCGCGTCGATCAGGATATCGCGATCGATCTTCCCCGGCCGCGCGGTCGGGACACGCTCAGCTTGCCACGCTTCTCGGAGCTGCGGGAGCAAGTCTGGTCCAATCTGATGAACGAGGCGCGCCGCGCCGAATTCGAACTCGAGCACTGACGACCGCAAGGAAGCGGTATCAAAAGGGAGGTCCATCGATGTTTCGCAAGACGATCGCCGCCGCGCTTTTGAGCGCGGCCATTGCCGCGCCTTTTGTGCCGCCGGCGCTGGCTGCCGATGCGCCGAAGATAGTCTTTGCGCCACCGGGTATTCCGCCGATCTTCATTTCGATCATAAGCTTTGTTGCGAAAGATCAGGGCTTCTTCAAGCAATACGGCGCCGATATCGAGTTGCGTCAATTCGATAACGGTACGGCGGCGGCGCGGGCTGTGGTCTCCGGCGATATCGACGCGGCGATGTCCTCGACGCCACTGCTGATCAGCCAGATCGCCAACGCGAATGTCGATCTCGTCGGCATTTACGGTTTTCCGAAGCCGGATTTCGAGCTCGGCACGAGTAACGCGGGCAAGGCGAGCTGCGCCGATGCAAAGGGACAGCAGGTCGGCGTCGACACGCCTGGCGGCGCGCGCTCGATCGCGCTGAAGCAGATTCTCGAAATGGGCTGCCATCTCTCGATGGACGATGTGCAGCAGGTGGCGCTCGGCTCGAACACGGCGCAGGCGTTGATCGCCGGGCAAATTCAGTACGGCATCCTGCATCTCGACGACGTGCCGGAGATCGAAAGCCACGGCAAGAAGATCACGCTGGTGAAGACGCTGCTCGATTCCAATCCGACGGCGCAGAACCTGATCATTGTCGCGCGGCGCGACGATATCGCCAAAAAGCGCGATGGCTTCGTGCGCATGGCGGCGGCACTCATTGCGGCGACGCACTTCATGGCCGATCCGAAAAATGCGGAAAAGGTCGCAACCAGCGCAGAAGTGACCGGACGCAGCCACGAGGCTGCCATGGCCGCGATCAAAGCCTATCTGCAATACGGTCTCTGGCCGGTCGACAATGACGGTATGCCGCAGGCGGCGCTCGAGGCCTATACCGCCGACCAGGTGAAATCGGGCGCGATCAAGGATGGCACGGCGCCGACCTATCAGCGCCTCGTCGATGCCTCGATCTGGCGCGACGCGAAGGCGCTGGTCGATAAACAATAAGGCGTGGCGATGCGCGCGGCGCTCTCCCGGCACGGCCCGTTTCTGCTGAGTCTTCTCGGCGGGCTGGCGCTTTGGGAGATCGCCGGGCGCCATACTAGCCAGGCCTTTCTGGTGCCGCTGTCGGATACGCTGTTGCGGCTGGTTCAGCTTGCCCAATCAGGCAAGCTGTTGCCGCAGGTCGAAAGTTCGCTCGCGCTGTTCCTGACCGGCTTTGTCGCCGCGGTGATCGTCGGCATGCCGCTGGGGCTGCTTTTCGCGCGGGTGCGGATGTTGCGCGAGGCACTCGATGTCTACATCATGATCCTCTACGCCACGCCGATGGTGGCATTGATCCCGTTCATCCTGTCGCTGATGGGATTTGGGTTCGCGCCGAAAGTGCTCGTAGTGTTTCTCTTCGCCGTGTTCCCGATTCTCTACAACACGGTCGAAGGCGCGCGCAGCATCAAGCCGGAATTGATCGAGGTCGCGCAATCCTACCGCTCGAGCGAATGGGCGCTGTGGCGCGAAGTGATGGTGCCCTACACCTTGCCGTTCACGATGACCGGTATTCGCCAGGCGATCGGCCGCGCTCTCGTCGGCATGATCGCGGCGGAATTCTTTTTGAGCGCGACGGGTCTTGGCGCGCTCATCATGACGGCTTCGCAAAGCTTCGACACGGCGGGCGTTTTCGCCGCCATCCTCATCATCAGCCTGCTCGGTGTCGGGCTCATGAAGGTCGGCACGATGCTGGAAGCGCATTTCGCGCGCTGGCGGAACTGACGTATGGCGGTCGCGGTCTTACCGGCAGCGAGCAAAGAGGCACGCCGCGGTCTTGGCCCGGCCGGCGCCCGCCTGATCGCCGGCGCGGCCATCCTGGCAGTTTGGGAAATCGTTGCCCGGCTGGCTGCGCCGGATTTCGTCGCCAAGCCCAGCACCATCATCGCGGTCATTCCCTCCGTGCTGACGAGCAGCGGCTTCCTCAACGCGACCTGGGTGACCCTGGCGGCCACCGCCGAAGGACTGGTCGCGGCGCTTATTCTCGGCACCGCGCTGGGGCTTCTCCTCGGCCGCAGCGTCATCGCCGATCGCGCGCTGCGGCTCTGGGTCAACATTTTCAACGCGATGCCGATGATCATCGCCTTGCCACTGATGTCGCTGTGGTTCGGCTATACCGGCGCCGCGCGTTTCGCAACCATCGTCTTCGCCGCGATCTTCGCCGTGCTCATCAATGCTGCCGAGGGCGCACAATCGGTGCCGAAGGATTATCTCGAGGTTGCGGGCTCGTATCGCGCGTCGCGGCCGCGTGTGTTGTTCGAGGTCGTGATCCCTGCCTCGATGCCGTATCTTCTAGCCGGCCTGCGCCTGGCTGCCGGCCGCGCGCTGATTGGCGCGGTGGTCGCCGAGTTCTTCCTGGCGATACCGGGCCTCGGCTATTTCATACTCTTCAATTCGCGCACCTATCACCAGAACGAAGCGTTCGTCGCGGTGTTGCTGCTCGCGGGCTTCGGCGTCGGTTGCGATGTGTTGATCAGCGCGGCGACGCGCCGGTACCTGCCGTGGTACCGGCGCGACGAAAAGGCGGATTAGCCGCGCCTATTTCGATGCCGATGTCGCCGGCGTCGGCAAGGCGCTCGGTTCCTTGCCGGTGTAGCGCAACACGAAAGTGCCCCATTTATCGTCGTTGAGATAGATATTGCCGCGCGTGTCGATCGAGACTTCCTCGCTCCAATTGATCGGGGAGGCATGCGCGCCCGACTGCTCGGGCAGGCCCGACCGCTCAGGCGGAATGTAGTAGCCGACCTCGCGCACCAGCCGCGGATCGCTGATATCGAAAACGCGGACGCCCGCGTTGAACCATGCGACAACCATCAGGTTGCCGACCTTCTGCACCGCGGGGTTATGGAGCTCCTGATTGGTGTTATGCGGGCCGAAGCGGCCGCCCTTATCGCAGAAATCCTTATAGGGAAGGCCTTTCGGCGGCACCGGCGTCGGGAAGATCGAGATGAGACGCGGCTTTGCCAGGTTGCTGTTGTCGATGAAGCCGGCGAAATTCATGCCGTTGTCGCGGCACCGCTCATCCATTGCCTCGGAGCTGACGTAGACGAGCTTGCGGTCCCATAGCGGCAAGGTCGTGTGCAGCGACTGGCTGCCGACGCTGGCGAAAGGCGGCGTCATCGTCAGCTTGCCGATCAGCTTGGGCTGCGTCGGATCGCTGATATCGAGATTGATCATGTCGGGCATATAGCCCGTCGTCAGTGTCTTGCCGTCCGGGCTGATATTGGCGGGGCCATGGAAGCCGTCGATCGGCCCCGTTACCGGCTCGCCGTCCTTTTGGCCGGGCTGCCACCACTTGCCGGCCTCTTTCGGATGCGCCGGATCGCTGACATCGAGAATGACGAGAATCTTGTTCTTGAAGCCCGGGTAAGAGGTCGAGAGATAGGCGTATTTGCCGCCCGGATAGGAATTGCGGTGCGCGCCGGTCGTGCCGCTGCCCCAGCGCGAAAGTTCTTTGGGGTTCACCGGATCGCTGATGTCCCAGAGGATGATGTCCGGGCCGTCCGCCGGTTTGCGGCGGTCGAGCGAGGTGATCATCAGATTGTCGTTCACCGTCACCTGTGCGGTGATCCAATCCTTCGGGCCGTCGAACGGAATGAATTTCGCAAGCTTGGGATTGGCGGGGTCGGTGACGTCCAGGATGCTCCAGCCGAGATTGAAGGAATGGCCCATATAGAGATACCAGCGACCATTGCTCGGATGGTTGAGCGCCATCTTGAACGCGCCATAGCGGCCATCGAGACCCGAGAAGCCGATGACCTTCATATTCTCCGACGCGCCGCCTTTCGGGATCGCATCCGCTTTCGCGTTCGCGGCGACGAGCGCCAGTGCAATCGCTCCGGCGCCCAGCAAGGCATGACGGATTTTCCGGGTAACGCCCATTCCTTCTTCTCCTCCCCAAAAGCCGTGCCGAAAGCGCGGTCAGCATTGCCCATCAAGTTGACAGGTTCGTGCGCGCCGTGCAACGTCCGGCGCAGTCAGGGAGACACACGTATGGCGACGAAGAAACCGCCCGAGCCGAAAATCATCAACGCCGCCGATATCGATCCGCGTCACGATTGGACGCGGCCGATCATGGCGCTTGGGCCCAGCGCGGTCGATTTCGAAGAGCGTATCGATTTCCGCCGCTTGCATCGTTATCGCCTCGGCCGGACGCGCCAGGCGCTGGCGAAATCGGGGCTCGGCTCGCTGTTGGTCTTCGACCAGTACAACATCCGCTACATGACCTCGACGGTCATCGGCAATTGGGCGCGCGACAAGTTCACGCGCTATGCCCTCTTGGCCGGCGACAGCGAGCCGCATCTTTGGGATTTCGGCTCGGCGGCAAAGCATCACCGCCTCTACGCGCCCTGGTTGCCACCGCATAATTGCCATGCCGGCATGCTGGGTCTGCGCGGCGCCATCCATCCGAAGATCGGCTTGATGCGCTCGGCGGCGGAGGAGATCAAATCGATCCTCATGGAGCATGGCGTTGCGGATCAGCCGGTCGGCGTCGATGTCGTCGAGCCGGCGATGCTCTTTGAATTGCAAGCCGTTGGCCTGCAGGTGAGAGACGGACAACAGGTGATGCTCGATGCGCGCGAGCTCAAAAGCGCCGATGAGATATCGCTGCTTAACATGTCGGCCGGACTGGTCGATGGTTGCTACCAGACCATCGCCGAGCATCTGAAGCCCGGCATCCGTGAGAACGAGGTTGTCGCGCTCGCCAACAAGCGGCTCTACGAGCTCGGCTCCGATGATGTCGAGGCGATCAATGCGATCTCGGGCGAGCGATGCAACCCGCATCCGCATAATTTCACCGATCGTCTCATCCGCCCCGGAGATCAGGCGTTCTTCGACATCATTCAAAGCTATAACGGCTATCGCACGTGCTATTACCGTACCTTCAATGTCGGCCGCGCGACCGATTCGCAAAAGGATGCGTATAAGAAAGCGCGCGAATGGATCGATGCTGCGATTGCGCTGGTGAAACCCGGCGTCTCGACCGACAAGATCGCGGCGTGCTGGCCGAAAGCCGAAGAGATCGGCTTCACCAGTGAGATGGAGGCTTTCGGTCTGCTCTTCGGTCACGGGCTCGGTCTCGGCCTCCACGAGCGGCCGATCATCTCGCGGCTCAATTCCTTCGAGGATCCGATGGAGATCAAGGCCGGCATGGTCTTCGCGCTCGAGACCTATTGCCCGGCCTCCGACGGCTATTCCGCTGCGCGCATCGAGGAAGAGGTGGTCTGTACGCCGAACGGCGCCAAGGTGATCACGCTCTATCCGGCGGAAGAGCTGCCGATCGCCAATCCATATTGAGGCCGCTGCCGCTCAGCCCATCGTCTTATATTGCGCGAGCAGGCTGTCGACATATTTCTCATATTTGTCGGCAATGTCCTTGCTCTCGATGAAGACGACATTCTCGGCGTTATGCGTCGCGCTGGTCGAGAAATTGAAGCTGCCGGTGATCACCTGATCGTCGATCACCACCAATTTGTTGTGCATGAAATCGTGCGGACCGGTGTCCGAATATTTCGTCGATTTCTTTGCGTGCAGGTGCTTCGCGATCTTCTCGAACAGCGCGGCCTTGTCGCCGCTCGTCATCTTACCGTTAGCGCTTTTGCTTGAACTGTGGCTCTTCCAGAGCTTCACCACCATGTCCATTTCGCCACTATCGTAGATGCCTTTGAACGCGGGCACCGCCGAAATTTTATCCGCAAGGGCCGAAAGGATATGCTCGGAAGAGATGACCATCGAGGCGATCGCGAGCCGGTGCTTCGCGGCGGCGATGCGTTTGCCGATCTCTTCCTCGATCGCGGCGCCATTGCCGGGCGAGAACATCACGTGGATCGGCAGGCCGATCGTCGCGTCGCCGGTATCTTTCTTGCCGGTGCCCGCGATCTTCTCGCTCTTCCACAATTCCTCGAAATCCGCCTCGTAGAACTTCACCAGCGTCGACGCGCCGATGTAGGTGAGGATGTTATTTTCCTGCAGCGCCCAAGCATCGTCGGTGAAATTCGCCGAGCCTATCAACAACGCGGCTTGCGGCGTGCCGGCATCGCGCAGGATGTATTTGCTGTGCATTAGATGCCCGCCGGTCTCGATCGGCTCGAGGACGATCTGCGCAGCAAGCTTGGGACCAACGATCGGCTTCACCTGAATCTTCGAATTCTTCCGATGCAGTGCCGTCATTTTTTCATGCGTGCCGCTCGGCGCCGGATCGCTGCCGAGCGCGGCAAAGTACTCGCCGGTCTTGCCGTCTTTTGAATGATCGTAGGCGATCTGCACGGTTCGACCGGCCGTCGTCTGTTTGTCGAGCACGTCGATGACGAGCTTCTCGCTCTCGCCGTTGAGACGGAAATCGTAGATCGCGATTTGGATGCTGTGCTGCGCGGCATTGATGAAATCGGCGACCACTTGCGCCACTTTCACCGATTGCGTCTTGGCCGCTGGTTCGGCCGTCGCCGTCGCCGTCGTTTGCGACAGGAAATAGGCGTGGATCGCTGGGCTGATCGAGATCGCTGAATAGGCCATACGTGCCCCGCAATCGTTCAGCCTATTCCTTTATCATCGTCCGGTGGCAGGCGCGTGACAGCCGCGCCGCGCTAGAGGCGGCGAAGCCGCGCGGCGCTAGAGGCGGCGGAAGCCGCGTGGCGCATTGTGCAGCCGCTCGAAGCCGGTCTTGGTGATCAGCACGCATTCGCCGGTTTGCACGCCGGCCTTGCCGTCTTTGCTAATAACGTTGGGCTGCACCACCACCATCATCCCCGTCTTGAAGGTCAGCTCGGGCAGCTTCCCGGCGGGCCGGCTTTTGGAGCCGATGATCGGCGGCAAGTAGCCGCCGCCATAGCCATGCATCACGTCGTCATCGGTGGTGAAGCCGGCTTCCTCGATCACGGCTGAGGCGGCGACGACATCGGCAGGCGTCGCACCTTCGTGCAGGATGCCGGTGATAGCATCGAAGGCAGCATCCGCCGCCTTGTGCAGATCGCGGTAAAGCGGCGTCGGCTCGGCATCGACGGCGAAGGTGCGCAGCACCTGGCCCGAATAATCCCAAAACGCAGCGCTGATCTCGGTGAAGACGATGTCGCCTTTGGCGACGCGCCGGGTCGAGGGGAATTGTCGCGGCACGCAGCAATCGGGATTCGCCATCGACGTGGCGCCGATGAAATGGATGACGTTGGTGCCGCCATAGGGCAGGTAGGATGCTTCGATCGCCGCGCCCAATTCGCGCTCGGTCGCGCCCGGGCGGATCGCCGCGGCAAGCGCAGCGAGGCCGCGATCCGAGAGATAGGCGCCGAGGCGATACCACTCGATCTCCTCCGCCGATTTGTAGAGGCGCCGCTGCATGTAAGCGCCGCCGAGGTCGCTCACCTTGCCGAACTTTGCGGCGAATTGCGCGTGAAGACGATAGGAGAGCGGCCCGATGAAGCCGACACGGTCGCGCTTGGCGCCGCGCTTTTCCAACTCGGCGATGGCGCTGTCGATACCGAAATCGCCGCCCCATTCGACATCGGCGTCGCCGGCGATCTGTTTCGCGAGCGCGACATGATTGTGGTACTGGATGAAAAGCTTGTCGCGCGTGCCCGTCGTCACGATCAGGCTCGCCTCCGCGGTCGTCGGCCAATGCGCAAAATAAGGCACGGCATTGCCGGCGCGGTTGTGTCCATAAAGCAGCACATGGTCGATTTCGGCTGTGCGCATCAGCTCGCTCAGCATGTCGCGCCGGCGCTTCATCTCCGCATCCGAGAAACGCGGATAGGGCGCTTCCATGATGGGGCGTAGTGCGACCGGCATGTCGGCCGGAGTCAGGGGTTGAAGGGTGTCGGCCATGCGGCTAGAGCTTTCGACAAGCATTGAAGGGAGAGCGCGACCATGGCATCCGGTTTGAAAGGACACAAGATCGGCTGGATCGGCGCCGGCGGCCGCATGGGCTATTCGATGGCCGAGCGTTTGGCGAAAGCGGGCGCCGATGTGGCGGTCTGGAACCGCACCCGCGCCAAGGCCGAGCCGCTGACGAAAAGCGGTTGCAGCATCGTCGAAAGCCCCGCCGCGCTCGCCGGCCGCGATATCGTTTTCGTCACGGTTGCCGCCTCGCATGATCTCGAGGAAGTGACGCTTGGCCCGAACGGCGTGCTCGCCGGCGATCAGCAGCCGAAAATCCTGATCGACAGCTCGACGGTCTCCGAAGAATCGTCGGCCAAAGTGCGGGCGGCGGCGAAGAAGCGCGGCACCCAAATGCTGGCGGCACCGGTCAGCGGCAATGCCAAAGTCGTGAAAGCCGGCAAGCTCACTTTTGTCGTCTCGGGCCCGCGCGATGCTTATGACACGGCGCTTCCCTATCTCGATGCGATGGGCAAGGGGGCGAGCTATGTCGGTGAAGGCGATCTCGCGCGGCTCGTCAAGATTTGCCACAACGTCTTCCTCGGCGTCGTCATCCAGTCGCTCACCGAGGTGACGGTGCTTGCCGAAAAAGGCGGCGTGCCGCGCCATGCCTTCCTCGACTTTCTCAACAACAGCGTGATGGGCTCGGTGTTCTCGCGCTACAAATCGCCGGCGCTGGTCAATCTCGATTTCGCGCCGACCTTCACGCCGGTGCTCTTGAAGAAGGATCTCGATCTCGGCCTCGACGCCGCCGAGCGCACCGGCGCCTCGATGCCGGTGACGGCGATCACGCGCGAGCTTGTGCAAAGCCTCATCGCGCGCGGCCATGTCGATGATGATTTCGCGACCCTGATCCTGCAGCAAGCCGACGCCTCAGGGCTAAAGCTCAAGCCCGAGAACGTTAAAGTCGACGACGGACTGCATTAAACAATTTGATTCCTCGTCATTGCGAGTGAGGCAATCAAGTCCGCTTCAATCACTCCATTGCTTCGTCGGGCTAACGCCCTCCTTGCGAAGACTACTTGGGGAAATAGCGTTCTATAGGACGACCGCTTCCGCCGGCAGGCCGAGGGCGATACGGCCCCATTGGGTGCCGTTGACGTCCCAGCTCAGCGCGTAATGCGCGTTCGCCGCATGCGCGTCGCGGAAGGCGCGCTGGATCGGCTGATTGAGATAGACACCGCCACCGCCGGTCGCGGCAAAAAGTATGTTGACGGCTTCGGTGCAGAGCGAGGCGGCATAAGCGCCGTCGCGGCGCCAGCGCGCTTTCTGCTCGATCGTCGCCGGCACGCCCGCCTCGGTGATCGCCATCGCCTCGTCGCAACCCTTTAGCATCAGCGCTTCGGCGGTATCGGCGAGGGCCGAGGCTTCGCCGATCTTCAACTGCAGATTGGAGAGATCGGCAAGCCGCCGGCCGGAATAGGTCGCGATGCGCGAGTGCATCTGCTGCGTGAAATCGCCAATCGCGCCGCGCGCCAGGCCGAGCGAGACGCCGCTCACCACGAAAGCGAAAAGGCCGAGCACGGGCAGCTTGTAGAGCGGCGCGGGATTGATCGCGCAGCCTGGCGCGGTCCCGCCGCCGACCAGCGCCGTCAGCGGCAAGGTACGATGCGCCGGAACGAAGACATCCTTCATCTCGATGTCTTTGCTGCCGGTGCCGCGCAGCCCCGCGGCATACCAAGTATCGATGACGCGATAGTCGCCGGCGCCGACGAGGAAGCAGCGCTGCTCGACCGGCTTGTCCTTCGCGTCATGGACGATGCCGCCGACGAAATTCCAGCGCGACGGGTCGACGCCGCTCGAGAACGGCCAGCGGCCGCTCAACACATAGCCGTCGGACACGGCTGTTGCTTTGCCGCTGGGGAACACCAGCGCCGAGCCGATGAGATGATCGGGCGATTGGCCCCACACCTCGTCCTGCGCCTGTTCCGGCCACATCGCCAGCATCCAATGATGGCTGGCGAGATTGGCGACGACCCAAGATGTCGAGCCGCAGCCTTCGGCCAGGATCGCGCCGAGCTCGACCAGCGCGCGATAAGGCAGCTCGCTGCCCCCGACACGCTTCGGCTGCAACATACGAAAAAGCCCGCTCTTATGCAGCTCGGCGATGCTTTCGTCGGGCACGCGGCGTAGCTCTTCGCATTCGATCGCCCGCGCGCGCAAGCTCGGCACGAGCGCCCGCGCCCGTGCTTTCAGCATCTCGAACGAAGGCGGCCCAGCCTCTGCCATGCTCAACCGCTGGCCAGCCGCTTGGCTTTGAGGCTGGCGAGATGCGCCTTGATGAGGGCCGGCGCCGCGGTGATGAAGCCGTGTACGCGCGTTGCGACGACTTCATGCACATCGCGGTGCGTCGACAGGCCGAAAAGCCAGCGCCGCTGGCCGAAATAGAACTGCGTCGCGTGCAGAGACCAAATCAGGTCGTGCTCGAACTCCGTCAGCGGAATTTCATCGAACCCGGGGAGCCCGTGATCGTGGCGCAGCTCGGCGGCAATGCGCGGAAAAATCTCCGCGCGGTTGCGCTCCACGTAGCGCCCATGGTGCGGCAAGCCATCGAGGCCGGAGAAGGCAAACAGCCTGACCCATTCGTAATTATGGCAGAGCCGGACATAATCGCGATAGAAAGCCAGCAGCCGCTCTTCGAAGTTGAGGCGCCGCTCGCCAATCCAATCAGCCCAGGCGGGGCTCCAATATTCCGTGAACCATTTCTCGTAGACGCGCTCGATCAGTACGTCCTTGCTCGGGAAGTAGCGATAGATCAGCGATTGCGTGACCCCGAGCCGTCGCGCCAGCTCGCGTGTCTCGCCGGCCAAGCCGCGCTCGGCAAAAAAACGTAACGCGTTGTCGAGAATGAGGCGTTCGCGATCCTGCGGCGCCATACGATGACGGGCGGCCTTCGTAACGGCCTTGCGCGATTCCGCTCCCGGTTCTGATTGTTGGCTTTGCCGTTTCACGCGCCGTCGTTCCATCGCTTGCACGCACCTTAGAGACGCTGCGCGGGTCGGGCAAGCTGGACGGCTAAGCGAAAACGCCATAGGCTGCTGTGTAATAACGAAAGACATTCTCGGGGAGGTTGTCATGACAACAAAGTTCGGAAGACGGGCTTTTCTCGCGGGGGTCGCGGCGAGCGCCTTGCCGATTCCAGCCATCGCCCAGGCCGCGCCGGTGCGGATCGGGCTGCTGACCATCAAGACCGGTTCCCTTGCCGAAGGCGGCATCCAGATGGAGCAGGGAATCCTCACTTTCCTCAAAGAGAGGAACAATACGCTCGCCGGCCGCAAGGTCGATTTCATCTCGGCGGATACCGGCGGCAGTCCCGCCGGCGCCAAGACCAAGGCGCAAGAGCTGATCGAGCGCGACAAGGTCGATGTCATCCTCGGTCCGTTGGCCGCGTTCGAGCTGCTCGCGATCTCCGACTATATCGCCCAGCAAAAGACGCCGATGCTGAGCCTCGCCGCCGCCGAGGATATGACGCAGCGCAAGCCCAATCCCTATTTCCTTCGCGCTTCGGCGACTTCGGCCCAGGCGATGCAGCCGCTCGCCGATTATGCCGCCAAGGAGATGAAGGCCAAAACCGCGGTGCTCATCGCCGAGGATTTCGCCTTCGGCTACGAGCAGATGGGCGGCTTCCAGCGCGTCTTCGAGGATGCCGGCGGTAAGGTATTGAAGAAGATCTGGGCGCCGCTCGGCACCGCCGACAACACGCCCTTCATCGCGCAGATCGGCCAGTGCGACGTCGTTTGCCAAGGCTTCAGCGGCTCGGCGCCGGTCAAATTCATGAAGCAATACGCCGATCTCGGCTTGAAGACGCCGGTGATCGGCGGCGAAACCGCGGGCGACGACGCATTGATGAAGAGCTTCGGCGACGAGGCGATCGGCATGATCAACGCCTGTCCCTACACGCTGGATCTCCAGAACGACGCCAATAAGCGCTTCGTCGCGGATTTCACCAAGGATTATGGCAACGTCCCGGGCTTTTATGCGGCCGGCCTCTACGTCAACGGCTTGGTGGTCGAAGCCGGTCTGCAAAAGGTCAACGGCGACACCAGCGACAAGGAAGCGTTCGTTAAGGCGCTGCGCGCCGTACAGCTAACCGACACGCCGCGCGGACCGATCAAATTCGACGACCACGGAAATGTGATCGGCAATATCTATATTCGCCGCATCGAAAAGCAGAACGGTAAGCTCGCGAACAAGACCGTCAAGACGTACGAGAATGTCAGCCAGTTCTGGACTTACGACGAGAAAACCTTCCTCGCCCAGCCGGTCTATTCGCGCGATTATCCGCCGCTGAAATCCTGAGGCGACACGATCGGAAGAGCCGCAGGACCGATCATGAGCTTGTGGCTGGTCCTGACGGTCAATAGCATCGCGTTCGGCGGGTTGTTGTTCCTGCTGTCGGCAGGCTTCTCGCTGATTTTTGGCTTGATGCGCATTCCCAATCTGATGCATGGCTCGTTCTTCATGCTCGGTGCCTATTTCGGCGCGAGCTTCGTCATGTGGTGGGGCGTCGAGTTCTGGCTCGCGGCGATCATCGCTGCGGTACTGGTCGCGCTATTGGGCGGAATGCTCGAGCGCTTCGTGCTGCGCCGATTGGCGGGGCAGGAGCAGGCGCAAGTGCTGCTCACCCTCGGCGTATCCTTCATGATCGCCGATCTCTGCCTCATGGCATGGAGCGGCGATCCGATCTCGGTCGAAGCGCCGGCCTCGCTGCAAGGCGTCGCGCGTCTCGGCGGGCTGATCTTCCCAACCTATCGCATCGCGATCATCCTGCTCGCCCTCGTCATCGCCGTCGCGCTCTGGGCGCTGATCGACGGCACGCGGCTCGGCGCGATGATTCGCGCCGGCGTCGATGATCCGCAGATGGCGCGGATCTGCGGCATCCGCGTCTCCTATCTTTTCACCACGGTATTCTGCCTCGGCGCCGGACTCGCGGGCTTCGCAGGGATGATCGGCAGCCCGATCCTATCGATCTATCCCGGACTCGATTCCGATATGCTGCCGCTGGCGCTGGTCGTCGTCATTCTCGGCGGCACGGGCAGCCTCTTGGGCTCGCTGATCGGTAGCTTCGTCGTCGGCTTTCTCTATAACTTCGGCCAAGCGCTACTGCCCGAGCTCGCCTATTTCGTCCTGTTCCTGCCGATGGTACTGATCTTGGTGATGCGCCCCCAGGGGCTTTTCGGCCGCCGGGCGCCATGAAGCGGCTGCCCTGGGCGCTCGCGCTGCTCGTGCTTGCGGCCGTGCCGCTCTGGGCCGGCGGCAGTTTCTACGTCAACATCGTCAGCCAGATTCTGATCGCGGCGATCTTCGCCCTCGGTCTCGATATCCTCGTCGGCTATGCCGGGCTGATCTCGCTCGGTCATGCCGGACTCTTCGGCGTCGCCGCCTACACCGTCGCGATCTTGTTGGAGCACGGCTTCAGCCATTCGATCGCCATTCTCGCGGCGCTCGGCATGAGCTTGGCGACGACGATGCTCTTCGCCGTGCTCGCGCTGCGCACGACCGGCATCGGCTTCATCATGATTACGCTCGCGCTTGGCCAACTCCTCTGGGGTCTCGGCTATCGCTGGATCGATCTGACGCATGGCGATAATGGCGTCTCCGGCCGCGCGCGCCCCTTGCCGTTCGGCTTCTCGCTCGATTCGGCGGATCATTTCTACTATGCAACGCTGTCGATCTTTCTTGTCGTGATCGCCGGTGTGGCGATCATGACCGGCTCGCCGTTCGGCGCCAGCCTTCGCGGCACGCGCGACCAGCCGCGGCGCATGACGGCGCTCGGCTTCGATGTCTGGACTATCCGCTTCATCGCCTGCGTGATGTCGGGCATGTGCAGCGGCATCGCCGGGATTCTTTTTTTCTACTACAACGAATTCATTAGCCCGCATGCGCTGGCGCTCTCGGCTTCGGCCGAAGTGTTGCTCATGGTGATCGCCGGCGGCTCCGGTACGCTGCTCGGGCCGGTCGCGGGTGCAGCGCTCGTCGTCATCATGAAGAGCGTGATGAGTGCTTATATCGAGCGTTGGAATTTTACGCTTGGCGCGATTTTCGTGCTCATCGTGCTATTCATGCCCGAAGGTCTCGTGCCGGGAAGCCGGCGTTTTGCGCGCTTTCTGTGGGCGGCGACCAAAGCGCGGCGTGGTGCGGCGCCGGCGCGGAGCGGCGGATGAACGCGCTTGCGATTCGGCAGCTCGACAAATCTTTCGGCGGCTTGCAGGTCGCGCGCCGGATCGATCTCTTGGTCGAGGCGGGCGAGCGGCGGCTGATCATCGGCCCGAACGGTGCCGGCAAGACGACGCTATTCGGCCTGATCGCCGGCGAGATTCCGCCGGATGGCGGCAGCGTTGCCCTCTTCGGCGAAGATATCACACGCATGCCCGCGCGGCGGCGCGCGCATCTCGGCCTTGCCCGCACCTACCAGATCATCACGCTCTTTCCCAAGGAAACGCTGCTGCACAATCTGCTGCTGTCCTTGCTCGGATTGTCGCGATTGCGCTGGAATCCGTTCGCGCGGCTGGGCAACCAGGAGTCGCTGCAACGGGAAGCGCGGCGACGCCTCGTCGAGATCGGTCTCGGCCATCTCGCCGATCGGCCGCTCGCGCAAACCTCCTATGGCGAGCGCCGCCGGGTCGAGATCGCGATGGCGCTGGCGCAAAAGCCGCGCGTGCTGCTGCTCGACGAACCTTTCGCCGGCCTGTCGCTGGAAGAGCGGCGCGACGTGCGCGCCTTGCTCGCGACCGTGCCGCGCGACGTCACCATGGTGATGATCGAGCACGACATGGACGTCGCGCTGGACTTCGCAGACCGCATCACCGTGATGCATCTCGGCGAAATCGTCGTCGAAGGTGCGCGCACGGAGGTGGTTGCCGATCAGCGCACGCGGGAGATTTATCTTGGCGAGTGACGCGCTCGCGCTTGGCGGCATCGACGCCTTCTACGGCGACAGTCACGTGCTGCACGGCGTCTCGCTGCGGCTCGAAGCGGGCCATCTGCTTGGCCTTTTGGGCCGCAACGGCGCCGGCAAGACCACCTGCATGAACGTCGCGGTCGGTGTGTTGCCGCCGCGGTGCGGCGCGGTCAGCGTCTTTGGTGCCGACGTTACCGGCGCCGTGCCCGAAGACGTTGCGGCGCAAGGCATCGCGCTGGTGCCCCAGGGCCGCCGCATCTTCAAGAGTCTCAGCGTCGCCGAGAATCTCACCGTTGCCGCGCGCAAGCCGCGCTCCGGCGCGCCGACGTGGTCGCTGGCCACGGTCTACCAACTCTTTCCGCGCCTCCACGAGCGCGGACGGCAGGTTGCCGGTTATCTCTCCGGCGGCGAGCAGCAGATGCTCGCCATCGGCCGCGCCCTAATGTCGAACCCGCGCGTCCTTTTGATGGATGAGCCGTCGGAGGGCCTCGCGCCGCAGATCGTCGGCGAGGTGATGGCGACGATCCGCCGCCTCAAGAGCGAGGGCATGTCGATCGTTC